>JAHDGS010000083.1 GCA_020627505.1 Myxococcota bacterium
ACGTAGGTGAACGTTCGCATCACGAATTGGGAAACCATTATTCCCTGTACAAAAAATACCATTGATATGTGCAAGATCAGTAGAAGGCTGTTTCTCTTGAATAGGATTTTCTTCAATAGGCCTCTGTTGTTCGACTTCTTCTTCTTGTTCCGTATTTGTTGGTCCTTGGGTCGGATCGTCCTGTATATGCTGAATATCAGTTTCAGCATCACCATGATTTGTGCTTGTTGCTTCAGGCTCAAGCGTGTTAAGTGTATCGTCCCCGCAGGCACAGTCGGTGAACAGCAACAAAGACAGAGATACAAAAATAATTGACATCGAAATAACTGTATGCCGAAAAGACGCGCTATTGCCAAGTCGGGTATGATACTTTAACCTGCCATGAAACAACACATATATAGGAAGAAAGATATGAGCACACATAAGTATCTTTTCGTTTTATTCTCAGTAATAAGTCTTTTCATAAGTAATGGATGTGGCTCAAGTGAGAAAGATAAGTCGAATATGTCTGCGGGTACAACCAAATTAGATCGCCTTTCGGATGAAGCTGAACCATTTTTAGAAAATATTAATGAGCCTGAAATACGACCAGACCTTGTCGAAGTGATTGCGAGTCAACATATGCCTTCACGCGCCTTGGAGAGTTTTATAGGGCAGCTTGAGTATTTTGGTGTCGACGTGCAAATGCAAATGATAGATACTTATGCTAGTAGTCGGAATTCCCCAGCGGCCGTACAAATATTCTTCAAAGATGCTGATGATAGTAGTAAAGATCTGCGTGAAGAAGGCTTTCGAATTGAAAAAGAATGGCGGGGCGAACAACTCTATATCTACGTGACGGGAAAACCTCAAACGGGCGCGCGCGTGTATGGGAATATCGGTCTTGCTTTTGGCGCATATCGATTGCTAGAACAGCTGGATTTCCGATTTTTACATCCACTGCGTGTGATTCGACCAGCGCAATTAGATTGGCTGAAAATTAGAAATATCGAGACGTCTCCACGTTGGCAACAAAGAAAGATCCATCTACATACGATGCACCCATTGGAGTTGACAGATTTACTTCAAGGGCTCGACGCGTATGGAACGACAGATAAAGAAGGTTTTCTGCGATTACTTCCAGAGTGGCATCAATTGCTGGGTTGGCTGCTTGCGAATGGGCGGAATGCGACCAGTTGGGTTTTGCTTCGGATGGGGCGACCGAATTTCGATTATTCACTAGAACGATTTGAGCGAATCAAGATGCTTGTCGATATTGCACATGCGTATGGGCTGAAAGTTGGAATTGGTTTGCCTTTATCACAAAAACAACAACATGCATGGCGACTTGTCGAGAATGAAGATGACCCGCTAGATGTGCAACTCTCTCAAATACGTGAAAGGGCTCGATTGGCATTAGATTGTGGGTTCGATCGCGTCGGAGCTGCTTTGGGATCCAGTGAGTTTACGGAATCAAATCCGGAAAAAACACTCGCATGGATGAATGCTTTGGCTGAGTTGATGGATCATGAATATAATAGTGCTCAACTCGCGACATCTGCTCATATCACGGCGGGGCAAGATGTTGCGCTGGATGGAGATGGTACTGAAGCGGGAGAGGATGTGAATTTTAATTTTATTTCACGTTTTGCCGATGATCGTATTGTGACAAGTGTTCACACTGTTCAACACTATGCGCTCGATGATAGAGCGCCGACATATGGTAATGAGGATTTCACGCATATGCGGCAGTACTTAAGAGAAGAAGCTGGAAAAAGAAAGGTCTCATTTTCTGCTGAGACTGCTTACTGGGTTAGTTTTGACATTGATGTTCCATTGTTTTTACCAATATACGCCGAACGTCGCTTTCATGATATACGTCTTATTGCAGACGATGAAGAAAATGGATTGATGGGACAAGGTGAATATGCCGGCTCAAGAATCTATGGGCAGAGTAACTTTTCAACCGGTTGGGAGTGGGGATATTGGTTGAATGATGTTGTTGCCGCAAAGTCTGCTTGGGACCCATTGCTTGAGTATGATGAAGCAAGAGCATTTAGAGAGCTACTACGATATATATTTGAGCCTTTTGATGGCACAGAAGACCTTGTAGATTGGATTACTGAAGTTGCTGACATGCAGCATGAAGTACTGATCGAAGGCATGGTTGATGAGAGAAGGCAAGATCATATTAAAGATCGTAATGGGCAGGCCTATCTCCAAGGAACAGAAACATGGGATGAGGTGAGTGAGCTCGCGGAAGAGGTTCCTTCGATTCCGATTCGTCCAACTCAACCGACGAGGCTTGATCCGCATGACCTGATGGACCCACGGGTTTATTATGGCAGTTACAACAACCATGTTCGACCTCTTCTTCGTGAGATGCGCACTCGGTTTGAACATGCATTAGCGAACTATCGATATATTTATGAGACCCAAGATCCAGTTGATGACGAGTGGCTGAATATTCTGAATGAGTTTTATGATGGTGCAGCGATGAACTATTTACGGGCAACACAAGTCGAAAATTTGTATGCCTATGGTGTGAACCCCTTATTCGGACGGAATGAACAGGCGCTCGATATCGCAGAGCAGACGCTGGATGAGGCACTTTTGATAACCAAAGAGCGTTCGAATCATTACCGTGTGCCCAAGGCTCGTATCGCGTCATGGCGAGAAAACCCAACAGCATACCCATTCGGATACCTATGGACGGCAGATACCCTCTTTTATTGGTGGCGCGACGAAGGAAAGTTTAAAAACCCTGTATTAAATCCCTGTTATTTAAATATTCTTAACCCCGCGAAGATTGCCCTTGGAGAAGATAGCTATGTTTCAGCAGCAGACGTCGCCGCAGAGGTGTTCGATCGCATACCGGGTCTAGGGCATGTGAGTCCTTGCTTGGAGTATGATGTATATGAACCCAATCTTTTGAGCAGGGTACGTTAGGCAACGAGAAGATGGAAATGAAGTACTCGATTTCATTATTAAGAAAAGACGACTCGGAGTATTTCCTTGCTCATTCACGTCGGCTCGAGTCATCAAATGGTCCTGTTCTGAAAGACATCTTTTCTCCACATGAAGAGTATCTTGATATTTTTGACGAACGTTTAAAGGACGTTATCAATAATCAGCTTCTGAAACTAATTACAGAATCAAAATGGAAGAGGATTTGGTGCTTGTGGGCCAATAGACAGATAGTTGGGCATGTCGATCTTTATGGAGGCGATATCAAGCCCGAAATGCATCGGGCGACCTTGGGTATTGGCATAGAGCCCGAATATCAAAACAAGGGTTTTGGAAGGAAGTTGATGGATGCCGCACTGGAGTTTGCTGAAATTGCAGATGGCCTTGATATTATTGAATTGAATGTCTTTTCGCACAACCACCGAGCGATCCGGCTATACGAGCGTTTAGGTTTCGAATTGTGTGGAAAAGTTGCAGATAGGGTACGTGTGTTTGGATATCGAATTGATGATTTGACGTATCAAAAATCTGTGCGACGCAAATGACGAAAGCCCTTAAGGCGACTAAGCCAATTGAGAATCAAAGTAGCCAAGGACTTCCTGAAAAGCCTTTTCCGTCGGGTGACCCTCTTCATCGACAAAATCAAGTGTCAAAATAGAGTGGCCCTTTCCAGGAAGTTCGTGAAAAATGATTCTCTGATGTGTATCTTCATTAAACGTCTTATCAAGTGCTTTGAATTGTTTGCCTTGGCACAGCATATCTTTCCCAAATCGACCACAATGCATCGGCGCTTTCTTGTCGATGCCTTTTTTAATCTCCGTCACTTCTTCTCGGCTTATGTGCAAGTCACCTTGTGCAAAGACCGGCAAAGAGGGCTGAGAGGCAAAACCTGCCAATACATCGTCATTCGCCATCAATGAAATCGCGAAGCTGCCCGTCAGACACATACCAATCACAGCGACACCTTTCACTTTATTCTCTTCTTTTATGTGGCTGCAGAGCTGAGATAAATAATCGACGATTGGGCTCGACTGATTTTTCGCAAAGATTTTAAACGCGTTCTTCATGCACAAGACCCGTAGGGTGTTTCCAATGACTGATGTTGTTCCGATTGGTCCAAACAAATGCGGTAGCACGACTGTATAACCTTCTGCATGGAATTTATCGGCGAGTGACAATGTCTCTTGCCCAATCCCCGGTAGTTCTTGAATGATGACGACGACTTTTTCGTTTTCATTTTGGCTTTGCGCATGTGTGTAAACATCATGCGTGGCGTCAACACCATTGCGCATTTGAAATGTGAGAGTTTGTTTGACGTATGATTCGATTTGAGTGGGTTGGGTCATATTTTTGATTGTCGATTATGTATTTTTACTTTGCTAAGTTATGTGTGTGACTAAAGCTCCCAGGTCAATCCTGTCTCTTTCTCTGGAAGACGATTCTAATAAAGCGTCTATCTTTGACTCACTACAAATAGAACCTCTCTGGTTAGAAGTACCACAGAGGTTTTATGTTATTTTGATAAAAAATCAATCTATGCTTTTTTCAAGATCTGGGCTTTCAAGTCTACTGCTGCATCATCTTCTTTCTTTGACGCCGCAGTAAAACCAAGGTACGTACCAAGAACGACTGCCATAAATGCTGCTCCATACCATGGCAAGTACTCTGTTGAGCAACTACATGATTCAAGCGCAACATCAAGTCCTTTGAAAGCAAGCATTGCAGAAGCACTATAGCTTGCGGCCGCGCCGACAGTCATGTCAAAGAGGTCGCTTTTAGAGTTATGTAAAGCTGCGTTTTCGATACCCTGAGGTCTCGTGAGTGCTTTTGATGTCGTGTTCATAATATTCATAATGTCTCCTTTTATTGTGATGCTGTTTCTATTCAGAGTGGAAGGATTTTGGCGAATTTTCCCAACTTTTATCAATTTGGTTGGAAACGACTTTCAATACAGAGTTCTGTGAATCAGAATCCTATGTTTTCGCCCGGCCAATGGACGTATCAACACTGATTGCGATAGAAGTGATGCTTTGCTCTGCGCCGAAGCGAGAACGTAGAACCGACGAATCGCAACTTATAGATGGTTGGATTTAGATGAGGGGCTGCTCAAGGTGTTCGTTCTGGCGAAACAAAAGAGTGACCTCACAGCAATTAAAATTTGTAGAATAACCACAAGGCTTACCTCAAGATGATTTCGAGATTTTTTTGCAAGCTCTTTTGAACACTTAAGGGTATTTGGCCTATTTGGCGAACGAGGCGAATGTTATCGATTGCTCTGAGTTGGTCGACGACAATCTCAGAGTTTGCATCTAATCCATTTGATGCTTTATTAACATATACACGTAATATCGATGCGTTTTGACTCAGACAAGTTGTCAAAGGACATACCCAGGTTGACGGATAACGTGCTTCATTAAGCAGGTTCGATTGAACAACAATAACAGGACGCTGTTTGCCAGGCTCTGTTCCCATGCGCTTACTCAAATTGGCGACCCAAATATCGAATTGCCGGATAGGTATAGCAGACATCAATCTAGCTCTTCGAATTCGTCAAGGATGTCCATGGAGTCGGAAGCCACTTCTATAGACTCCTTTACCAATTGTTCTTTTAGTCGTTTATCGCTTTGATATTGATTATAGAATTCGATCGCGTTGGCCCAGCGACTCGGCTTTAAGCAAGAAGGGATGTCCCCAAAATATCTTCAAATCAATGGTGTGTGGCGTGACCACTTGAGATTTGCTTTACTGAGGCGATAAAGTTTAACAAAGATAAGCAAAGTACTTCATTGGCTTTAGAAAGATAGAGAGGGACAAAATGTTAATTCCCTGAGCCTGTCGAAGGGGCGGTATATATAGGTAAGATTTTGCTAACTCAATCAGTTGACACCCCACAAAAACAAGCTATAACAAGACTCGATCTACGGATCACGTTGAAGACAACCGGTGCCCGCTCATTCGAAAAGGCTTAATCTCCGGTCGAGACATGACAATCGATAGGTTTGCCGCTCAGTCTGGGCCAAAGACTCTAAAGAATGACTTGTTTCGCTAGCTTTAACAGCTGGCTTTTTTGTTGGCTGAAAAAGGGTTTTCATAGCTTATTGGGCATTCGCCCGAAGGAGTAAATGGATAATGGAGCGTTCAAAGAAAGAACAAGAATTAGCCTTTCTGAAGGATGCACTGACAGATGTCGAATGTATGGTTTTGACATCTGTTAAGGGGTTGACTGTGAGCGAGGTCTCTGACCTGCGTCTACAGTTTCATGAAGCGGGTGTTGAATACCGCGTTGTGAAAAATACCCTTGCCAAAATTGCAATCAAAGGCACTGACCTTGAAGTCGTTTCAGATGACTTTAAAGAAGAAACTGCGATTGCGTGGAGTAAAGATGATGCGGTCGCACCTGCTAAGATTGCGATGAACTTCAAGAAAGAAAATAAGAAGTTCACCGTCAAAGCAGGTTTCGGCTCAGGTGGTCGTCTTGATGAGGCTGGCGTTGAGGCGCTATCGAAAATGCCAAGTCTTGAGGAACTACGTGCACAACTACTTGGTACAATTCAAGCGGTTCCATCGAAACTCTTGGCTCAAGTGCAAGCACCTGCTCAACAGATTGTTGGCGTGCTACAGGCTAAAGTGGACAAAGATAAAGAAGCTGCATAAGCAGCCTAACGATATCAAAGAAAGATATTTAATATTTAGGAGAATAAAATGGCAAACCTAGAACAACTACAAGAAGACTTATCAGCGTTGACATTGATGGAAGCATCAGAATTGATCAAAGCACTTGAAGAAAAATGGGGCGTAGAAGCTTCATCAGGTGGCGGCATGATGATGATGGCACCAGGTGCAGGTGCTGGCGGCGGTGCAGCAGAAGAGAAAACAGAATTCGACGTTGAGTTGACTGATATCGGCGCGAAGAAAATCCAAGTGATTAAAGCTGTTCGTGAAGTCACAGGTCTTGGTCTGAAAGACGCAAAAGACATGGTTGAAGCTGCACCAAAAGTCATCAAAGAAGGCGTTTCTAAAGCTGAAGCAGAAGACCTTCAAAAGAAACTTGAAGAGGCTGGCGCTAAAGTTACACTTAAGTAATCTAAACCTTTCTTTAAAAAGAAAAGCCACCTCAAGGGGTGGCTTTCTCGTGTTTTGGCGAAAATGCTTTACGCCTCTTTGACACGAGATAAAAGATCTTGAGCGACTTGTGCTTGCTCTCCATCGCTGAATGTGCGTGCACCAAGATATACATTCAACACACTGAGAAGATAGGCAGGAACCGCGATTACCGGTGCCAGGGCAATGGCTTTCATCATAATCATGGTACCCAGTGTGCCAGCCGCACCAGCTCCAATGCTTAGGAGCCCCATACCGGTGTTGTATTTTTCTGCTTTTTCAAGCTGATTTTGCAGCTCGGCCTTTGTGTTTGCACCCATCGGTGCACCTGCACGAAGTCTGTTTTGGATATAGTTGATTGCGTTATCGATGTTCATTATTTGCTCCTTACTCCGCGTAACCAACGGACTCGATTTGGCTGAAGTCGGCATCGTAAAATGTTGTGTTATCCCAGATTCCACTCATATATGAACCGTGGTTATAAATGGCATAGCCCCAGACCTCTCCGTTGTCATCCTGAATCACATAAACGTCAGGGTTGTTTTCTGCACCCCATCGTTCGCCTTCATTTTTGGCTTCATCGTAACGGTCTAACGCTTTTTGACGAATGGTGGCGTCCTGGATTGTATTGACAATACGAATTGGTGTCGCTGAAAAGCGACCTGCTAAATCTCCGAGCGATAGACCAGATTCACTTAAATCAGATCCGTCAATTCGATATGCAACAGGCTCAAGAAAAACCTTCAACTTTTCAGAATTACTGAGCGTATTAAATAAGTTGAGTGATGCACTGTTCAGGTTGGGCAAACCCAGTTGTTTACGCGAGAAGCCTTCCGCGAGTAAATAGCCTTGCAAAAAATCTGCGGCTTCGATGCTAAAGTCATCGTTCTGGTTTACAAATTTGTTCTTTAAGAAATTTTTTGTGCCCTTGGTTACGGCGCCTGTTCGCTCACTAAAGCCGATACTCAAAAGTGCATCAAGTTCTTTTTCTGTACATAGACCATCGTCAGCTGTGACGAGGGTATTCCACACTCTTCTAACCTTAGATATTGTTGTCGACATATTATTCTCTCTATTTATTCATTTAGGTTACATTTCGATGGGTGCACCTGAGATATGCAGCTCACAAATATTTTGGCGAGATCAATGCATAATGTTTGTGATGATATAGGATATGTTAAACTGGGATTATGTTGTTGAAGTTTACAAGAGTGGTCGGCCTACTGGTTATTGGAGGTCTTTTCGGTGCATTATTATCTGTGCAGCTAGATATCTTAGCCCAAGATGATGGGAAACCTGCCGATGAAGCGGCACCCGAGTATCGTTTTCGCCTCTATCCACCCTTGACCGGATTTTTGACGTGTATTGATCATTGGGAGGGGCAGCTCTCAGAATTGGGGGATGCGCTAGGCAAAGACTGTTTTACACAAAAAATGATTAACCGAGGTGGACGAATCTGGCTTGGTGCCTATAAGCGTGACGGCTACCGAAATGAAGATTGGTACACTTATCAGGCTGAGGTACATGCGCCTATCAGTGGGGTCGTTAAGACTGTTAGTCGGAGTGCCGGTAAAAATAGCCCTGGTTCTATGGGGGAGGGATTAGCTTCAAAGATTGTGATTGTGCGTGACGATGGTTTTCATGTTGTTCTGGCACATCTTGAGCGAATTGATGTCAAAGAAAGGGAACAGGTGACCCGAGGGCAGGTTGTTGGTAATGTTGGTAACAATGGCTTCTCGCGCCATCCACATTTACACATCGGGGCGTGGCGAAATAATAAGCCACTACCTATCGATTTTGATTTAAGTGAAATGGCTTATTTAAATGAAGAAAGCGAGACAACTTCAGCAGACTAAAGCTGTATTTGTTACACTTGATTATGAAGCGTTACGAAATTCGAGAAGATGAGCGGGGACGGGGGTTGTTTGACAACCAACTCGGCGACTTCTTTCATAATCGTCAGGGAATTTTCGAAGAAGCGCACCATGTCTTCATCAAAAACGGATGTATGGCATGGCGCGAAAAACATCAAAAAAAGCGGAGAGTACGGATCCTTGAAATGGGATTTGGTACAGGGGTGAATTGCATATGCGTCTATAATTGGGCTCAATCTGAGCGGATCGATGTTGAGTATATCTCGCTCGATCTTTACCCCCTTGATATGGATACACAGCAGGATTTTTGGCAGGCAGACTTTTCAAAAATGGAACCGTATATCAAGGCTGATTGGAGATCGTCTTTTAATGAAGGAGGCTTCACACGGTTTACGCAAGAAACAGTGGACTTTGGCCTCCAGAAAATCGTCTATGATATTAAATGCTTGAGAGATTTGTCTATACTTAAAAAAAGCGTCGATGTTGTTATGTTTGATGCATTCTCGCCCGATGCTCAACCTGAATTATGGCAAATCACTGTTTTTAAAGAGATTTTCGACGTTCAGGTGTCTGGAGGTTTGTGGGTATCTTATGCGAGTCGAACAATGATAAAGAAGGCCTTAGAACAGAGTGGATACCGTATAAAGATTAAAGAGGGAGCGCTAGGCAAGAGAGAAATGTTGCAGGCCTGGGTGCCTGTTGATCAATGTACTTAAACGATCTATTAAAAAACAAAGAGTTATATAATGTTTGCTAGAGATCAATTTCATGTCAAGTGTAAACCACACGCCATCCGTGATTGGTCATTTTCTGTTATTGAAGTTGAGACGGGATCCTTTGAAATCTTTATCGAGCCACTGCGACGTCAATCTGATGGAACCCTTGCATTTTTGGACTTCGATGCCACCGAGTTCGCTGAACGACTTGATGAAGAATTAGAAGAAAAACGTGTTCTGCATATCGACCGCGTCAACATTCTTGGTCTTGAGGCATTGTTTTCGTATCCACTGAGCGAGCCTGAGCCAAACCTTAATCGTGTTTTGATGGCGATAACCAGACTGTGGCAATACCTCGGTGAACAAGAAGTGCCATTGACTTGGAAAACCCGCTCAGGTCTTATTGGCGCTTTGCCAAAGGCGCTTGGGGCAGCTTGGGAACATATTGGTAATCGGCTTGAACTCGAAATCGAGATACCATCGATTGAAGATAAGGTTGTCGCTCAATTAACGCCTGGCGAGGGCGGCCCAGTTTCTGCAAGGTTGCGACTCATCCGTGCTATGAGAAAGCGTGGGGCACATGTTATTTTAAGGTTGGCACCTTTGGTCCCGATGATTAATGATGGGCAGCAATCGCTTGAAGCCGTCATGGGGGCAGCAAAGGAGGCTGGTGCAACCGGTGTTGAGGTTCGATACTTGACGATGCTTCGAGGGAAACAGCCACGTATTTGGTCGCAGTTATCGCGAATGCAGCGTGAGATGATGCGGTCGTGTTTTGCGCGATCTTCTTGGGAGGCTGGTACGCATTATAATAGTCGAGGGCGATTATCGGGTAGTCGAAAGATGCTACCAGCAGAAGTTCGAGAACAAGGCCATCGGCGCGCAAAAGAAATTGCTGCCCAATTTGGTCTGAGGTTGATTGTACCTAATATCCTGAAATCGAAGAAATCAACACGTCCGGAAAGTGCTGTTTCAATAGTACCGAGTGCGGCAAGTCTATTGCCACAACCAGCAGCGAACTTAAATCAAGAAAGTGGCATTCAACTAAGCTTTATCGATGATTTGCTAGAAAACTCGTAACTGCTCTGGGACTTATTCCGCTACCGTTCGTCCTGACAATAATTTCTCAATATTCGCTCGGGCAGTTTCGGCTGTTGCTTTGACTTGCAAGAATCGGTTGATTGCAGCTCGAACTTCTCTGTGGCTGACCTTACAATGATCACCACTCTGTTGCGCAGCCCAAGTGAGCGCATTATTGAGTTTTAATTCAAGTATTCCATCATCGGCAGGCATTGATATGCCGTACTCTGTTTCTGTACCTTCAACTGGGGGTTCGAAACCCGCCTCTCTCAATTGACGGTCAAAATTAGCTTTGATTCTAGTCGGTAGTTCTCGGTATTTCACATAGTTATAGCCAGACATATTCACCTCTTATATATCTATGTGTTGTGGTATATTTTGGTGAAGTTTCATTAACTACGACTTTTCAAGCATCATGGGGAAATCCGCGCACTGGACTTCGCCGGCGTAACTTGGCCAACTTTTTTCAGACTCAAGGGATGAACGAATACAAGTTGCCATTTGTGTTGTACGAACCTGTCGTTCGAGTAGCTCGGTTTCAACAGCAAATCCGCTATTATTGACACAAAATGAGATCGTAAATTCAGATGGTAGATCTGAATTCTTCTCTAGTTCCGATACAATACATGATTCAATATTCTCAGCCTTCTTATAAAATCCGCTTGTGATCTGGTCTGCTGAGATTCCGGGCTGACCTGCCGAACCATCGTTTGCGCCAGCCAACGCAGGAGGGGCAAGCAGGCTCCCGAACAAGACCGTTTTTATATAAGGTCGTTTTTTCTTTAAATTATAGGTTCTTATCAATCCCATCACTTCTCCCTCAAGAATATACGTTCTTATCGGACAAGATGTCAGAGAGTTGCTTACAATATTCTATTTAATTTTTGAGCTGACGTGCACATGTTTATGAAGTTGCGGTTCTAATGAGTAAGCGCTGATAGTGGCGGTTAATCACGGAGCCCATATGAATAAATTATTTTTTTTACTGTTAATGACTTTATGTACCTCAACAACACTTAGTGCACATATTGACGATGCGCAAACATCAATCACTTTCTCGGTACTGGATATGCAACAGGGCATCTCGAGATTGAATGGAGAAGGGCGTGTAACAGAAAATGCCTCAGTTCTTTTTTATGGTGGTGGTGGTCAGCTGGAACAAAATGCCAAGAATCCTTTATATCTACTTTTAGGGGCAGGTTATCGGATTTACTTAATCGGCAATTTTATGAAGGGGTTTCATATAGGTGGGGCCGCGATTGGATCATTTTCTACGGAAAAACTTGATCTCTCAGCTGGAATAGGATCGGGCATAGCAGCGGAAACATACTTGGGTTATAAATACACTGCTAAAATGGGCTTTACGGCAGAAGTACATGTGGGTGGGGCCTATCGATATTTATCCGGTCTGGACGAATCAGGCGCAGCGGCCCGTTTGGGGAAATTAGGACTACTGACTGCACTGAATGTGGGGTGGACATTTTAGTGATTTTAATATTTTCTAATCTC
>JAHDGS010000084.1:0-6610 GCA_020627505.1 Myxococcota bacterium
CAGCTTCGATCAGACGCCCTGCATAGTCTCCTTCAGGGTTTTTGAAAATTGAGCCTGCAGATCGATGTTTTGGCTGCGTTGAGTGCCTTTTTTTCAGCAATGCCTTCGCTTTTGTGCGTATCTCGGCAACCTTATTCGGGATGGCATGTTCGTCGACAAGTCGAGCCCGAAGAACGATATCTTCTTTTTTGAATGCGGAGCGCCGGTACTCAAAACCACATGCTGCTTTTGACAGCCAGATAACATCTGCATTGCGTAACACCTGTACCTCTAAAACGACATCTCCCAATTCGCCATCCCGTGTCCCTGCATTCATAATTAAGGCACCACCAACTTGTCCTGGCGTGCCCATCCAACCGATGGCTGATGTCATCCCAAGCTCGAGACAAGTCTTCGTCAATTTGGGGAACTTTGCACCAGCCCCAACCGTGACGTTTCTGTCATCATCGACAACAATCGCGGCAAGTTCTCCGACAAGACTTATCAAGGCACCGCGAACACCGCCATCACCAACTAAAACATTCGAACCGCCACCAAATATACGCCATGGCGTATCACATCCTTCGAGTATTGCTATCGCTTCGCGAAGTGCTGCCACAGTACTGACTTCAACCCAAACATCAACAGGCCCACCGATGCCAAACGTTGTTTTTTGAGCTAAAAGGACATCGGCGATAGCCAAAACGCCTTCAGTCTTGTTCAAATGGGTGAGTACAGTTTTTTTCATCCCTGTCTCTCTTTCAAAATACCCAATCGAGCGATATCACCTGCTCCCATGATGAGATGGACACCTGTCTCTCGATTGTCCGCTCCTTCGATCTGGACATCATTTAAATCTAACCTGCGGACCCTCATCCCTGCATCCATGAGTGTCGCACAAAAATTCGCTCTCATTTGTTTGTCTTCAACCGTATCTTGTTCGCCAGCAGCAAAAGTATCGAAGAAGTACAACACCGAGATGCGTTGCCGATGCTTTAAAAGGACCGATGCGAACATCTCTGCAAAAAAACGAAAACGCGAATGACGATGTGGCTGAAAATAGATGTGTAAAGGCAAATCGGTGAAGCTATTCGTGACACTTTCAACAGTGGCTGCAACCTCTGTCGGGTGATGCGCATAGTCGTTAATGACGACAAAGTCGTCTTCTCGACAAGCAAAGGTCATTCGGCGATACATGCCAGGATATTGCCCCAAGAACGTGGTCACCCGTTCTGGATCCAGCCCCGATTCAACGAGTGCCGCGAACGCACCACATAGATTCTCTGCATTGTGCCGACCGAGCAAGGCCGTCGTCATCGAAAAATCTCGTCCATCAGGCGTACTCAAGGAGAGCGTCATACCCGAGGGCCCTCGATCTGATATTTTGAAGCCATAGTTTCCGGATTGAACACTGCCTTCTGCAGTGCCTTCGCCATAACGAATGACATCATCAATATCGGCGAGGAAGTCGAGAGATGGGTCGAGCGATAATATCAGATGCTTGACGCTCTTTTGGGTCACATGTTCCCGTACCGCTGCTCTCAACTCTGCAAACCCATTTTTCCAAAAATCAACATGCTCTTCTTCGAGATTCGTGACGACAATCGTCCTCGGCGTATAACATCGAAAACTACCATCAGACTCGTCCGCCTCGATCACCAATGTTGTTTGGCCCGTATCTGCTAAATGAAACTGATAAGGAACGGCTGCCGCATATATGCCACCGACAACGGGGCAAACCGGCACATCGAGCCGCCCTCGAACGTAAGCGATAGCACCACTTACCGTGGTTTTACCATGTGAGCCCATCACTGATAAGCACGATTGCCCTGCCGCAAGTCGCGATAGCCATTCCGAACGATGAACGATTTCACAACCAATCGATTCGGCATAGGCAAGCTCGTGGTTTTCAGGAGAGATCGCCGTACTCACAACAATTGTCATATGCTCTTGGATGCGCGCCGCGCACGTACTTTGGGATTGCCCGATATGAATATTGATTGTCGGTGCCTGTGATTTTATCGACGAAATATAAGCGCCATCCTTTTGATCGCTGCCAGACACAGCATACCTCGGAAAGAGAGCCGTCGCGATTGCAAGTTGGCTCATTCCGCTGCCACCAATGCCGATAAAATAAACATACTGCATCGTCATACAGCCTGCTCCTTGCCAACCACGAGGTCGACGATATCGTGCGTTGCGTTCGGGCGTGCCGTTTTGGCCATCGCCGCGGCCATATTTGATAATTGGGCTGGGTTATCGATCAACGTCTTTAGCAGTGTCGCCGCCTTTTGCGTCTTTAGTGCATCCTCGTGAATCATTTCTGCGCCACCCACAGAAACAATCGATCTGGCATTATGCGTTTGATGGTCATCTGTTGCTTTCGCAAACGGAACGAAGATAGCTGGCCGCGCAACTGCGCCCAGCTCAGCCACCGTTGTAGCACCGGCCCGGCATACAACGAGATCAGCATCCGTATAAGCCAAATTCATATTTTGAATAAACGCATGGACCTCAACTTGCTCGAGGCCATGTTCAGCATATCTATTTTTAATTTGTTCAACATCGCCTCGCCCACATTGGTGTGTGATCGACAATGTTCTGTCGATGGTATTGGCAACATTAGAGAATAAAACTGGGCATCCTTCATTCAGGACACGCGCGCCAAGGCTTCCGCCGAGAACAAGGATTCGGAAATCAGCACCTGGTTTATGTTCAGGGACCTGAAATAAGACCTGCCGAACAGGGTTTCCTGTTAACAGCCCCTTCTTCTCCGGAAAGTATGATTCTGCACCTTGAATCGACAGTGCGACATGATGCGCGAAGCGCCCAAGAAGTCGATTCGTCAAACCTGGCACACTATTCTGCTCACACACTACAACGCGACACCCCAATAGGCGGCCCATCAGGACAGTCGGAAAAGAGGCGAATCCGCCGACGCCAATCACCGCTTCGGCCTTTGACTGCCGTATAATATGTGCTGCCTTCACCAATGACAGCGGCAACCTCAATAAAGACGCTATTTTTTTTATGATGCCTTTTCCTTTCACCCCTGTCACATTCAACAAGTGGAGTGGGATATTCTCAGGCGGCACGAGCCGTTCTTCTGCGCCACCAATGGCTCCTACATATTCAACATGGTGACCCGTTTCACGCAACAAACGGGCGATGGCGATGCCCGGAAACACGTGCCCCCCCGTTCCGCCACCGGTGACGATAATATTCATACCTCACTCCCCGCGGTGTTCTTTTGATGGTTTTGCGACAATGAGAGCAACATTCCCGTGACAATCATAAAACCGATCAATGCACTCCCCCCACGGCTGACAAATGGGAGCGTTATGCCTTTTGTCGGGACAAGCCCAAGTACAACAGCAATGTTAAAAACAGCCTGCCCCATAATCAACACGAGCAACAAGCTCGCGAGCATACGTAGCCGATGCTCTTCGAGCCCCTTTATCAAATGGATACCGGCGACCGCGACAACTGCGAACATTGCAAGGACAAATAGCACACCGACAAAGCCAAGTTCTTCACCGATATTTGATAAAATAAAGTCCGTGTGAATCGCAGGTAAAAAGAAGAGTTTTTGTCGCCCTTCACCAAAGCCAACACCCAACAATCCGCCTCGACCAAGTGCAACAAGGGATTGTGTGATCTGATAGCCGACATCGAACCGATGCTCCCACGGATCAAAGAACGCCAACAACCGTCGCATTCGATACGGACTCGTCACGATAAGCGTCGTCCCCAGTAAGATGATTGATAGAAGCCCACCCCCAAGTGCAGCGAACGAAAGGCCACGTAAGAAGACGAATAGTCCGCAGATGAGTGTCACCATGACCGTTGTTCCAAAATCAGGCTCAAGCATCAGCAAGACCATGGTGGCGAATGGAACAGACCATGTGATAAAGAATGCGCGACGCCCTCCCGCCGCCTGCCATATGGGACTATCAGCCCGCGCAGCGAGCCAAAGACACACCATAATCTTAGCGAACTCGCCCGGCTGGAATCGAAACCCACCTAGGATCAGCCATCGCTGTGCGCCGCCGACGCTTTTGCCGACCCCTGGAATCAACACAGCGAGCAGACCCAACAACACGGCACCTGCGATGACATGATGATAATTCAGCAGCCACTTCATCTGGATTCGTCGCGTACACATCATCGCGCATACACCAAGACCAGCAAATATGGCATGCCGATGTCCATAGAACATCGCGTCGCCTGTATGCCCTATAGCCTCAGGCCAACTCGCCGAGTACACAGACATGATTCCAATCGTCAAAAGAGACAGGGTGGCAACAAACAATAATAGTTCAAGATGCCTTGGGTTGTTCATGTTGGCTCCTGCGGTAATCCACTACCCATTGTTTAAAATATTCTCCACGTTTTTGATAGTTTTTGAACTCATCAAAACTCGCGCATGCAGGTGAAAGTAATAACAGGTCCGAAGTCGATAATCTCGGTGTGATGTGCTCAAGGGTTTCTGCGAGGCTTGTGTACCGACCCGTGACCTCAACATCATATGTTGACGCAGCTTGAACGAACAGCTCGGCGGCATCACCAAAAACAACGATACGCGCATCATATTGTTTGATTTTATCAAACAAACCTTCATAGGGCTCATTTTTGGGCACACCGCCAAGTAATATGATGATGTCACGTTGATATGCGCTCGCCGCATCAAGCGCCGCTTCACTCGCCGCCGCATTCGTGGCCTTTGAGTCATCGATAAATAAAGGTCCTGCAGCCGACGCTAGACACTCAAACCGATGCGGCAACGGCTTAAATTTTTCACGCGCGCGTCGACAAGTCGCCTCTGTCACACCCAAATGCTGCATCATCGTCGTCGCGACGTTCCAATTAGACTGTTCTAAAGATGAATCAAATCGACGCGTTGTTGACACGTGTGGCACAATCGCCTGTTTGGCCGAAAATGGCAGGTACGGATATATATCGTCCCCGTCAGGCGGCAGAATGATGACGGCATCAGCCGCACAGCATTCGAGCAGGTGCGCCTTTGACTTCAGGTAGTCTTCATAACTTGCATATCGGTCGAGGTGATCTGGTTTCGTATTCACAATAATGGACCCATCTAGCATCCGGGCAAAAGGGGGCCGCATTAGATCAAGTTGATAACTCGACAGCTCTATCGCAATCGTATCAGCTTCAATACGCCACTCTGTGGCATGGCTTAGTAATGGCGTTCCGATATTGCCTGCTTCCAGTCCAATACCGTCGACTCGGCCAATCGTTGAGAGCATACGCGTCACCGTTGATTTCCCATTGGTCCCTGTGACCCCTATCAAACGACAATGAGAAGCGAAATCCAAAAAATGCAGGCCATAATCGACTTCTCCACAAAAACGCGCGTTCGGAAAAGCATGGGATGCCAGCAGAAACAATAAATGTATCAATGTGTAGGTGTGTCAGGTCGGTTCTTTCAGTGAGGGAACGAACAGTCACACCACGCGGCAACGAAGATTGGGTCGATGATGCGCCATCATCGGTTAAGGCGTCATCAGCAAAAACAACCGTCTCCGTCTGGCCATGCCGCACACAAAAGTCCGCAGCAGCGCGACCGCTGATGCCATACCCGATGATTGCGGTTTGCCCTGAACGCATCGACTACCTCAACTTCAATGAAGCCAGCGCGACCAAGGCGAGGATCACGCTCACAATCCAGAAACGAACAATGACACGCGGCTCCGGCCAGCCTTTCTTTTCGAAGTGATGATGAATTGGCGCCATCAAAAAGACCCGTCGCCCCGTGCGTTTAAACCAAAAAACTTGAATCATGACACTGACAATTTCAGTCAGAAAGACACCGTGCAAGATGGCTGAAAGCAACTCGTGCTTGGTTAAAATCGCCAACATGCCAAGGGCACCACCAAGCGCAAGGGAACCAACATCTCCCATAAAGATGAGGGCGGGATATGAATTAAACCATAAAAAACCAACACTCGCCCCAATCAAAGCAGCACAAAAAACAGACATTTCCTGAGAGCCCTCGATCGCCGCAATCCCCAAATATTGGGCAACATCGAGCCCACCAATAGATGTCCCCGCGACATAGGCAAGAACCAAAAAGACCGCCGCAGATACAATCGATGGCCCGATGGCAAGTCCATCAAGGCCGTCGGTCAGGTTCACGGCATTGGATGTTCCAACCACAACGATTAACGCAAGCAGCGCATACAACCAAACAGGCACGACAGGGTTCCATGTCGACATTGGAATAAACGGAAAAACAAGAGAGGTGTCGAGCGGTGACCCTGCGATCCCCGAAAAATGAATCGCCAGTGCGCCGCCAGCAATCAAAAATTGCCAAAAAAGCTTCCAGCGTCCTGCGAGGCCATCAGAACTGCGATGCTTAATTTTTTTGTAATCATCAACAAAGCCGATCACGCCATATCCGAGGGTGACAAACAGCAGCAACCATACAGTCCCGCGTGTCAGGTCAACCCACAGTAAAGTTGAAAGCGCCATCGCGACGAGAATGAGTATCCCCCCCATTGTTGGGGTTCCTTGTTTTTTGAAGTGACTTTCAGGGCCATCCTTGCGGACAACTTGACCATACTTGAAGACTTGTAGGCGTCGAATCAATGCAGGATAAGCCAAAAGAGAA
>JAHDGS010000084.1:6620-6835 GCA_020627505.1 Myxococcota bacterium
CAACGTGGCCATAATAATCCGAAAAGAAGGGTATCGCAGAACATTGAGCACCGAGAACGATGTATGGAAAGGATATAACATCCAATAAATCATGATTCCGCTCCTTTAGTCTGTGCACGAATGTTCTTTAGAGATTGAATAAACAACTCCATACGCGCGCCGCGTGAGCCTTTAACATATACGATATCACCCGGTTCGAGCCAGTTATTGACCGT
>JAHDGS010000084.1:6845-11964 GCA_020627505.1 Myxococcota bacterium
TGTGCGAGCGCCTCATGCGTCAACTGTAAACTGGTCTCCATCCCCTCAGGCAACATGTCGTGCATGGGCGCAAACCAAGCATCGTAAAAAAAGCATGCATCGACCAGCGTGTCATGGAGAGACTGGCTCAACAGCTGATGGGTATAGGCGGTATCCCCGAGCTCATACATGGGTCCAATCACAACGGCACGACGAATAGAAGCTCCGCCGATTTGAGCAAGGGTCTTTAAACCGGCTCGGAAAGAATCTGGGTTCGCATTATAAGTGTCATCAATAAGTTGAATCCCGTCATACGCTTCAAGAGACATCCGACCGTTGTCTTGTTGAAAGGTGCGTAAGCCCTTTGAGATCTTCGACGCAAGCCCCGCGGATGCTATCTGCTTGGTTTCGATTTGAAGTTCATCTTCCAGCTTGACAGCCGCCGTCAAAGCAGCAATCGAAAGTGCAGCTGCAGCTGGTAAGTGCTCGCCAATCCACTCCAAAGCATCACATTGAATTTGCAGGCTATCATGCTGATATAGAAGAGCTTCCACAATTCCATCGTTTTGTCTGCATGCGTAAAAAGCATCTTCCGACACCTCTCGAGCCTCGATCTCAGACGCCGTATTTTGGTATAGATTGATCTGGTGAGACGCCTCCAGGAATAACGCCGCTTGAGTACGGCATTTTTCATCCTCACCATTCACAATACCGACACCATTGTGCCTGCCGAGATAGGCAAAGAGCTCACCTTTCGCCTGCATGACCCCGGCTTCGCCGTTTTCAAAATTGCCCATATGCGCTGTGCCGATATTTGTAATGATGCCAATGTGAGGCCGAGCGATGTCACAAAGAAATGCAATCTCGCCGGCATGATTCATCCCCATTTCAATTATGGCCAGCCGGTGTTCGTCTTCAAGCTGCGATAAAGTCAACGGGACACCGAGGTGATTATTTAAGTTACCTTGAGTGGCCAGAACCGCACCGTCTCCATAAATCGCTTCGGCAATCGAGCGACACATATTCTTCGTCGTCGTCTTTCCGTTTGAGCCAGTGATCGCGATGACTGGTTTTCCAAATCGCTGTCGTCTGCTTCGCCCTGCATGTTGTAATATTGACTCAACAGATGCGGTGGTCGCGATGAGATGCGCTCTCATATCGACCTTAAAATCATTGAGTCGATCTGCGCGAACGACCGCACACCCACCCGCCGAAACGACATCATTAACAAACGTATGCCCATCTGTCCGCGTGCCAGGCAACGCGAAGAATAAACCGGGCGCTTCGACAAAAGACGCCGCCTGCCGCGAATCAATAAAGGCGCACTTGAATTCTTGTGCCACAGCCTCGCCAACAAAAGAAATATGTTCTTGGCTAATAATATCATCTAAAATGAGCATGTTAGAAGCCTAACCCAAAGCCTGGCCCAACCCAAGCCATGGCATAAAAGCTTCACGCTTTTTGCACATATTTTGCACAACTCCGCAGGGTTTACACCATACTGATGGACTGTATCACTTCAACATCTGAAAAGTGGCTTTTGACGCCACCAATGTCTTGTTCCGTTTCATGCCCTTTCCCCGCAATCACAATGATATGTTTGTCGGGGGCATTCGAATGCCTGATGGCTTTCTCGATGGCTGCCGCCCGGTCTGGCTCCCATATGACTTCGTCTCGCCTCGACTCAGAAAAGCCCAGGCAGATATCTTGCCAAATCTGCTCCGGATCTTCAGAGCGGGGGTTGTCATTTGTGACAATGATATGATTGGCACGCTCAGCTGCACGCGCCATCTCTGGGCGCTTCTGCTTATCTCGATCGCCCCCACATCCAAAGACGATGGTGTATTGATATGCATCCCCAAAGTGGGTCATGGTTGCTTCAAGCATCGCTTCAATCGCATCAGGCGTATGCGCATAATCGACAAAGACTTTGGGGGATGCCTGCGCCAGTTCAACGAGCTGTAATCGGCCTGGTGGTGCCTCGACACGTTCTGTGACCTCACAAAGACGATTTCGGTCATATCCGAGGCGTCCCATCGTCACCAGTGCACTCACCAAATTGGTCCAGTTATAGTCACCAACAACGCTCGGCTCACATGAGAGGCCATCACACCATGTGAATGCAGGATGAACACTCTTAAGTGTCATTCGAGCGAAGTGACGTTCTATTCGCACATCGGCGTCATCCGAGAAACCGATTGTATAAATGTCCTGCCCCAGCGCTCGCCCCTTTTCGGCCAGAGCACGTCCTGCATCATCATCAATACAAATCACCCAAGGCGTTTGGCCATCAGACAAGTATGTCGTGAAAAATCGTTCTTTGGCCGCCCAGTAAGCGTCCATGGTCCCATGAAAATCAAGATGGTCCCGCCCAAAGTTAGTAAAAATACCCGCCGCAAAACGACTCCCCGCGATGCGCTCTGTTGAGACCGCGATGGACGACACTTCAATTGCCACCAGCGGCTTTAAGTCAGCAGTGTCCATTCTATTTTCATTCCGATGGTTTGACATGCCAGAAAGTTCTTCCGCAATCACCTCTGATTCAGGTGTTGTCATCCCCGTAGATTGATACTGCCCGGGTGCACCACACCCAAGTGTACCGATGGATGCGGTCGGCAACCCAAGCAGCTGCATATAGCGCGTACAAAAATAGGTCGTTGTTGTTTTCCCATTTGTCCCTGTCACACCGACCAAATTAAGTTTTTCTGATGGATTGCCCCACTTTGCGTGGACAAGCTGTCCCCATGCTTCTCGAGCCGATTTAACCTCAACCCCAGTCACCTCGCGTTCTTTTAACCATTCGACAAGATTTGCCATAACCGCATATGCACTTGCATCAAAAATAAGATAGCGAATTCCGCCCGCGTTCGCGCGATCAAGAAACGCGATACCATGTTTTGACGTTGGCGTTGCGCCAGGACATGCGACAAAGACGTCTCCTTTTGAGAGCAAGCGTGAGTCTCGTTGAAATGTCAGTGCATTAATGTCTTGCGACAGAAACGCCTGCTGTTCTTTCGTGGCGTCATCCACGGGTGCAACAAGCGCCAGTTGTTCCGACAACTTCACAGGGTTTCTCCGAGGTAAAGGTGATAACTTTCTTCGCCCTGCGATAAGAGCCCGAGTCGCAGCGGCCCAACCCCATGAACAACAGGCCTCAGCCCAGCGTGGACGATCGAACGGATATTCTCACGCAGTGACTTTAAACATGGGTCTATCGATACACCGTCGACAACAAGTTGTTCACTTCGGCACGTTTGGTCGTTACTCAACATATGATTGGCAGTCTTCTGATCGGTATCTCGTGCTAAGCGTTCTTTCGCCAAGGCGAAGCGGGCAATATGCTGAAATGCGGGCGCAGCGACAGTCCCGCCAAAACGACCATGTTCTGGCTCATCGACAAGAACCAATATCGCATACTCTGGGGCATCCGCCGGCACCACACCGACAAAAGAAGCAACATTTAACTTCGACGAATATTGCCGTGTACTCGGGTCTACTTTTTCTGCCGTGCCCGTTTTTCCGGCGACACGAACGCCGTCGATCTTTGCAGCAGGTCCTGTCCCCTCAGGCGAGACGACAGACTCCATGAGTTTCAATAATGTTGCCGACGTCTCTGCCGAAATGACCTGCTGCGACTTAGCATCCACGGGGCGGGTATCGGCCTGTTCATCGTGCAGCATCTTTATATCGACATCACGCCCTTGATTGCCAATAATAGCAGCCATACGCGCGAGGTGGAGTGGCGTCACCATCAAGCCATGTCCATAACTAATCGTCGCAGACCGTACTTCGCCCCACCGTTTCTTCTTAGGAAACCGGCCCGCCGCCATCTCGATAAACGGTAGTCTGATTTCACCCATCATTCCGAAGCGTTCTATGAGATTCTTAAAATGAGATTCGTCGATATCTTGCATCATTTTAACTGTGCCGATATTGCTCGACTTCATAAATACTTCGGCAGCGGTCAGCGCATCATATTTATGACTATCGCGAATCGTGAATCGACCAATTGGGTAACGCCCATGCTCACAATCGATGATTTGATGTTCTTGATAACGCCCTTGTTCAATCAAAGTGGCAAAGCTCAACACTTTAAACGTCGAACCGGGTTCATATAAATCACTCAAGGCGCGAATGCGACCAACTTCATCTCTGTGATGCGGGTTGATATCTGGCGCTTGAGCCAATGCCAACAACTCACCTGATGCAATATCGACCACAACAGCCGTTGCACTCTTGGCGGCATATTTCTCAACGGTTTGTGCCAGCACCATGTGAGTATAGACTTGCAAGTCAATATCAAGGGATGTTTGTAGTTCAACAGGCTGATGTAATTCAGGGGAGAACCGTCCCCCGAAGAAATAACGCTCCCCTCGATTGTTTCGAAGAACAGGCAGCTTGAGTTCACTCTTCTTCAGACGTTCATCATACGCGCGTTCGACGCCTGAGAGGGGGGTTTCATCAAGCGTGAGTCGACCGATGAGAGCACCAGCCGCAGATTTATATGGGTAATATCGTTGCCATGAGGGTGTTGTTTCGATGACCGGCAGGAGTTCTTTGATCATCCGATACTGTTTTGACGACAGACGACGACCAAGCCAAATAAAGTCTGCTGACGATTCGAGTTGTTTCTTTAAGCTATCGATGTCTTTCTCTAGATACGAAGCAAGCCGCTCAACCACAGACAGCGCCTCCGCTTTATTCTTCTTGCGAAGGCCGACATCAAATGACCGAATGCTCGTCGCGAGAACGCGCCCATATCTATCCACAATACGACCACGCGGCTGCTCAATCGTCATGTAGCGAACAGACTGATTGGTCGCGAGTGCAGATAAATCATCCTGTCGAACGACCTGTAATTGATAAAGCTTAAACAATACCCCGCATGTGATGACGCAGAGTAGCACAACCATCGCCCTTGAACGCCGCTCAAAAATGTGTGCATCACTCATTTGATACGGCCTTTTGAGAAAATGCTTTTTCTGTCGCCAAAGACTCTATCGACGACCAAGATGAGGCCAGACGGGACTTGGCACGTCGCCGTGACACCGTACTATCAAGAACAGACAACTCAAGCCTGATTTCGGCTTCGAGTTGTTCAAGTCCGATGTGTTCCTGCACATGCTCATATCGAAGTGCC
>JAHDGS010000006.1:0-18224 GCA_020627505.1 Myxococcota bacterium
CACATCGCGGTGACGATATTCCATCATTTGGACAGTAAAAGCCACATTCAGGACCCGTTCGAGAAACCCACGTTCCATCCGCACACTTAACTTCATCTGCAGGGCAAGTCGATTCACCTTCCATACATCTGCCAACAGGCGCTGGGCCTCCTGGAACAACTTCCGGTAAAACGCATATCGAATCATAACAATCTGAATTCGAAAAACATTGTCCTGGAAGTAAAATATCTGCCTCATTACAGTTATAGGAACAATTGGGTCCTGCCGGAAAAACCCATGCACCATTTGGGCACTGCATAGGATTGCCGATACAATCTTCAGGCGTATTTGGCTCACCTTCCATACATGTACCAACAGGAGCTGGCCCACCAGGAATGACTTCTGGTAGGATACAAATTGAATCGAAACAGTCTGCATTTGACCGGCATTGACCTGGCTCGAGTGCCTCATGTCCTGTGCAATCAAATTCACAGTTTGGTCCACTGCGAGTAACCATAAAACCATCTGGACAGATGTGTGTATCTCTTGGGCAGACAGCCGGGTCATTCGCACAAATACCAAGTTGTTGTGGCGCGCCGGGTGCAATCTCCGGCAAGATACATCTTGAGCTTAAGCAATCACTATCATATCGACAACGTCCGAGTGGAATCTCTTCGTGACCTGTGCAATCAAATTCACAGTTTGGTCCACTGCGAGTAACCATAAAACCATCTGGACAGATGTGTGTATCTCTTGGGCACCCCCGTTGTCCACATGTCGGGTCTTCTTCACATCCTGAACCTGACGTAAAACTTCTGCCCTCACCGCAATCACATCCCGGGATAAGAGCTCGGCACAATGGTTGCGTTCCACATACATAGTGCCCACAACTTGTCACATCCCAACGACCACCTGTTGTCGTACAAAGTAACTCATCATCCACAACTAATATTTGTTGATCAGATGTCGAGATTGAGTTTGAAGAAACCATGGTTTCACCCCCACACCCAATGACAACTAAATTAACCGATATCATAAAAAATATACTTAGCTTTTTTAACATTCACTCCTCCCGAATTGACTTCTTATAGTGATTCAGAAAAATTTTGGTGTTTCAAATATGGCTCAATCGATGATCTTGAATCTATCCAAATATCCTCGACCCGTTTCAAAGAATCCCCAAGTAAACAGTTAAATATTTACTTGGGGTTAGGTAATTACCCGCAACTATATTCGCATTCATTTTCATGATCGACTGAGACAATATTTCCATCAGGACACATCGCAGAGTCTGAAACACACTGGATCTCACCTTCACAAATCGGATATCGACAGTCATCTCTTGACTTCATCTGTGTTTGGATACGCGAACCCGTCACACACCGACGTGTTCCGAAACCACAATGCGTTGTTTCGACAACAACAGGACATTCTGGAAACGCACAATTTGGTTCCTGACGACCGAGTTCTGTACCATCTGAACAGATTCAAACATCAAGTGGACAATAGATTTCGTCTGATTGAACGCTTTTAAGTTCTCGTGCCACAGTCACCGCAGTCTGAACCATATCCACAAACATTGTATGCTGAACCTTGTCCGCCATCATCACATTCACCATCATTCGCCCACTCGCAAGTATCTTGACAAAGTACAAGTGCTTCATCCTCGGCACAGTATCCATATTGACCATCGAAGTACCGATAATCAAAGACACAAACATCGCTTTGACAGTCACGATTGAGAAGACATGCGCCTTCCGGTAATTGATGTGCCGAACAATCAAAGACACATTCTCCATCAACAATTGTTCGCGATATTGTCGTGCCATCAGGGCATGTCGTTGTATCTCTTGGGCATACTCTTGGTACATCTGCACATCGATAAACCGGAACTTCTCGACACGCTTCACCATATAAACACATCATTTCTGTCGTGATACATCGACCACTTTCACAATCTGCATCTGTGAGACATTCTTTACATTCATCATCTTCAACACAGCCTACGCCTTCCTGGAAGTTTTTTCGGTAGCCACAGTTGCAACCTGGTATCAATGCTCGACACAATGGTTGCTCTCCACAAACATAATGTCCACAACTTGTTGGTTCCCATTTTCCTTCGGTCGCAAGACACAACTCTTCGGTATCTTCAGATACAAGCTCATTATTCGAAAGACTTGTAGATTGTGTTTCAATTTCATTGTTGCGTCCACAACCTATTGCCAACATTGTAACTACTAATAAATATATTAATTGTTTATACATATGTCTTCTCCTCGAACGGTATATGGTTCGTCTCGTATTTTGGCGAATATCTCGTTTGATTCTTGCTAAAGATCCTTCGAGTTCATCGACTTTCAAACACAAACATCACAATTAGCACCATGAAGATAAACAACACATCTAACCTTCCGTAATTATTAGGATAATATTTTTGACTACAATGTCACATTTTAAACACTTGAGTCAGTAATTGGTTAGAAACCCGAGAAATGATTTATGCTTTTTCCAGTGAATGAACCCGCCATAAAGAGTCCTTACCAAAAGGACACTGTCATAATTCCCCTTTCGCCAATGGAGTGGAAAAACGCAGATTGGACTCATTTTTATCAAGAATATGCGGGCTATCTCTTTCGTATTATTTATCGCTGGGTTCATTCAGAAGATAAAGCCAACGATATACTCCAACAGACGTTTGCATTAGCGTTTAAAAAACGTGACCAGCTGCCCTACCCAGATGGTACCAAAACTTGGCTTTATCGATCGGCGCGATTTTTTATGCTCGATCTGTATAAGAAAGATAAGCGCGAACAAGAACGTGGTTTTACAACAGATGGGATCGACGATCTTGCTCAGCAAACGACATCTGTCGAAACAGAACTCAAACTCAAAGACCTGATGCAACAAGCCATCAGTACATTATCTGACAATCTCAGAGAGGCCGTTATTCTGACACGTCTTGAAGGATATTCAACAGAAGAAGCTGCCAACATGACCGGTACAAAACCTGCGACCATGCGTAAGCGTGTTGCGCGAGGCCTCGCCGAACTCAAAGAAGCCTTTCATAAACTCGATCAAGATTCAGAACATCAAAACAAACGAGGTGAACTCCATGACTAAAACACCTCAAACAAGTTCTTTTCAAGACGCACGCTTTGAACAAGCTTTAGAAGAATTAAAACAAGACTTCGTGCCTGAAGTTCCGATGCCGAACTTTCTCGACCCATCATTTCTCGCTCAAATCAAAGAGCCCATATTTGCTAAGCAATTATCAGCTGCGCCACCACCTAAAAGTCAAAGTGCTTTTCAAAAAGCAGTGGCTTCGACATATTTGAAAGTCGCGATTCCGTTTTCGCTCATCGCTGCGGGCACACTGCTCTTTTGGCCAGAAGAAAGCCGACAAGCTCAAAATGAATACACGCCACCAACCACCAAGCATATCGCACAAGAAACAATTGCTCGACTGCCTGCCGAGGCGGCAGCAACCAATGAAGGTGAGAACAAAATAGACAAGATGGCAGAAATTGGGGCTTTGAATCAAGCACAACAAACTGCTCCAAAACCTGTCACAAAAGTTCATCAAGACAACAAGCCCAAAACCATAAGGAAACGGGCGCAAACACAGTCGACGCATGCCCAGACAAACAAGAGAACCACACAACAGAAAAAAGAAGACCCGCAAAAGAGTCTTATTGAGAAAGAAAACAATGCCAACACATCTGAAACACAGATTGAAAAGCGCCCACTCAACGCGATTGCTTTTGAAGATGTCGATACTTTGAAAGGTAAAGACCCGTATGCGAAAAGCACAATTGATAACCCCGATCTTAAACCTCAAAATCGCACGCAACTAGAATCTGAACTCGCCTTATTTGATATGGCGGTCAAAGCCGAAAATCAAAAACGATATGCCTCTGCGATTGGGCTCTATCAATCTTATCTCACAGAATTTCCTGATGGCCGACTGAGATGCCAAGCACAATATGCCATGATGGTCCTTGACGGTAAAATGAAGAACTATCAGCAAGCCCTAAAGCGACTCGAAGGCTATCAACAAACGTGTACCTATAAACGTAAGGCCCTAGAGCGGGCGAAAAAGCTATGGGAAAAGAAGCTTAAATAAGACGAATGTCACAATTCACATGTATCGAGCAGTGATTATATGAAGTCCAAGGAATTAATATGTTGAATCGAATTTTAATCCTATTACTACTCACCGCGCCGAATATCGTTTGGGCGAGTGAAGAATGCGTGTCACAATCAGAACTTGATCAAGCACTCATGTCTCAAGTTAAATCTGTGTCTATTAAAATCACAAAACAAGTGCTCAATGAAGAAACGGGTTTTTATGCCATCGACTACACCATGAAGTCAGATGGTACGACAGAATATATGAGCCAATCGTTTCATCGTGATGAATGTCAAAATGGTGTGAATGCTTTTATTGAAATTGCAAAAAATGGAATGGCAGCTCAAGCGACATTTTCTGAACCACAAGATGCCTGTGAACCACACCGACAGAATCTGATCGGTCATATGGCCATTGGCGCCTTCGCACCTTACCTTGGCGGCGCAATTGGTGGCCTCGCCGGCATCCTTATTCCGAGAGAAGATGATGGCACTGGCACAGACTTTCTCGGTTTTGCGCCAGAAGGAATGCTTATTGGGGCGACACTTGCTCCACTTATTCCTGGCCTGGTTGTCGCGAATAAACATAAAAATGGTTTTATCAAATACTATGGCTCAATACTTGGGACAACTGCGCTCACAACAAGCGTCGCTATTTTATCAGAAAGTGAAACTGCACTTGGGCTGTCATTTCTTGCACCGGGTATTGGCGGTGCGACCGGTATGGCATGGGCTATCTCGGGAGAATGTAAAGAATAATGACTAAGATGAATGGATTTAATATGCATAAATATTTACTTGCAGTATTTGTATTAAGCTTTGCTCCACTGACACATGCTGAAACCTGTCTTTCTCAAGAAGACATCGATCAAGCGATTGAGCAGACCAATGCTGACTATAAGATTACAATCGTCAAACAGCGGATTGACGATGAAACTGGCATTGTTCACGTGTCATATGAACTCGATCAAGATGGTGAGAAAACATATTTCGATCGTTCATATATTCAAACAGCGTGTATGGATGCAGCACAAAACTTAGTACAAGAGTTGCCATCGATTGCACAGCCAGCCTTATCCACATGCGAAAGACTTGAGAAACATCGTATTCTAAACCAAGTAGTAGGAATACTGACGCCGTATATCGGACTGATTGGCGGGGCATTGATCGGTCGACAATTAGCAGGTGATTATGCGACAAATGACGAACAAGACAATGCAATATTCATCGGTGCCATTGCGGGGGGGCTTTTAGCACCGCTCGTTCCGGCTGCTACCATCGCAAATAAATATGAAAAAGGTGGTCTGAAATATTATGGTATAACAGCAGGAACAATCGCGACATTTGGTGCACTCGGTTATGCGCTTAAAGATAATGGTTGGGCGCCGAATCTTAGTCTCTTTACACCTGGTGTCGCAGGTTATTATGGAATGCAGCTTGCTCAGAGTGGACGCTGTGTAGCCAATCAAGAATAAATGTCACAATTCACCCACACCAAGCAGTGATTGTATAAAGTCCAAGGAATGAATATGTTTAATCGAATTGTAATCTTATTGCTCCTTATCGCGCCGAGCATCATTTGGGCAAATGAAGAATGTGTCACACAAGAACAGATTGATGAATCGCTCGAAGCAGAAGGAGTGGCGGATGTCAAAGTAGAGCTCACCAATATTCGTGCTGCAGATACAAAAAAGGGATTCATCTTAAATTATCGAACAACGTTTATGGGGATCACAGAATATCATAAACAAGAGATTTCAAATGAAGAATGTTCAAGTGCAACACAATTAATAACAAGCACAACACTAAACTCGATGATGGAGTCTGAATCTGAAGTTAAATATAGAAATATTGTTGAATGTACTGCCCAACAAAATAATAAAGGACTCAAGATTCTGCACGGTGCTGCCGCACCAATTATTGGATTTACGCTAGGCAGTCTCGCAATTTTAAGTCCGAAAGTTAAGGGTGAACTGGCAAATGGAATATTCCTTGGTAGCCCGTTCATATACCCGATTATTCCGGCTTTAATTCACTTAAAGAGTCGGCGTTCACGGGCTAAATATCTCAGTGCTACAACTCTTGGTAATATTACCTCCGCAAGTTTACTCTTATTTGGTGCTGTAAATCAAACCTCGTCTCCCAACATCACAAGAAGATTCATTGGGGTTACTTTAGGCCTAAGCGCAGCTCCTGCGATCGCTGGTGGTGGAATGAACTGGGCACTTAATAGCGAATGTAAAGATCAAATGGGTGACGAATAGTTTCAAAAACCATCACATTTGTTGTGATAAAGCCGATATGTTAACATAAATATATGAGTGATTCACGAAGCACCGATGACTTAAGAGCCGCAGCTCTATTCGCGCAACAAGAAGCGATGCAGTATGAAGGCGCCTTGTCGGCTTTTGAGAAAATCGAACTCGCTTTATCGCTTGGGCAAGCTTTCATGCCTCGATCAGATGAAGAAGAGTTGAAAGCAATTAAAGAAGAAGCCAATCTCATCGCTCAAACCAATCGTCGCGCCATGGAGCTTGGCCTTTTGTGATAGAGCACCCACTTCATATCTATCAATCGATTTTACCGACGCTACTACCGGCAACAATACAGTATGCCTTGATCGGTGGCTGTGCTCGGAGTGTACACGGTAACCCGCGCGGCACACGTGATCTAGATATTAGTGTCATCGCGGACGCAGAGAATTATAAAGAATTAAAGGAAGCGCTTGAACAGAACGACTTTAAGTTAAATGTATTTGGCGATATCGATGGCGTACCAGAAACACTCTTTGCTCGAAAACCAGATTTACCCCGGCTCGATATACTATTTGCGCATACTTCACTCGGACTAAATGCTGTTAAAAATGCAGTCTATCATGACGGTATCAGTATACCGGTCGCGCGTGTCGAAGAGTTGATTGCGATGAAACTTGTGGCAGGACGAACGCGAGATCTTGCAGATGTTGAAGATCTACTGAGTGAAGTCGGCATTAAGACCTTAGATATGGAGCTTATCAAAGGGTATGCACGAGAGTGGCAAGTTGATGACCGCCTTCAACAATGTCTTCAAGCGATTTCATAAATAAAGCGCCTGATGACAGAGACATCGAGGACGGAAAATTATTCATGGCATGCTCGCGCCGATGTACGTATTCACTCAGCTTCACAATCGAATTCTTTTCTATCACGATCGTTATCCGAACGACTTTGATATTCTGTGCGTAAAGTCTCCAAAATTTTGAGCGTCGATCGCGGAAGCGGATCTCTATATTCAAAAATAGCTTTTGTCTGTTCGAGCGTACGATTCATATAAGCCATGATTTCTGCTGTGCGGCAAACTTGATTTGATATCGACATCCGCTGTTCTTCAGTCATCTCGATATAATCTTCAACTTCAAAACGGACTGACTCAGTGTTCGATTTAGAGATAAATCCTTTGAGCATAATATCAGCTTATCAAATACAAACGAGATAAACGAGCTTACAACATTAAATATGCCGCAACCACGCCCGCGAGCGCAATCGCGATCGTTGTGAGCACCCAAAAACGTTCAATTTTGAGTGGCTTAATCGCTTTCACAATCTTCAGGTTTTGCGTGGTCGGCCGTTGCCTGATCGATGCATCGAGGCTTTCTTTGAACCAAGCTTCTTCATCTTCAGGTGTTAGAATCAAACCTTCGACATCCCACTCTTCTTTCATATCCATTTCAGGATGAATCTCAGGTGGCATCGAATCGCGTGGCATAAAATCGCCAAGCTCTTTATTCAACAAGTGCGCAGAAATGGGTTTTACAGATTCAAGAATTTCATACGTACCAGGTGGTAATGTATCGAGCAGTGATGGTGGGATCGTTTCAGTATGCATAGCGTTCCTCTTCTTTGATATCTGTAAAAATGTCCGTATCTGGTTCAAGTTGATGGGTCTGCGCAGCCGATTGAGGTATGGCTGTCGGTTGACTGTCATCAGATGAAAATCTCATCTGCCACGCGCGAATTGCCTTGCGCACGTGTCGCGGCGGACTGATGAATGAAAGCCCCATGCCAGCTTGAGATTGATCTGGTCCAGACCAAAAACTGACACGGGTGACAATCACAGGCACGCCATATGATTGGCCATCAATACGAAAAGCCAATGTCCCACATGTTCCTATCGGATCGGGTGTCTTTGAAGCCACAAAAGCCCCACTCAAACTAATATTACCAACCTGAGTCAACATCACACGGTTATCAGAAACGTAAGAGACCTCAGGTGGTAAAGGCGTTCTCGCAGCACGCGCAGATATTTGTTGGGATATTCGATCGCCGAGAACCATTCCTGATTTGAACAAGATTTCTCAGCAAACGCAAAATTTTGACCATGAGAGCATTAACCTAAAGTTCTAGCTGAAAGATCGATACTAAGTCTTAACAAATTCATTGCCATCAATTTTATCCGGTCCCTGGGCTTGCGCCGTCCCGAGCCTGTCGAGGGGTCGAAGTGCAAGTCTGATTTACTCGTTTTCGTTTTGCTCTGCCTCGAGGTGATAAAGATACGCCTCAACAAAAGGCTGTAGATCACCATCAAGCACCGCGTCAACCGCACTCGATTCGTGCCCCGAACGCAGATCTTTCACCAAGCGATAAGGCGCTTGCACATAGTTTCGAATCTGCGACCCAAATGAAGCCTCAAGTTTTTGGGCTTCATTTTTATCTTTCTCGGCCAGTTTTTGACGCATCTCATGTTCATATAACTTGGCCTTTAATAACTTCATGGCGAGATTTCGATTCTTCAACTGCGAACGCTCTTGTGCACAAGTCACTACAATTCCTGTCGGAATATGGGTAAAGCGCACAGCTGACTCAGTTTTATTGACATGCTGGCCACCCGCACCACCTGCTCGCATTGTATCGATACGCAGGTCATCTTTTTTGATATCGATTTCAATCGAGTCATCGACTTCGGGGATGACAAAGACAGCCGAAAAAGATGTGTGCCGTCTGGCATTTGAATCAAACGGCGAAATGCGTACAAGTCGGTGCACCCCTGTTTCAGACTTGAGGTTGCCATAGGCATATGGCCCTTTGACCATCAGTGTCGCACTTTTGAGACCTGCCTCATCCGCATGTTGTTTATCGATTAACTCGACATCAAAACCATTCTTTTCCCCATAACGAACATACATACGTAGCAGCATTTCAGTAAAATCTGCTGCATCGACACCACCTTGACCGACACTCAGTTCTAAGATCGCATTATTACCGTCCTGCTCGCCTGTGAACATGCGTTGGAATTCCATTTTCTCGATCGCCGCTTGATATGTTTCGAGCTCCGACTGAACCATCGCCAAGGTGTCGGTATCCCCCTCGGCCATTTGAACGAACTCGGTACTATCAGACAGCCCATTTGAGACATCACGAAATGCGGTAATCGTTTTCACGAGATGGCTTCGTTCTTGTTGCACTGCTGAAGCACGGTCTTGATCAGACCAAAAATCAGGATCTTGCGCCATTTGGTCTAAATCTTCGAGGCGACGCTCTTTTTCTCCAATTTGTAGTGGTTTTTCAAGGGCTTGAATACGACCTGTCAGGTCGCTTAACTTGCGCCCCAGTTCGATTTCCAAGTTCCCATCATCTGTCGCCATATCTATTGATACCTATTTCATAGACGACTTCAAGAGTATAGCCTCTTTTTGAAACAATTCTCAGATATAATACGTAGGAATGTCTAAGGAGAAATCATGAATCGACTCACTATGTTCGCAGCCCTGACCTTACTTCTATTGACTGCTGCCTGTGCCGCAGATGAAACCAATACTGAAAACAATGCCAATACAAGCATGGATGACATGCAGACAGCAGAACAAAATGCGGGTGATGTGACGAACACTAATGATAATAATTCTGAAGATCAAATGGGCGATGAACAGAATGACAATGGTCAAGACATGAATGATGGTTCAAACGATATGCCAGATGACATGTCTGATAATACGGACGACGATCAACTGCCTGATGATGGTCTCGACTCGGTCTGTGATTCAGATAGCCAAGGTACGGCTGTTGGCGATCGTGCTTTGCCTTTTACTTTACCTCAATGTGATGGGACACCGTTTGAACTTGATGCCCAATGTGGTGTTAAAGCAACCAACTTGATTTTATTCACCGGTTGGTGTCCAAATTGCCGCGATACAATAGAAGATGTTATCCCTGCTCGTCTTTCAAACTTTTCAACCGACTTCGAGCCAGTCCTTGTCATTACACAAACCAACAGTTTCGGAGAAAAACCAAATGCTGGTTTCTGTCAGCAAATCGTGGAGACCTATAACATTGATTATCCTGTTCTATATGATGCTGATGGATTTTTCGAAGACAACTATGGTACCGGTGCCGGAAATGACACACAGTTTGTGTTAGACGAAGATCTTATCATTCAGTATCGTGCGTATCGACCAAGCGATTCTGAAGTGGATGGTATTATCCAAGGCCTTCTATAATCATGTTCCAGCAATCTTATCTATTTGGCTTAATTCAAGCCATATTTTGTTGGATCGTTATCAGCAGCTGTGCATCTGAACAATTTGAAGGATTAAGCGACAACATCTCGAGTTGTGATGATACAAGTGAAGCAGGCTCAGCCCTCGGCCAACGCATTCTCGATTTTTCGCTACCGACGTGTGATGATGAACTATTTGAGATTCGAAACCAGTGTGGTGTGGCAGCGACAAACCTGATTCTCTTCACGGGTTGGTGTCGCAACTGTAGAGACACGATCAACAATCAAACACCAGCACGTATCGAAGCCTATGCCAATGCCGGATATGAACCTATTTTGATTATTACCGAAGACAATTCAGGCGCGCCACCTGATGCGGCCTTTTGTCGATCGATTCAGCAAAGCTTTGGTGTTAACTACACCGTTCTTTATGATGCCGATGGATTATTTAGAAACAACTATGGAACAGGCGCTGGCAATGACACACATTTTTTGTTGGATGCTGACCTTGAGATACAATTTCGCGACCAATACCTGTCTGATGCAGAGCTTAATAAAGCCATTGAGGCGCTCATCAATTCATAAACTTTAAAGGGACGCTTTGTCTATGAAACAAATATTGCCCATCGTTTTTGTATTACTCATAAACTTATTTTTCGGGTGCGACACCGAAACCCATATATCAAATGATGCGACTTCTATAGAAGAAGCATCAAACATGCGGCGCGTTGTAGATGAAGCCCCCCCTGAAGAGCAAGTTGAAGAAGTCACGGATCGTCCTGATGAACCAAGCGAAACACAAACACCGGACTTAGAAGCTGAGCCATCCAATCCTGATGAAGGCATCAATTCGCCAGACGAACAAGAAGAAGAAATGCTCGAGCAGCAAGATATGTGTGAAGGTGATGCCCCGATCGGTTTTCGCAATGGTCAACGCATCATCGACTTTACATTACCACAATGTGACGGCACACCATTTGAACTTCAGAGTCAATGTGGCGTTGACGCAACGAACCTCATTATTTTTGCCGGCTGGTGCTCAAAATGTCGTATGAACTTATCAGAAACCATACCTGCCCGTATCGAACGCTTTGCAGAAGTGGACTATCAACCGATTGTGATTGTTGTACAAGACAATGAAGGTTTCACACCTGATGCAGCATACTGCCAACAAATCAAAGACACGTATGGCATCAACTATACGATTCTTTATGATCCAGATGGTTTTGTGAGTGAACACTATCAAATTGCCGGTGGCAATGATGTGCAGATTTTGCTTGATGAAGATCTGATCGTTCATTATCGCGGACAACATTTTCGTTATGAAGAAACTTTTGAAGATTTGATTGAACAGCTTGTACGATAAGTCAGTTTTGAAATTCAGCTAAACCATATTCCAAACCTTCAAGCATAAGGCCAAGCCGAACAGTTAGTAAGCCAAGATCCCCTTCGACAACACCGTCATCGTAAACTGCGCGAGCTGTATCATCTTCATATCTAACATCTATTTTAAGCCGACCACTTTCAATCGAAATGAGCGGGATACGATAGACTGTGCCCTGATTGGTATCAATTTTGAGTGCGCGTTTGCGCTTACCGTCTTCAGTCACATAACCAAATGAAAAATCTGTATCATGTAATAATTCTGTTTCACCGTTTTCACGTATAAACGCCACAACATCTTGAAGACGTTCTACAAAACCACCGCCATTAAGGTAATTTTTCAAATCTTGCCCTCGTTCATGTCGATAACCTTCGATAAAAGAGTCCACATCAGCAGTTGTCATGCCAAGAGCCTCTCCTGCTTTTGCAAAAGCAAAAACACCATCCATATTTCCTGCACGGATTGTCAGCTCTATGTCTTGCTCTTCTTCATCCGAAACCAAGTCACCTCTCATCTCCGCGAGAAGTCTTGATAAGCTGTCTCTACTCATGGGCTGCTCAAATATTGCAAGAGACAAAAACCGGCCATCATTTGAACTGTCAATTTTCGGAGTAAAAGTATCTCTATTGTAAATATGATAATCCCCTTTAGGCGTTTTGACATAGAATCGACCATCAAAACGATCGCCAACACCACTTGTCAGAGGTGTTACATGACCAATTTCATAGCCATTGTCTAATACACGTCTATCCGCGCCATTTAAACTTGCTTCAAAAATCAGGACAATATCGTTAAGGGATGAAGTTTCAAAAATATCAGTGAAGAATGAACCATTCACTTTGGTCAACCGATGACGCGCATACATATCCATTTGGAAGTCACCTTCAGGCCACGCTTCTTTTTTATATGCCTCTGAGTAGTAGTTATAAGCAAGGCTTTCCTCAATTCGTCCATATACGTTTTTAATCGCATCACGAAGTAGACCAACTTCTTCAAGATCAGAACGAGAAAAAACGCCATCTGCACCAGCAGCATCTTCGATAGCTTTTTGATTTAAGTATGTAACAAGCTGAGCGAAATCACGCCCATTTTGAGAAGGAGAACCAATCGGACCATATGCAGCTTCGAAGTTTTGGCGCATCATCGGTAATACATCTATTTCTTGTGCGATTTGATATGCCGCCTGATACCACTTCGGTTGTTTCTGAACTTCAGATGCGGACATTTTTCCAACAGCATCTATTTTATTTGTGTCATCAGCGTTGAGTCGACTGGGTAACTCTTTCAGAAAATCCGACACTTTAACTTCAAATGACATCTCGCCTCCATATCTCACTCATTCATATGGAGATCTATCAATTTTGGCTCGATTTGCGTTTCAGTCGTTTAACCTCGCCCGACAGATAGAAAAGCAAACCACTTGAACACAACGTATTTATAAACGCCAGCTTAGAGGGATTGTTATAGACAAGCGCTGAGACAAGCATCATAACGATACCAAGTATACCAGACAAGAAGAATGCATTCCGCAATATTTTGCCCAGTCGATAAGATGGTTGTGCAAAAAAGATGCCCATCAACCAAGCGGCACACATGAGCAGCTGGCGTATCGTAGCAGAAGACTCACGTTCGCTCTCGCCAAGTTGGCTCACATGGTAGATGGTTAGTCCAACTGAAAGCACAATACAGAATAGCGGCAAGGCCTTCCGATTGAACACATTTCTCAGCCCGCCCATCAGCGTGTGCGTCAACAAGGCGAGAAAAAACAACAGATTGAGAATGGGTACTAAGTAACCTGCTTTCACAAAAAATGTGTCAATTCGAGCTGCATTGACATGCACAATATGTGCTGTCGTTTCATATAACTGACTTAAGTCATGTACGTTACCAAGCGCATCAACCCAGCCTGACACACCAGTATTTGCAACACGAATATAAGGCCGCCCACTTTCAGCCGAACGCATCGAATACATCAAAAAGTGCTGAAATGGGGCCGAAGAAATTCCATACCACGCATCATTGGTCATATTAAAAAAGAGTTCGGCACCTGCCGCTGTATATTCTCGGGTGATTTCAGGAAATACCCCCTCATAACACACCGTTGGTACGACCTGATAGGACTGACCTGCGATGGTCATTTCGGCCGGTTTTGTTTTTTCACCAGGTAAAACTGGTGTCGGCACGACTGTCGCTACTAAGAAACTAAATGGCCACGGAACATACTCTCCAAAAGGAACGAGGTGAACTTTATTAAAACGCGCTTGAATATGCCGAGTTGCATCCGTTAAGTACACAGCGTTATAAATACCCAGTTCTTTTTTAAGGGTATAAGGATCGATATAAAAGTCTTTTGAGAGTCCGCCCACAAACGAGGGCGGCAAGTCCTTATCTGAATCACCTTGAAGCACACGTTTTGAAAACAACTTCATATCTTCTTGAAAAATCTGCGGAATTGCAGCCTCAGGCCATACTAAAACATCTGCCCCTTTATCAATCGCAACATCTTGAATGTCATGATAACGCTTCATAATAAAGAAGCGATTTTGACGTGCACTATTCTTGATACCTTGCTCAATATTTCCTTGTAACAGACCTGCTTTAAATGATGTGTGTGCCGTCTCAAGTCGACCAATATGAAATGAACCGATAACGAGCCACAAGACGCAGGCGCCTACGGTCGTGGCTATAAATCGCTTGCGAATGAGCCGATCCGCTTCACGTTGAAAGAATGCAGCAATCGATGCATTCACACATAAAATGATAATGAGTAAGCCATAGCTTCCGATATAAGCAGCGCCTGCTCTGAGCACTTCTATGGTCGCCATCGAATTCCCCAACATCCCCCATGGATAACCACCAAAAGGTGCATAATTACGCATAAACTCAAATGCCGCTAAACCAAAAGGCATGACAAGGTAACTCGGCCAGTTGTTCTTCAACGCAATATGCTGCGCGAATGCAAGTCCGGCTGCGCCAATCGCCGACACAACGAAGCTCAGTAATACGGTTAAAAAGATCCCTAAGACCCACGGTAGATGCCCAAATACCGACACTGCGATGGCGATCCAATAGAAGATAATGCTATGTTGAATCGTGCCGACCAAAGCACCCCACCAAAAACTAGCTTTCACGGAGCGCCTATTCATCGCGTAAAAATATGGTGCCCAACCGATCAAGGCCAGAAGTCCCGTTAAACCTGACGAATCAAGCGGCTCAGGTTTGAAGCTTTCGATGACAACCGGCTGAGAAAATCCAAGCAAAATACCGCCCACAAGCATCAAAAGAGTGGTCGTCAAAGAAAGGCGTTGATTCATATATGGATTTTACTGTACTCGCCCTATTTCTCAACAGAAAACTGTTTGGTGATTCTCACGATCGATGTCATATTTGTCATATGACGCGATATCTCTCAGGCATTCAACCCACCGGTAAACCGCATCTCGGCAATTACTTCGGGGCGATTAAAGAACACATCACACTCGGTAATTCTGCGGCCCCTGGCGAAGCATTGTTTTTTGTCGCCGATTATCATGCCCTCACAACCGAACGTTCAGCAGAAGAATTGGCGTATAATATACGTAGTGTCGCCGCCACATATATTGCCCTTGGGCTGGATATAGAAAATAGCATTCTCTTCAGACAAAGCGATGTGCCACAAGTCCTTGAGCTAGCGTGGATACTATCGACGTCAACAGGGATGGGCCTGCTCGAGCGTGCACACTCCTACAAAGACAAGATTGCGAAGGGACTCAAACCCAATGTCGGCTTATTTACCTACCCTATTTTGATGGCGGCAGATATTTTACTCTATGCCCCAGATGTTGTTCCTGTCGGCAAAGACCAAGTCCAGCATATCGAAATGACCAACGACATGGCGACGGCGATCAATCAACGCTTCGGGGCAGAACATTTGAAGAAGGTCCGTACACACCTATCAAAAACGCCAAAAGTTCCCGGTATTGATGGTGAAAAGATGTCGAGCAGTTATGGAAATGATATTTGGATCTTCGAAGAAGGCAAGAAACTGAAGAAGCGCTGTGGTAAAATTGTCACCGATAGTCGATCGCCAGAAGAACCTAAAAATCCTGATGAGCTCATACCTTATCAATTACTTGAGCTCGTCGATACCACAGATAGCCTTAAGACATGGCGTGAAAGAATCGAACGTGGCGGTCAAGATGCACCTGGTTATGGGCATCTAAAAATGGCCGTACGAGATGCCATTGATGCCTACTTTTCTGATGCCCGTGAGCGGTATCAATACTTGATGGACTCGGAAAAAGGTCAAAAAGAGCTCGAGTATACGCTTACAGCTGGTGCCGTGAGAGCGAGAGAAATTGCTGACAACACATTGGATAATTTAAGAAAATCTACAGGCCTCTCGTCGGTTTAAATTTTTTTTCGTATTTTTTCGGGCCTGACACACAAAATTCATCAACTCATCAAAAGTACTTAGTAAGGAAACATGATGCGGGTCGGCTCATTTAACTATGTTTTGCCCAAACGCGTGTAAAAGCGCACGAGCCGATCCAAATCAGTTCTTTTTTCCCACACAATATTAAAAGTAAACAAGATTCGAAATCTTGAAATGCAGATACATATATTTTCGATTTTGTTGATGTGAGCACACAAATTTGACTGACTTGCGAAAAGTATAGGTAAGGAAACATGATCCGGGTCGGCTCATTTAACGATGTTTTGCCCAACCGCGTGTAAAAGCGCTCGAGTCGATCCGAATCAGTTCTTTACTCACCAAACTTCCAGAATACGAATAATATCGATACCGAATAAAAAATAAATTCTCTTCGATCGCAGACACAAAAAAGTGGCCTTCACGAAAATATATATTTGAGGACGGTAATCGGAGTCTGTCGAGTCATATCAATGAATCCTCAATATTCACTCGACGCTTCTTTTATCATCATCAAAAGATGTTTCTAAAGAAGGAGAAGAATATGTCTAAATCAAATCTATCTAACCCACTTAATCGAGTCTATCACTTTGGCACAATGTCCGCAGGCGCTGCGGAAAACGTTGTCGAAGCGGCAGAACAAAAAATGCAATCTATGGCACAGGCCGATATGCGTTCAGAAGTTCACCAAGTTGCTCGATTATACCAACAAGTTGTTGTTGGCAGTTCTAACCGCGCACCTATTCTTGCATCACAAGAAGCCCTCGAAGTATTGGCGGCTTTCTTGACAGAAAATGATGCAGAAGAGTTTATTTTGAATGCAGTCAATCCGGCATCATTCAAAAGCGAAGCATCTGCAGAATGGCAACGAAAATATGCGATGCGATATGAACAATCAGGTGTAGATGATATTGTCACCATCCAACCCATCGAAGAAGATGATGACGTGGTCACCATCCAACCCATCGAAGAAGATGATGACGTTGTCACAATCCAGCCTATCGAAGAAGACGATGACGTTGTGACGATCCAACCGATTGAAGAAGGTGATGTCAGAATCCAACCTGCTGAGTAAAAAACGCAACAGTATTTATGAATATACGGCTCTGTGGAGCCGTTTTTTATAAATTAACGCCGAAAATACCATAGTAAATGAATATATAGCTCCTCTACATTAAGCCAAAGGAGATCTACCAATAAGTTTTTGAGCCAAAAAATGAAGGACTGACTATAGGTAGCATGATCAAAATCGGCTTATTTGAGTATGTTATTCCAAACGTCCGCCAAGCGAAACGAAACTATGATCAATTTATTGTCCGTATAGACGCTGAAGGAATCAAGAAGATCTTCAATAACCATCGGGAACTAGCCACGTTTTTGAATCAAGAATTCCTAACAGAACAAGAAGAACAACTCACACAAGTAAAGAGGAAAAAATGACCACGTCAAATGTAAAGAAAATTGTAAATCAAGCACTTAGCAACAACATACTTTCGATACGGGAAGCTAGAAATGTTGTGCGTTCTGCTACCCATAGTCAAAGAACTGGGCGAGAGACACCTGTCTCAGACGGAGAAATCGCAGAAATTGGAAAACTATACCAAAAAATTGTTGCCCCGACGACAATGGAAACCTTAGCAGTCAGAGCAACACAAGAAGCAATTGATATTCTAGCAAACTTTTTGCTCCAATATGGAGGCCAAAATTATGTAACAGGTGATAATGCGGTCACGCTCGCCGTTGATGAAGATGGTGCAGGCCAAGTCGTCACTACAGGATACCCAGAAGATAGTATCGACTATGATGATAGTGGACTTGTGACTTCTCAGGCTGTTGGCGAAGAAGATGGTG
>JAHDGS010000006.1:18324-20409 GCA_020627505.1 Myxococcota bacterium
GACTATGATGATAGTGGACTTGTGACTTCTCAGGCTGTTGGCGAAGAAGATGGTGCAGACTATGATGATAGTGGACTTGTGACTTCTCAGGCTGTTGGCGAAGAAGATGGTGCAGACTATGATGATAGTGGACTTGTGACTTCTCAGGCTGTTGGCGAAGAAGATGGTGCAGACTATGATGATAGTGGACTTGTGACTTCTCAGGCTGTTGGCGAAGAAGATGGTGATATCCAAAACCAAAATCCAGAAGTTCAAAACATAAAATCTATCATCGAAAATATTCTCAACCGAGGCCACATGGACTTCTATGATGGACAACTTATGCTCGATACTTCTGGCGGAACGATTGATTCTTGGAACAACAAGGAACCCAGTCATGAAGTCTATTCAACCATCAAAAAATTCAAAGAGGACTTTGAGGCAGGTCTTTTCGAAATCACGACACATGTTAATGCTTTCATGTTCATCGATGAGTTCTTAGAGCAATATGCCTATTTAGGCTAAGTCTCAGTCTCCAGATGAGAACCAGGGGAAGATCGAACTTCACTGGTTCTCTATTTTTTTGTCTCAATGTAAGGATGTTAAATAATAGGATAACAAGTGACACTACTTATTCTTGGTGGGGAAACGCCACATACGAAATCTTATCGGAATATAAGCAAGCGACTAGGCTATGGCTCAGTTTTGTTAGCACCACAATTTGGAACGTTTCGGCAATCTCTATCATGGAAACAAGATGGACTGTATATTGCTGGAAAGCGAATCGAACCAGAGGCTGTGATTGTCCGAGGACTTGTTCGAACTGATGATGCTCCCAATTTTTTCTCTCAGGTATCGGACGCCAACTTTGGAAATTGGATGCAATCTTTTTGTGCTCAGCGCAATCGTTATGATGCGTTCCTAGGCTGGTTCTTATCTCTTGAGGCGCGGGGAGTTCCCGTATTAAACCCGCCACAAAAATCTCTACTGTCTCGAAGAAAACCCTTTCAGCTAGATATACTTAAGCGGCTTGATATCGACCATCCTACGACATTGATATCCAACCATCCACAAGATATTCGCGAGTTTTGTGAAGCACAACACGATTGTATTGCCAAACCTGTTGGTGGTGGTGCACTGACCATTGGTCGAGACGAGATTCTTCAGGCAAACGACAAAACGCTATCTGCGACACCATCTATATTTCAAGAGCGAATATATGGTGACGATATCAGAGTAATGGTTCTGGGTGAACGTGTCATCTCGGCTGCGAAGATCAATGTTCCTGGAGGCATCATCGACTTTAGAGGCGACGATGCATATGCCAAAGGTCAAATCACATATGAAGATGCGCCACTACCTGCACATATCGAAGCTGATTGCATTCGTTTTGCCAAAGCTGCAGGACTCCCATTTGGCGGGATTGATATTAAAAGAACGGCTGATGGTCGGCACGCCATTCTCGAAATCAACAGCTGTCCTATGTACCTCGATGTCGAACGAAAACTTGGTCATCCGATTACAGAAGAAGTCATTCGATTTGCAATGCGCTAGATCGCAATAAGATACTGATCTAATGTGCTAAAAATAGACCTACTCACATATGTGTCATGAAAAGTATGGGTTCATGACGAAATGTGTGCACTCAAGACATATTATGTTACGCAATGACGCGTTAACAAAGAAGGGTAATATGACTAGAGTTTTAGGAAAAACAATCGCACAGATGATAACAACATCTGCAATAGAAAATGGTAATGTATCAACTCAAGAATACAAAGCGATCAGTGATTTATATGAGCAAGTGACAGGACCTGCCGAAAAGAATACGGCATCATTTGATCGAATGACTGCAGCAGCAAAAGAGGTTATAGAAAAATTTTTAAAACGATATGACCTACGGGCAATCAGTCTACCGTCAACGATAGCAGGGCAAAATCCAAACGGTAATTGGAAGGTTGGAAATAACCAATGGGTTGGGCAGCCAGATCCGCAAACAGTTGATTATGGAAATCCTGACATCGCACTAGTCGATGATGATAAAGATAGCATATATTTTGAAGGTTCTGAAGGATCGGGTGAACCTGTGAAGAACGACCAGAATAC
>JAHDGS010000006.1:20509-55854 GCA_020627505.1 Myxococcota bacterium
ATATCATGCTAGTCGATGATGATAAAGATAGCTTATATTTTGAAGGTTCTGAAGGATCGGGTGAACCTGTGAAGAACGACCAGAATACACACGATATCATGCTAGTCGATGATGATAAAGATAGCTTATATTTTGAAGGTTCTGAAGGCGAATCATAATCGATCTGGCTACTTTAATGAGAATCTTCATAGAGATACATGACATATTTAGCTGTTCATAAAATCGAAAGATCATAGAACAGATCGCTCCTAAAGAGCACCCTCCTGAGTCAGTCCGTCAAGGCTGACTCTTTTACATTCTCCGTATAACAAGTTCTTCAATAAGCTGGTAACCACCTGTGACATCCCCAATTAAAGACGATGGCTGATTCAACGACAAGTCGGTAAAGAAACGGTCATCACACATCTTCGTATCATGCACGCCCTGATAGTTATCGAGCATATATACTTTCTCAGAAATATCATCCGGAAGTGCCGTTTGTGTGACGAGTAACGATTCTCCCTCAGGCGTCGAAACCTCAATATGTAAATGCGGGGCACGCCCAGGATACCAACCCGGATATATACTGATAAATCGAACCCATCCCGAGGCGTCAGTCGTTCCTCGCCCGCGCAGAAATTGCTGCCCAGTAAAATTACCATCTAACTGACCAGCATACTCAGAATAATTTCCACCAGCATCACAATGCCATAAATCGATGATTAATCCTTCAACAGGCTCACATTTTTCTTCATCAAGAACACGTAAGCGTATTTCAAGTGGAAGACCTGTTCGATCGCCAATGATATTTTCGCGTATCACTTCTGTCGGCGTTCGATGCGGAAACGGCCCTTTAATTTCTTGAGGTGAAGCTTCACATGTTTCTGGCATGGATTCTATCCTATTGTCTGAATCCATTACACCAGCATCAGATGAGTCGAGTACACCACTATCACTTAACTCTAATGTGCCGTTGCGACTATCACTATTTTGCATGGGCGATTCAGGGCATGTTTGTGAACCTTTACATGCCGCCACAGAAGCAAGCGTGATACCACTTAGGCCTTTAATAAAGTCTTTGCGTTTCATATATAAACCTATATTCCCAAATCAGCCCGGATATCCGCTTCTATCTCGGCTTTCGTCATATCGAGATATTCGCAATAAACATCGACTTCAGGCTCATTATACTCATAATAGTTGAGCAGCACCAAGTTAAGATCCTGGGAACTATCCGTGTAGCTTTCGTCTAGCCGAAAACCGTGTGACACATACCAACCTTGAAATGTAACAGGTTCATCTGTTGCTAACACTTCAGATGCACTGAGAGAAACTGAGCCGTGGTTATTATAAAGAAGATAGCTACCCGTCGGCGCTTCTATCGGGCCGGTCGAGGTGTCACACGCCCTCTGAGTGACAAACTGTGATGTATACGCATCATCTTCGAAGAGCGTATCTGAATGCACAACACCAGGGACAAGATAGAAATTGAACTCACATGATATTTCTTCGTTATTCCGCCATTCGCTTCCATCGTGAAAAGAATGCCTGAATGCATCTGTCTCACATCGGAAAGCATAATGGCTTTGTTCTGGCAGAATCGATTGTTCATTTTTGTCTTCTATCTCTGGCGCCGACCCATTTCTAATGACACAGGTCGTATGTAGTGGCTTTCGATATCTATATGCCATATATCCTTCAGGAACATAGTAAGCAACCTCACCAGACCATCCACATGCAGGATTGATATCTGGTTCCGTCGGGTAGCACGTATCCCAATTCAACTCACCAGAATAGCGGTCCGTACTATACGATCCCATATAAATATGTTGAGGCACATTTGCATAGGTCGCATCAGACTGAGAGAACCCGTTATAAAAGTAATTGGGTTCGTTCATCTCGGTGATGCTGATACCTGGTAAATGTTCATCGCCGAACCACTCAAATTGTTTAAAGTTCTCAATTTCCATAAACAAAGATTCTGGTTCATCACCAGAATCCACATCTATTGGTGTGAACACAATATCATATGTGTATGATAAGGCCGGAGCATACATTCTATATTCAAAGTCTTGAAAGTCAGATATTTTCTCGGTTGAGCACGAAAGCCTAACTTCACTAGACACGATTGCTTCCCGTTCAATGTCTGTATCTAATAAGTGTTCTTCAATAGGCGTGTTGTTAATCGAATCAATCAACTGACGAATATTGGGCGTCGACGCTGTTTCACCTGTATTAATCTCATCTATATCATCTACTTTATCTTTCGTGTTTATTGCATCCTTGGTCGAAGAACCGTCATTCGTCACGTCGCCACATCCCATAGTGACCATTACCAAAACAAGCTGGATCATCTTTTTAATCTTTAGCATCACGCCTCCTATCTAATTATATGACAAGCATCGTTTAAAAAGAGAATCATTATTGTATTTATACATTATAAAAGATATCAATACAATCATGCATCTTCCTGATTCTGACAATTTGCGATCTTTTGTTGCTGCAGCGACCCATTTAAATTTTAGAAAAGCCGCTCTGGACATCGGACTCACACCAGCTGCGTTCGGTCAACGTATTAAACAACTCGAACATCAAATTGGCGCGCCTCTTTTTCATCGATCCACACGTTCAGTTCGTTTGACAGATACGGGTGCAGCTTTACTGCCGAGAGCGCTGGAGGCCATCGAAGAATTGAAGCGATGCCTCTCTCCTTTAGCAGAAGTCAACGCGATTCAGCTCACAATTGGAACCCGCTTTGAGCTCGGTCTTTCATGGGTTCAACCCAGCTTAAATTTGATTCAGCAGTCTGACTTTCGACCATTTCACTATGATCTTTTTTTTAGTAACGGCCCGACGCTGAACGCACGTTTGATCGCAGGTGAGCTCGATGCAGTAATTTCATCAAGTCATATTCATCATCCACTCATCGAGCAGGTTGACATTCATGAAGAAACATATGTTTTGGTCGCGTCACCCAAGCTGACAGGGCGTCTGACAAAAGATCGCGCCCACCAGATCCACTTGATTGACACCTCTTACCATCTGAATCTTTTTTCATATTGGAGCCGTCTCCATGGGAAGATCCTTGATGCGTATCATTTTAAGTCGATTCGTATTCGAGGAACGATCGCTTCGATTCGTCAGGCCATCCTCAATAATGAAGGTATCGCCGCATTACCATACTACTTTGTGAAAGATGATCTGAAACACAAACGGCTACGGCAGTTATATGGATCTCAAAAATTGGCGCGCGATTCGTTTCGAATGCTTTACAACCGACATAATTCACATGCGACCTATCTTCACGCACTCGCGCAACGGTTGAGGCAATACCCATTGGTCTAGATATTCATATACTTTTATGCCATGATGAAATATGCCGAGTGCGAAAAGTTCGTTAGAAAAAATTTTAATCGATAGCTTACTTAAAGCCGGTCGCCTAAAAACATGTCATCGGGTCATTTTAATCGGTTCGAGCGAAATCGAAAAACTGAAACCCATACGTAAGAAGCTCATTTATGCCACAACCTTACCGGCTTCAGCCCATAAACTTGAAGCGGCTGGCTATGATGTTGTTGTTCTTCCAGGCTTTGCGGCATCCAGAAATGATCGACTGAAAACAGCAATCCTTGGTGCCATGAGTCATGGCTTCGTTCAGCCTGGCAACACGATCTGTGCAGGCTTAACCGGACAAGAAGGGGCAGCAATTGATAGTGTGCTTGAGGTCGCCGCCAAAAAACAACATATGGAGTATAGCCCATTTGAACTCACACGATTTTCTGAAGATGTCTCACCTAAATTGCTTGAAACGGCCGTCCACCTCGCACTTAGAATTGGTCGAGAAGGATACGAAGGCCGCACACTTGGTTTTCTTATGGTCATCGGTGATTCAACCGCAGTCATGGAGAGTTCACATCAGCTCACGATCAACCCATTCCAAGGGTACTCTGAAGCTGAGCGAAATTTATTTGATCCAAGTGTTCGTGAAGCAGTTCGAACCTTTGCAACCCTCGATGGTGCATTCATTATACGAGATGATGGTGTCGTCTTGTCTGCTGGTCGTCATATTCAAGTCTCTTCAGCACCACATATCCCCCTTGGTTTAGGTGCACGACATACTGCTGCGGCATTCATTTCCGAATCAACAAATGCATTGGCTGTTGCAGTGAGCCAATCGACAGGTACAATGCGGGTTTTTAAAAAGGGTGAGATTGTCCTCGAAATTCAGCCCGAAAGCCGTCGGGTCGATGGCGAGTCGACACTTCCCGCCCCAGTCAAAAAGACAAGAAAACGCTCAAAATTATCGACGAAGCGCAGCTCAAAGACCACAAAAAAAAGCTCGGCTAAATAACCGAGCGTTTGAGTCTAGCGTCAATTCACACCAACATTTAGCGCTGTGCAGTCGCTTGAGATACCGTCGCTTCTCCGAAGCAGCTGTTCAGAACAGGTTCAAACAACTCTGGTACATTATGTGAGACCTCACATTTTTGACGGTTTTTCAAGAACACAAATTCTGGATCGGAATGGGTGATGGCATCATATGTTGGTTCAACAACCCACGATGACGAGGCGTCGATGACCCCCCATCGACCACCATGGTGGTAAACATGATCGCCATCCCAAGATTTTTGACAATCGATGCATGCGATTGCTTGGCCTTTCTCTGTCACAGGTGAGACCCAGTCTAACTCAGGACGAACAGCGGCTTGCCCTGTATGAACACTGAATAGCCCCATTTTCCCATGGTCGATAAAGCGGTAGTGTCCATGCTCAACATCATCAACGTGGTTATTTTCAACATAAATTTCATTGATGGTTTTGCCCAAACGATCGATCGTCATAAAACGATAGCGGCCTTTTTCTTGAACACGGGCAAAGAGATCAAGTTTCTCATCCAAACATGCAGCATATGGGCCAAGCAATGTTTTTTTGTCAGGTGATTGGTAATAACAATACACATCGCCTTGTACACGCTGCAAAGATGTGTCCGCCGGCCCCTCATTGACAATCGGTCTCATAGAACTGCACGCGCTAAAAGCACAGCTGATGAGTGTAATCAAGATTTTTGTATGTTGTCTGTACATAACTGTCCCTTTGTCTCTTAAAGGGACAGTGTATGAGGCGAATGAATGCTATCGCAAATTTTTGACCATGGGTGAGATCACTTTCCAATAAATGTTGGTCTCGAACGACCAAGTGATTTCATCCCGATCAACGCGTCTTCAGAGCCGAATACTTGATCCATCAATGCACTTTCTGAGGCAAGTCCATGCTCTAAGCTATTCTCTTTCGTATCTGATATGAGCTTATCCGCCAATCGAAGTGCGATCGGTGCTTTTTGCTTCATTTTTTTCACGGCTTTCTCAAGCTGTCCTCTGAGTCGCTCATCTTCTGTACTAAACTGACCGGCCAACAAGTCGTCGAGTGGTGCCTCAAATGCACGCGCTAAAGGAGCGTACTTGTCGAGGGGACCGTTCGCGATAGACTCTCTCGAAGGGACTGAACCACTCAACGCATAACGACGACAAGCAGTATCAAGTTGACTGAGTGGAACACACTCATCAATCAATCCAATTGAATAAGCTTCACTTGCTGGTAGAATTTGTCCAGTTGCAACCATCCACCGTGCAAGGCCGATACCGATACGACGGGGTGTTCGCTGGGTTCCGCCCAATCCTGGATAAATACCAATACCTGTTTCTGGGAACCCCATTGTCCCTTTGGCTGTTCCGACAATATAGTCACACGCCAACGCGAGCTCCGACCCACCACCTAAACTCAAGCCATGCAAACGGCAGACAACAGGCTTCGTAGAGAGATCGATGCGTCTAAATAAATGTTGTCCATTTGTCGCATACGTCACAATATCGTCAACTTGATCAGCTTCAATCTTTTTCACAAAATAACGAACATCTGCTCCGGCGACAAAAGCCTTCCCCTTACCTTCGATGATAATTCCGCTCACCTGTTCATGATTGTGTAATGTGTCGAATGCATCGGCCAGCTGATTCATCACGGCTTCAGACAACGCATTCATGGCATCAGGTCGATTAATGGTAATCCAACCCGTTCCGTCAGATTCGACACGATGCGTGACCACTTGAATCGGAAAGCCGTCATTGTAGTCGGACGACCATGATGTGTGCGATGGTAGTTCAGGATAAGTCTCTCTGAGGGCGTCTATCCATGCCTTTGCTTTATCAAGGCCCTGACTATTCATATATTCGAATGGTCCGACTCGCCATCGTAGACCAACGCGTGCACCCAGATCACAGTCTTCTAGCGTACAGACTTTCTCATCAAAAACAATCGTGGTCGCAATAGAAGCCACCACGCCCCATAAACGATCGTGAATCAACTGATATTGAGACGCATCGACCACACCTTCAAGCGACCAATTCTCTCGCGCTTCAACAATAGGTCGAATCATGTCGCAGGGTCGATAGAACGCACCAAGTTGCGCTTCAAGCGTTGTTGCCGCATGCAATGTAATCGGCACCCCTGTCACGTTCATTAACTCAAATGGCCCTAAGCCAATCTTAAATGCTTTCTTTGCAGCCCACTCAACTGTGGCAATATTGGTGAGGCCTGATTCGACGAGACGCATTGATTCATTCAACCAGGGAACGAAAAAGCGATTCACAATAAAACCTGGCGCATCTTGACTTTCGATCGGGTTTTTCGCGCTCCGTTCTTGAATCGCCCAAGCTGCATCAAATGCTTCTTGAGACGTTTTTATGCCCTTGATCACTTCAACAAGACGATTCTTCGCTGGGTGGTAAAAATAATGTAGACCAAGCACCCGCTCTGGGTGGCGAACCCCATCTGCGACATCATCCACATAGAAACTTGACGTATTTGTGGCTAAAATCGTTGTCGGTCCACACAGTTCTCCAAGCTCTCTAAACAACTGTTGTTTGACATTTTTGTCTTCGAAAATAGCCTCAACGATCAGTGTCGCGTCTTTGAGTGAATTCTTGTCAGCTGTAAATGTCATGCGTGACAAAATCTGTTTAGCCATATCAGATGAGAAGATCTTGCGCTCGACGCCTTCAGATAAGACAGCCGAAATACGTGCGTGCGCCTTTTGAGCAGCGTCTTCAGAAATATCAACGACAACAACCTGGTAGCCTTCTGTGGCATATTTTTGGGCAATCCCAGAGCCCATATTACCACCACCCACAACGCCGATTAGTGCATCTTCTGTTTCGATCTTAAATGTCATATTCTCACCTCTTGAAGCTTTCTCGCATGAAGTGGAATCGACTGCAAGGCTTTTAAAGATAGAGAGACCTATCGAGCTCCACAATCAACACAATCAGTGCCGAAGCTGCACACCTCGAAACGTGCATGTGGACCACCATCATCACACACGCCATCTCCGGCATAGCGACAACTATCTTCGCACAAGCCAATCGCTTCATCATAGACGGGTATTTGACGCCTTCTTTCTACGACGCCACAATCTTCACAGTCAGTTCCTAACGCACAGCCAACAGCCTCGGGTTCAGATGACGTATCATTACAAATACCGTTTCTGGCTGTTCGGCATGTATTCGAACATAGACGATCCGTCACCCAAACAAAACCTTCTTTTGCTGCTTCATCATCGATGATATCCGGTTGTTCAAGATAGGCTGTTCGCGATGCACAAATAGTGGCGGATGCACCTGGCTCTTCGCAATAAGTATCTAAGATATGGTGAGCATACATGCTTGTCACCGCATGGCGCGTACCGTAGTTATATTGTGTCAACTCAACACAATCAGCCCCTTTTCGTTCAGAATAAAATTGCCAAGGCGCACGTGTGATGACACCCAAAATTTCACCGTCATGATTCATACTTGCACTACCTGAGTTCCCTTTAAAGATATCAGCGTAGAGATAAAACACATCTTCATCCCATTCTGGTTCAAAGGCAATATAGGCTTCTGCTTCCACTTTAAATGGTAACCCATCTGGTGTACCGACAACTAAGATATCGTTATCTTTTTGGACTTTTGATGGCGTATATATCATCGGCCGTGGTTGCCTATCAGAAGAAGTTTTCCGGCTTAATTGAAGTAAGGCAAAGTCACGATAACCATCAAACTCATAGGCCAATACTTTTTGACATGGATAAACCGATGCACTAGTCATTTGAACCATTTTGTTATCATCTTCCAGATAATAGTCGAAAACCAAGGATACATCTTCACATGTTTTCCCGGCTAAGCAATGTGCAGCCGTTAATACGATATCATCCGCAACCAATGTTCCTGTGCACTGAGCAGCGACCGGCTGCTTTTGAAACGGGACATCGTCACAAAATGCCATTCGACGATCGTCAATACGAAATTGTGCTCGCCCATACTCAGTAGAAGAAAGTCGCACATGACCATTCGACGTCGTGTAAATATTTGAAGATGGAATTAGGGCGACGATCGACTCACGCGCAATTTCTTGAAATTGGGTATGCGACTTGTAGACCTCTCGGCGAGAGTCATCACCATAAATCGATTTATATGGCAACTGAGCGGCCACCTCGACACCGGGTAATTGCTGGCCCGCTATCGAAGTTGGCTCACCACAACCTATGACCAATATCAAAAGCAGCGTCATGTATAACCACTGACTCATGCTTGGCATGTATGGGCTTTTCATATTATTGCTTTAAAATTAAAGTCTAGGCAGTGTCAACTTCAGCGAATTAACTTCTCACGCCGCAGTCACCACAATCAGAGCCGAATGCGCATGCGTTATATTCAGCTCCTGGTCCACCGTCATCACATTCACCATCATTCGCATATTGACATGTATTACTGCAGACTTCTGTCGTTTCATCAATTTCAACGGGTGAATCTTCGATCGCGACCGAGCCACAGTCTCCACAGTCGGTTCCAAGTGCACACACGGCGAACGGTGCACCAGGCCGGCCATCATCACAAACACCATCGTTTGCATAACGGCATGTATTAACGCACAACTCTGATTCATCAGGAATTTCATTATTCTCTTCCTCAGGTTCATCTGGTGTTTCGTTATTTTCTTCGCCTGGAGACTCAGAACGTCCGCATATGTTTTCGCTCTGTAATCCGCGTCCACATGCATCTGCAAATGCCAGCTCTGCAAATGTGATGGTTTCAGACGTAAAACCTGTTTCAGAGAACCGCGCGACATCTACACAACGGCCTCTAAAATCAAAATCGGAAGCACCGGCGACAAGTATACCGATGACATCCCCATCTTGATCGAAGACACCACTGCCTGAGTTCCCGCCAAAAGCATCAATATAGGCTTCGAATGTTCCTTGAGATTGACTGGCCGCACGCTGAACCTTGCCATCATTTTCAACCTTGAGCGGTAGGCCTGACGGCGAACCAATCATACTAATGCTTTGCCCCGTTCGAACTGACGTTTTCGAGCGATTGATTTTTGCTGGTTGACGACGCGCATCAACAGGTCGATCGAGGCGAACAATCGCATAATCATCTGCTCCTCCAAATCCACCACTTTGGACAATAATCTCGCTACAGATATAAACGTCTTCAATCTCGATTGTTTCCATTTCGCCGGGTTGCTTTAAGAAGTAATCAAAAACAAATGCTGACGAACGGCAGGCATTCAAACTTGTCACACAATGACCTGCAGTAAGTACCAAATCATCATCAATCAATGTACCTGAACAATCTCCACCAGTGAGCTGTTCCTGAAAAGGAACGGTTGAACAATACTGATCGGTTTGCCCGAAACGCGGCGCATTGACCACAACCTGCTCATCTTCATCTAGAAAGAGGGCACCGACTGACATCATCGTGACAATCGATTGTCGTGCACGTTCTTCTAGGAACGCTGGTGATGCATAGACCTCTTTGCGAGAGTCCACACCGTAAACGCCCTTTTGAATGGCTTTACCCGTCTTCTCAAACTCAATCGTATCTGAGTTCGATTCCCCAACAATGTGTTCATCGATTCCATTCCCGCCCCCGCAAGCACTGATTGCTAAAAAGAAAACCTGGCTCAATACAATGGATTTTTTCATGTTACCTCCACATCGCGACCGATATAAAGATTGGTAGTGCACATCGTTGCCCCCTGTCATTCGATCTTCCATTGAATGATCGACACGAGTCATTCCAAATTTTTGATTAATGTAAAGTATTTCAGGAACTAAAACTACACAGTGAGGAAATGTAGTTATTTGTAGTTTAGCCAATCTGGCTTTCGATATTGATGCACCAGTCCGCCGTATAGTTCACAAGAAATTTCTTTCAATTTTTCAGGGTGATAACATACCCATCTTCCATCAACTTTCTCTAAGAGACGATCTGATTTCCATGTTTTAATTATACGGTTAATTGTTCGTAAACTGGTGCCTATTCCTGCTGCAAAATCATCCTGGTTCCGGCGAACATGCAACTCGAGATTATGATTCGTTCCAGAATCTTTCGTGAATAGGTGGTCATTTTTTGCGTCCGCTTCAAAGTAAGCAAGCAACAAATTAGCTAAGCGTGCCTCATTTTCAAACATGGCAAATGATTCGAACTTGGCTGCAACCGCAAATGCGATCGACAGATCTAAATAAGCCTCATGGGCAGCCATCGGATCTGTTTGTAAAATTTGTCGAAAGACATCTTGTGATATCGAAACCCATTCTCCCTCTCCAAAGCTCACAACACTTTCAAGATATCGAGGTTCAACATTGAGGGCTTCAATAACACCGAAAAATGCAGGCGCCTTTAATATTTTGACGACCACACCAAGTCCATCGGCATGACTTTGCGCAATTTCAACAGCACCTGATAACAACAAACCAACATGTGAAAACCGAGCACCTTTTGTCGCCAAAATTTGTCGATCTTTAAAATGGTGCCGTTGACCAACTGATGCGTCAATATGCGATTGCCAAGCCTGCATAGAACGACAATAAGCTGTTTACACGCTAAACAATATTATTTAGCAAATCTGTCTCATTCTGCTTTTTTCGAGTCTGTCATCGCCGCTTCAACCTGTGCCTCAATCGATGCTTCATTTATCGGTGTCGACGCTTCGTTAGGTTCCGACGTCTCAGCTTCAGCCGACACATCTTCAAACTGATTATTCAGAATATCGCTTCGCTCTCTTAAATGCAGCGTTTTCTTCAAATCAACGTCATATGCCTCGAAAGCACGCTCTCGAAAACCCAAAGATTTATTGGTGTAAGATGTCGTTGGGAACATCAATCCAATACTCGTCATCACAAGTCCAAGACCAGATAAACTCATGATATCACCAGCCCGCTCATCTTCAGGAAGTAAGGCACCCCCAAATAATAAACCAGTTCCAACACCAAGTGCTGCTAAACTCCACCGTGCCCAGCGGAGACTCTTATCTTCATATGCTTTATGCTCAGCTATCAATTGTGCCGTTTTTGTGTCTTTTGATAGTGCCGGTAAGAGGTCTTCGGCATATTCAATCACATCACCATTGCGAAGTGTGAGATATGTATTGGTGATAGAGGAAAACATCCACATATTTCCATAGACGGTCGTGTTACTCCTCTTCTCAGAAACACCATAAGAACGATAGTAATCGACACGTTCATCAACAGCCGTTTCAACGGAAGGCGCTTCTGGCAATTTGAGATGAACAGATGTTGATACGCAGCCCATTTGGAATACGAGGAACAATGTAAACAAGTGGTTCAAATATTTCATATTCTTACTATAATCAATTTTCTGAGTATTCGCATCTCTCAAATAAAAAACCAGGCCCATTTTAAAGGGCCCAGCCAGCGATCAGGAGAACATTGTTCTTCTGCTTTCGCATCAAGAGTGTCATATTCATGACATTCCACAGATGCAGAAATTCATATTTCTTCATCTTCCTTCTTTGGATTATTCAGCGTCGCAGCGTTCAATATCGAATGTGCCATCGATTTTATAATCATCACCCGCCTCGATATGTAAGCCACCAGACACATGTGTGTCAGTGATTTCATCAATACGAATCAAGCCGTCAGCGGCGATTGTATTGAGGTTGGTCTCCTTTTTATAAAAAGTCGCCGTCTGTGCATTTTCATCAAAACTGAAACTCAGCGGGTATTTGCCCACTTCAGCTGGTACAGAGAAGAACACCTTCGTGCCTTCGAAATTAGCAAAATGATTGCAACGTTCTTCTCCATCATCAAGCTCTCCATCTCTAAAATCAAAGTCGAGCAAATTATCTGCAGTCACCTCAACGCCGCCATTATCAAACGTCCACGCTTCACCATCGGCAACACCTGTGATGATTTGATCCGTGATCGTGAAATCACCACCTTTCGAATCATCACCACCACATGCAACAACTGAAAGTAAAAGACCAAATATATATTGATTCTTTCTCATTTTTTCACCTGCATCATAGGCACGCAGCCAACACTGCGAATACTTCTTCTTCGCACGCCTCACCTGTCATATACTCACCATCTTCACAACTGCCATTGTCAAGAGCACATGCACCTGCGTCATCCATTGCTTGTCGGCAGTCTGTATCCTCGAAATCATCATACTCAGTTTGGCAACTCGACTTATCGCCTTCACCTTCACAATCGATTTCTATTTCACAGTATTCAACTGCCCCACCACTTGCTCCACATGCGATGACAACTTGAGTCAATCCAATCAATAATACCAATTTCATAATTCTATTCATTTCAATTCCTATATTTAAATAGGGCCCGAAGGCCCATCACTTCTAAAATCAATGCCGACTAACTTTGTGCAGACAGTTTTGCTGCAGCGATATTTTCTTCAAGTTGTTGAAATCCCGAAGGGTCAAGTTGTTCAATCAACATTTTTTTATATTTTGTTGCAGCCCCATTTTTTGCACCATCACGTCCATAAGAGGTTGAAAAGAAATCGACACGGGTTTTGCCTGGTTCGATCTCAGTCACGACGGCACGCACATTCACATTGCTACCTGTTGCATAGACAGAACCATCATCATTCGTCTTCATTTCAAGACCTTCATTACCAAATAGGATGGCGAGGTTTTTCTTTACCGTTACTTCATCTTGACTAAACATATAGTTTTTAAGTGCAGTCGTTTCTGCTTCTTTCGCTGCCATATGTCCTCGTAATGCAGCACAGCCAACTGTTTGGCTTAGTGTTAGTCCGAGTGCGATGATTGTGATTAGTTGTTTAATTGTATTCTTGTTCATTTTATTCTCCTTGATCGTTTAAGTCTCTCGTTTCCTTGAGACATGAATATATGTACGATCAAGCTGTCATTCAGAATACGACACGTGTCGCATTTTCATTTTTTGTTCTGAAAACAAATAAAACCCGCTCTTTTAAGCGGGTTTCTATACTCATCGTCACTGCGATTAATAACAGCTATACCAAAACTCATCATACTCATCATCACAAAAAAACGAGTCATCGTTCCACCAGCCATCATTGCATTCTCCATACATCAGCCGACATCGTGCTAGGTCACGATAAGCATCGCGACAACTAAAGTCTTCATCAATATATGGGTTTGAGCAGCGGTTATCTGTGCCTTCACATAGATTGATTTCGTCGCACAGATCTTGAACCGGGTCAACGATTTCCCAATTGCAGCCAAAAAACATCAGGCAAAGAAACGTACTAATATATTTTTTCATTTTATTCTCCATTGATCACTATCTCGTTTCAGGACGAGATAAGACTCAATAGATAGTTTCGATTGCTTTAAATACGACAGCTGTCAGATTATCTTTTTTACCATTTCTCTAACGCATCAAAATCCGGCGCCATGATATCTTGCCCGATCGCTTTAATCGGCTTTCTCACAAAGCGTTCTATGTCTGCTGCCATCTTGGCATCATACTGGAGTAAACCATTCCCAAACCCTTTTTTATCGGCCTCTTGTGCCTGAAGCACACCGCCTATCAACATCAGCAATGTCAGCTGTGCATACTCAGGTGGTAAGCCTCTATCCATATTGATGACCTGGCCCCCCTCCAGCAACAAGCGCTCTTCACCATCGTTGCCCTTCAAGAGAAGATGTTGCTTGTTATTTTCAGCATAGGTATTACCAAGTAGATATCCTTTCGTACCTCTATCAACATGCATATCGCCATGTGATGTCACGTAAGTCGGTGCGGCCATACGTTCATTCAACTCATAATCACTGATGGCATGTATACCTAGGCCATGATTACCTGAACCTCCCGATGTTAAGACTGCTCCAGGTGGTGTTAAGTGATATAAATCCGGTGTTAAAACAGTATTGCCGGTGCACTCTATTGTGATGTGTCCATGCTTTAACGCAAAGTTCCTCGCATGCTCATGGGCTGGCGGCATTTGATGTGGGCTGATTTCTTCATGCACGGACTGTAACTTCTCTGAGCCTTCTGCGATGTGCATACCGTCTGCTTTCGCTTGCTTCATCGCTGCACCACTCACGTCATAGACATATACATCATAGCCGCGTCTTTTAAATGCCTTGGCTGTTTCTTGTCCCACTGCACCATAACCAATAATGCAGACTTCTTTGGGTCTTTGATTGGCTGATGAAGTAAAGACAGACTTCTCTATCGCACGCTCTGTATGAAACGCGACGTTTTCTCCAATAGCTGGCGCTTCAAGCATCTTCTTAATATGACTTTCAGCCATATTGATGATTGGGCATTTAAGTTCTCCGACTTTAGATTTTAATCGGCGCAGCTCTTCTGCGCCGTGGTCGGTTTGCTCGAGGGCGACACAATGTTTGGCATATTTGGGGTAATGCTCATGCAAGGCTTTAATCAAACGGGCGCCATCATCAAGTAAGATAAATTTGGGCCCGTTATAAGTCTTTGGGTCCACACCAGCAAAGAGCTCTGCCAGTTCATCGCGAGCCGCTTCACCTACTAAGTTTGATATTTTACCATTGGGCTTTTGTTTGACAGAGATAGACCGTTTGTCGACATGGTAGCCCTCTGCCAACATCTTTGCATAGACTTCTTCGGAGGTGGAATACGGTTTACCAGCTATCTTGATGTCATCACGCTTCAGCCCAAACTGTTCAAAGACTTCATACATTGCCATTGACGTTGGAAACAGATGTTGCACAGACGCCATTTGATGACCCGAAAGCGAAAAGTCTTTCGTGTACTTATCGAAGAAGGCTGTTAAAGCTGGCATCCGTTCGAGGTAGGAAGGGACGTTCAGACTTTGTCCAAGTGCCGTTATAGCTTGGTCGTCTAAACCATAAAACATATTCGGTTGAAGCTTCGACGGCTTCGTGTTGACTTGAGATGGCATGTCACCATGTTCACGGCCCCCTTTTAATGCTGCTTTTAACAAGTCAAACAAAAATCTATCGCCCATTGTATCGAGTGGTATTTGAGCAGAATCGATTCCACCTATTTCATCGACATAAGATGACAGATAAGAGATCGCACATGAAATGAACTGAGCACCAAGATTTTGATGATTCACATTATGCTTTTGTAAATGTGCTTCAAAACCCGAATGATAAGGAACCGAGAAATCAAGACGATCTAAGAAGTTCGACACACGGTCATTTAAAGTATCTTCGTTGAGAGCACTTGAACTAAAGTTTGCCGACAATGCGTGTAACACTGTATTTAGAGTATAACGTTCATCGCGCTTTGATTTTGACTTTTGGTCTGTCTGAGCAAAGACAAACCGTGCCTGATTGAGCTCATCAAGTTCAGGCTCTATGAATGAAAGCCATGGTCCCAAGTCACATTTATGTTTCGGCTTTCTTGCCAATCTTTCTAATCTCTTCTTAAATTGGTTTGAGGGTGTTGTAACAATTTGTTTCTCAAAACCCATAGCAGCTAACATCGGATCGGATTTAATGATCGGATTCTCAGGTGTATTGGAAATACGTCGATATGGATCGGACCCTTGCGAAATAAATAAGCGCGTTCCTGAACGAATATCATTTAGAATTTCCTCGCGACATCGTTGAAACTCAGACGCTTGAGTATATTCGCCATGATTTGCCCGATGCAAGCGCATGACTTCTCGCGCAAGATAGTCAGTAAAATCAATAACATTTTTATCGTCTTTCATCACTGAGCGCTGATTCGGCAACTGCTGTTTTGTTGAAAGTTCAATCACTTTCTTAAAGACCATGTTCGTATGTTGCTCTAGAATCTTTTGGCCATAGTCTGAATCCCAAAATGCAGGCCAATCGTCGACACCTTTTCGCAGTTGATTATCATTTAGTTCAACGACGCGCTTCTTTTGCATTTGTTGAATGGCTGCAAGTGCTGGTCCATCTTGTCCCTTATTGTCCCGGGTCCAGTCTGTCTTTTCGCTAAAGCTTGGCATGCGTTGCCCAAACAACTCATTAAAACCAGCATGTGTCGCCAGAATACCGAGCCATTTGTCTATAAATGGTGCCATAGACTGGTGCGTACCGATTCGTCCTGTTTCGCTTGCCTTTTTTGAAATGACTTCCATTAAGATTTGACCAACATGCTCAACAAATTCTGCGGGGTCACGTGTTTCCTCATAGAGGCGCTTTTTGATGTAGTTGGCCTCACGATTCATTGGGTATGATGTTCTTATCGCCTCAACAAATTTCTGTCTGAATCGTAATGAAGAATGGTCAGATAAGAAGGTTCTTAATTCCTGGCTCGAATAATTGTCCACGCTCATGACACAAGGCATTTCAAGCATACCATTCTCAATATTAGATGCCACGAGACCAATCTGATGGCCAAGCACTTGCTGAATTTTATCAGGATCAAAAAGAGTAACATCCACAGCTTGCAGCACATTCGCGAGCGCATGGCCCGAAAAAGCAAGCATATGATGTATTGATGGACGCCCACTTCGAATTGACTGCTCAATAAATGGCCGTTGTTCTGGCGGTATTTGACCATTTTTGAGTTTGCTTTCAAGCTGCGCTAAAACAATATGGCCGTGGGATAGAAGTTCTTCATACCAACGCAAGCCACCTTCACCCAAGTGCTCTTTGATCAACGCCCGTGAAGGGTTATCACCCAATCTTTTAAAGAACTCTTGCGCCCATGCCATTGCCATCATGCGACCTTGAGGACCAGTCAAGTAGGCTTGAACAGCAGAGGTTGTCCACCGCATTTTTTTATTGCCGAGCTGCTCATTTGATTTGATTAATCTTGAAAACACATGCTCTGGTGCCACATCCCACATACGGTCAAACTCTTCATGAAACGACTTCGCTTCATCTTTGTGATTCCGATGTGTAATGCGCATCTCATTATTCTTCTGTCGGGTATCAACAGACGGGTGTGCAGACCCTGACAAGTAATCATCGCCACTCACAAAATATTTATGATGCACATACTGTGAGGTCGAACGAACAGAAACAGGGTAACCCTTGGCCGCAAGCTGACGAAGCGCCTCGATTGCAGGCGCATTCCCCCCCTCAGTTGCCTTCTGATAGAGCAAAATCTGTGTCGGTACACCGCGTTCAATTGCCCGTATTAGCTCTCGATATTCTTCAGTATCTTTATCTAAACGTAATAAAGCCACCTTCAGCGGTTGATGCGAAGGCACACGTCTCAAATAATCGGTCGCCATCGCCTGTAATGACGTTTTGCGTTTCTTCGTAAAGTTTCCTGATGGACCTTCGGGGACCTGTATGCCGTCGTCAAGATGTGCATCATAGCTCAGGCCAAGACCTGTCACCCCGCCAAGCATCTTCGAAGAAAAACCGATTTTGACATGCGCATAATCAATCCGTTTTAGTAAATGTGAGGGAATATATTCAATCAACGCCTTAGACACATTCGTACGCTGGTCGACCAAATGTCCGTCTTGTCGTGCTGATAGTATTGTATCAATGGCAGCGTCTTCAAAACCGAAAGCCCGTAACTCTTCTTCTTCGGCATGATTGATATAAATCTTCCCGTCACCAAAGCGTATATCATCAAGCAATAAAATCTGTTCATCTTTCGATAGACTCTGAAGTTCGTCATGACATCTCTTTTTAAAGTCGGCCTTATCTACAAATGGTTTCTGAGCGGCTTCATCTTGAATGGCATATACCACTTCTTCTGTGAAAAAGCCTAAAAGTCTGGAGGTGTTTCGTTGTTCCGGTCGATTGATATCGAACGCGGTATTCATGTCGCGCGCCTCGATAGGTTGAAGCGCTGTTAGCTCATGATATGTTGGTGGCTCAAGCTCTGCCCCATCTTCAAATGTACGCAGACTGTACTCCAGATGCTTTTTGAAATTGTCTGCACGTGGATAGTCTAAGCATTTTTCATGATTCCACATGGCAGTAAATTCATCTTGAATTTTAGTTCCGACTTCTTTCATCGTCGCCGACGAACAATCTGCTATTTTAAAATGGTCATAGTTGTCATCAAAGGCTTTTGGTGATTGGTTGGCTGAGCCATAAGCCACAGTCTGTGGCTCACCATCGATGCTTATGAAAAAGTTTTTATGATGCATCTTCGCATCGCGTTCTTTCTCATCGTGCTTTGGTCTATCACCAAGCTTATTCCATGACTGCGTTTTATCTTTCAACCATCGAATTTCAAATCGCTCAATCTCTCCTTTTGAGAGCTTATAAGATAGTTCATTTAGCTGTGAGCCATTTCGCGGAAACATGCTCCAATCCCCGATCATTCTAAAATGAAGATTCTTATGTTGCTTCGATAAGTCGATGAACATATGCGCGAGTTCTTTGTCAACGAACGAAAAGAACATGCCATCAAAGGTGACTTTTTTATGAGGGCCTGCTTCATCAAGTGTTTTCTCAATTGCAGCTTTGACACCGGCACGGTATTGCTTCAATGCATCAGGTGTTTTGCCAAAGTAGAGTTCAATAGATTCTTTGGCCTGAGAGACATTTGAGGTTCCATTAACCGTTCCATCAAAACCCGTCGTCGACAGTTCGCTCCCCTTTGTCTTTATCGATTCTTCACTTGCTCGTAAAGAAGAGGCGTTATGGGATCGGTCGAGACGAATTGGCATATAGATCAATATTTTAGCGCCATACTAACCATACAATCAAAGAAGATAGCCGCAGAGTTAAAACGATACAGTTATTTGGGTAAATATGACACGTGTCGTATTTATCGCAGCTCATTCTCGATACTTATGTACTTGAGCGATCAAAGAAGGAGAATGAAATGAATCGAACTCAAGGAATACTATCAATCATATTTATATCAATAATATCAAATGCTTGTACTGCAGATAAGACTAATACAGCAGATTTTGAAGAGCAGATCTCTGATAATGATGACGAAAACAGTGAAGAAAGTACTGAATTTGATCTCAGTCAGATTGATGCATGTGAGGGGCCAACTGGTGGCAACGGGTTGGTGCCAGGATCATGTAATAAAACATGGTTTTGTGACATCGGAGATATCACTGTCAGTTGTCAATCAGACTCGGGCGAAAGTGATGATGGCGCCTACACATGTTCGTGCATGTGGGGCCGAGAAGTCTCACATGAAGTGAGAATCAACGACGGCTGCTCTGCTCTATATTCATTTACTGACGAACCAGCATATAACCAATATCAAGAGATCCTCAATGCTTGTGGTTTTTTGGATATGGAGGAGCCGCGCTCTGATGACACCATTTATCTTGGTGAGCTTGCTGAAACTGAAGAACAAAATGAGAATATAAGTGAAGACAACATATGTGAAGTCGAGAACTCTGCTTTCCCCGAACATTTAAAAACAGAATGTATGCAATCGAACTGTTGTTCAGAAATGCAAGACTGCCGTGAAGAAGGTGGATGTACAGCATTATTTTGGTGCATCGAGCAATGTCCTCAAAGTGATGACTATGAATTACTTATTTGTGCAGATCAATGTGCACAGACTTACCCTGCTGAACTTCCTATTGCGGAAAGTCTAGGTGACTGCCGCGCAAACTACTGTGCTGATGAAATAGGTATTAATAGAGATGAATCAAATGATGACTCTCAATCAAATGACGCAGAAGTTTGTCTCAACACGTGTCGGTATGCCGGTGATGGAGAATGCGATGATGGCGGGCCTGGCGCAGCCTATGCTGGTTGTACGTTAGGAACAGATTGTGAAGATTGCGGCGTTCGAATTGGTCAGCCTCCCGAGCTTACATGTGGATTCGAACAAATTCCTTACGATAAATGGGATACGACATGTATGCAAGATGCGTGTTGTGCCGAGCTTCAATATTGCGCAAATAATGTGTCATGCGTCAGCTATATGAGCTGTAAAGATGCGTGTGATAGCGCACCATACGGAAGGCCGCGCGATGCATGCCTCGAGGGTTGTCGTTCAAGAGACGAAGAAGGCTATCAAATTTATGAAGAAACAGATAGCTGCCGTGTTTATGCCGACTGCTATTAAGCCGTCACAAGCGCCGTCCTTCAGAGCGGCGCGCATTCATACCCAAATCACATCAATTTTAATGAGGACCCAAATGAATCATATGTTTAAACTTTCAATCACGACTTTAATATTTCTCTCGGCTGCCTGCTTTCCAACTCGTTTTACAGGTGAAGATGACACATCAGATATGCCAGATGAGACCAATCAACAGAACGACGATGATGAAAATCATCAAGCAGATGTTTTCCAAGATGATGATAATAGCAGCGAGGCTGATGATAAACCGCCGGCCGAGGAATCAAACCAAGAAGACCATACGCTGAATGATGACGACGCGTATATTGATGAGACAGAAAGCGATAACATTGATTCACTCACACGTGATGAGCGCATTGACTTGTTGGCCGAACGAATTTGCGCCAAAAACGAAGCATGCAGTATTTTGATGGGATGCCCGCCGTTTGCTTCACCGGGTTGCGAGTCTTCACAACGCGAAAACTTATATTTGAGTCCAGATCAAGAAATAAGATCTTTACTCAATACATATCACCCAGCGGCATCGTGCGAGGTACTATTTAACCCGTACTCTGGTCTATGTACCAATGAAACGGTACAACAACTCTGTCCATGTGAGTTTCCTGAGATGCAGTACTGTGACGACGGCTTGACGTGCACAAACTTAAATTCCGCCATTCCAGACTATGCCGCATGTATTCCGAATCAGTATGATTCAGTAGATGATTTTCCTGGTGAAGATTGTTCAGCAACAAATTTATGTTCAGAACGGGATATGACTTGTGTGACACTTGATTCAGAGCGTCACATATATCGCTGTATGCCGGCATGTAATATTCGGGCGAATCAGCCAATTTCGATCGAGTATGATGGTGAATCATACACTGATGCTGTCAATGAAGTCTGTGATGTTCAAACAAATGTGTGTGGAGAATATCCTTCTGTGGCTGATTGTATCAATGAACAAGATCAGCAAAGTGATTTCATTTTGGGTGAGTGCCCCGAGCAAAAAGAAGCCTATGAATCTGGTTATATCGACTTTGTGCGATGTCTTGCCGATGAGATTGACACATGTGCTGATTTCACGGTTGAAGATGATGAAAGTTTCCCTTGTGAAGAGCTCTTATTTAGTCTTCTAGATATATGTGAAGCGTAGCATCTCGAAATACTGAATGAGATATCTCTTATAGAGTCTCTTGCTGCGATCTCAAGATCGCAATTGCGACCTGCCATGACAATTCTGTCATGACAGGTTTAGCTAATTTCAAAGACTTAGCACATCGAACGCCTCACTGTGATTGGCACGAAGCTTGCTAACTCTATTATGGAGGCAAAACAATGAAGCGAACTCACCCCCTATTTATCACTCTTTTAACCCTGATTTTTACATTTGGCTGTGAAAATGCAGAAAACATCACTTCAAGTAATTCTGATTACTCGTCTAGCGAAGGTTCAGGTGGAACCGACGGTGATCGAACCCGCTCAATCGACACTGATGGAGACGGTTCGTCTGCGCCACCGGCTGAACCCGCACTCGGTGAAGAAGAATTTTCAGGTGATGTTTCAGATGATGATGGTCTATCTTCTGACGACGACTTGCTCGTTGAAGAAGGTGAAGAGCCAGAACCGCCACGTGATAGACCACAGTCTGGTCAACTGACAGCAGGTGATTGGGACGACAACCTCAACTACGAGCATTATCGTGATTACATCAATGATTTTGGAGCCAACCCGTTTATTCAAACACAAGGTTTTGATTTCGCATTTCAAGAGAAACATTTTAATTCACAAGCCAACGCTGTCGATGTCGTATTCGTTTTAGATACAACAGGATCAATGGGCGACGAACTCGAATATCTCAAAGTTGAAGTCGAAGATATTATTACCAATGTCGCTTTAGAATATAACGATTTGAGTATTCGTACAGGTGCAGTTCTTTATCGCGATCAAGGTGATCGTTATGTCACGAAAACAATTGATTTTCAGTCATCTGTAAATGATTTTAAAGATGAGCTCGCTCCAGAATATACCGGTGGAGGCGGCGACTATCCTGAAGCTGTTCATGAAGGCTTAAAAGGCGCCCTTGACATGCAATTTCGCCCCGAGGCCATTAAACTGGTATTCTTGCTCGCCGATGCGCCAACACATGATGACGAGCACATGGCACTCTTACAACAAGTCTTACGGGCACAAGAAGAAGGTGTAACGATTTATCCGATCGCTGCTTCCGGCACTGACCCTATGGCTGAGTTTCTCTTTCGTGTTGCGGCACAACAAACGACGGGTCGTTATGTCTTTTTGACTGATGACTCAGGTATCGGTAACAGTCATGCGGAGCCGACGATTCCATGCTACTTTGTACGTCATCTCAGTCGTCTGTTGTCAGATATTATGATCTATGAACTCGAAGGTGATTATAGACGGCCTGAGGATTTGGAGATCATACGTGCAGCTGGTGACCCTGATGATGAAGGACGTTGTATTATCAACGAAGAAGAGTTCTTTGTGACCTGCTAAAGCCAAGCAGCTATAGAACAAAAATCCCGCTTATGCGGGATTTTTTATTTAGCTTCTTCCGTACCTTAAAACAGTGTCTTCAAAAGAAGTGTCAGCCGCAACAGATAACAGAATATCATTCGATAGGCGATAACCTTGTCCACGTTTTGATTCTACATGATCACGCCCAAGTATGTCGCGTAGTCCTTTTATCTCAACTCGAATGCGATTCAATAATGATTTTGTTCGAGGTCGATCATTCCACACGACTTTTCCTATCTCTTTTGGGGATAGATATGTTCCGTGACGAAATAACTGTGCATGATGAAGCGCAAATAAAATGCGCCCTTTCGTTTCACTCAATGAAATCGAAGCTGTCTCTCCCAAAACATATTCATCTCCGTTAAATATATACATTTCATTATGACGGGATCTTTCTCCACGCCATTTTTGAATGATTTCTTCCCACAAACGAATATGCATTCCATCCTGCTTGGTCACACCGTATGCACGATGGCCAAAATCCAATACATCGTTGATAGATTGTTCCGCCCGATGCGCATCATGCTCTTTCAATAAATACAAATAGGCTTTAGAGACTTCTTTCGCAAAGACCATTGATGGTTGCTCAATGAGAACCCTTAATGCGCTCTCAAATGTACGAACAGCGTCTGCCCATAATCTATGGCGTGCATAGGCAATCCCAACGTCCATCAGATAGACACCTTCGAAACGATGATCTTTGTGCGAACGAAATATTTCAATTGCAAGTCGGTAACATTTAATCGCCTCCGACAACCATCCCTGTTCCCGCCAATAGTTTCCTAGATACCCTTGAAAATATGGGTTGACCTCATTTCGACTCAATTCACACGTTCGGATGATATCCTCAGCCTCTGCCCATAATCCTCTTTCGACCGTTTCGTATAAACGAATAATTTGATACTCTCTTAAAGCATGAATATTTGAACGAATGACTTCAGGGGTCATTTTCAAATGTTCCAAATCAAAATGTATATTCCATCGGGCAACCAGCGCTCTAACTCCATCGGGATAGTCCTCTCGATGCTGAAGCTTTGCCACCGTCTCTGCACGCGTAGAATGATATAACATACCGAATCCAACCGGCAATGACGCATCCGGCTCCCCTTCAACAAAACGATGGTTCTGCTTCAAAAAGTCACTTGCTTCTTTTTGAGATAAAGAGAGTTCGAGTCCCGCATCAATAAAGGATAATTCTATCTCATATAGCAACTCTAAATCTCGAGGGAGGTGATTCGTATTGATCGCGAGAAACGCGGACAATAGTTGCAATATTTTCTTCTCATCTTCTGAGGTATGGATGCCATCCCTCATTAAATACTCAATGCTTCTGGAATAGTCTATTGATTCATAACTCGGTAAAGCGCTCATCGGTCCGTAGGGCTCTTCAAATCGTTGCGCATCTTGAGTAATAATATCAACATAGAGTCCTTTATGTTGATCTGACCAACGAGAATCAAATACAACACAAGCAGCTAATAATGTTGATACTTCGACAACCGGTTCCTTGAGGGCAACAGCACCGCAGAAAACAAGCTCCTCAAGAACATTTTTGGTTGAACGAAGTCGTAGAACGTGTCCAAGTGTCTGGCATGTCTGAAAAGATATCTCTCCAGTAAAATAAGAAAGCGTCGAAAATAGAGTAAATGCTTCTGCTGACATTTCATGAAGTACTCGAGTGAGACTTTGAAAATGAACAGGTACCAATTCAGGTATGATGTATTCATGCCGTGGCGTACGATTATTAAATGTTGGTACACGCGATAACAACCAATCTCCGTACGAATTATTGTCAACACACATTTCCTGAACAAAACCTGAGTGTGTAAATGGAAGTAAGGTTGACGACTTTTCTATATACGTCACACTATTTTGAAGAGTTGAGGATGCAATCTTTTTTAACGGGCTTGTCAAAGTCCGTCGTGCATTATCCAATAAGAGCCCTTTTGGATTTAATGTGAGTAGTTGAATGAGTTTCTCTTCTGATAAGTTTGAGACGTCATATATTTTTAATATTGAAGCAGAAACAGTCGCTTGAATCGTTGCCACAGATGGTTTCGAAATAAACTCAAAATTGATCTTTTTTCGACTGCAAAATTGTAAATACTCACCAACGAGGTCATGACCGACCACCCCGCGTATGTAAAAATATCGCCGATTTTTCAATTGGTTTAAGTAATATCGGATATCTGAATTTGACAATAAACACCTAAAAAACAGTCTTTTTAATTTAATTATACATATATTAATTTTAAAATCAATCTACGCCCTGCTCAGCTATCGCAATTTATTTACTGTTTCTAGACCTACAAAGGAGAAACAATGAATAAAATACTACTCTCATTTAACGTTCTAGTCTTCACTTTCATCGCATGTGATTCTGCCACAACAATACCAACGACAACTGCATCAATCGAGTTGGATGATGATGAAGTCGACCTTTCACCAAACATGTCACGTTGTGGAAACAACTGTATCGATGTCTTTAGAAATTTTGGAGATGAACATGCCATCAATCAGAATCAAATAATTGCTGCCTCTGGTGAGTTGATGAAGCTTAAGATCCAAGATGAATTCGAAAATGAAGTCTTCAGCGCATTCGAAAAGGCCAACCTTGATATTTTCGAAATTGATCAAGACTTATTTTTCAGGATCCCCTATGTCGCGACCGATTCAACGATCGAAGTCATAAGTGATTCTATCGATTTAAATATACTGATTTCAATAAAACCAATCCAAATTTCACACCTTTCTGGCGATATCATGGAGCCCGCGGATGAGAATAGTTTAGGTAGACCACTTGGACGCGAATACGCACATTTTTGGTTTAGTCCCTTTCACGATGATGATCTGTATCTACTCGGTGGTTTTGATTATGTTCACAGAAAACCGCAACAAAATGCTTGGCGATACAACCTCCATACAAATGAGTGGAGCCCCGTTGAAGTCACAGGAGATCTTGTCCCTAGTAGTAACACATCTGTCGTGCAGCTACCCAATCAAGAAACATTTTTACCAATCGGATTTACATTTTATGAAGATGGTTCTCAAAGTATAGGCCATGGTATTGCGAACATCATCTCATATGTCGAACGGGACAAAATCCACTCTCGACGTGCACTTGACACTGTGGGCGCACGCTATCAAGGCGCGGTATGGTATGATTCCGATACAAAAGAAGTCTATAGTTTGTGTGGTGCGTATGTCAGTCCATTGCTTGGCTTGAGTCAAGACTGCCACGAAACGTCATTTAATACTCTAGATAAGCTGACAAACTCAGAGCAAACGACAGGATTAAGTAATGGCCGAACAGGTTTCGCATGGGGACATCATCAATATGAACACTCAATCATCATATTCAGTGGAGAAGAAAACCATTTGGATAGCGGTATATGGGAACCGAATCTACCAGAACAACATATCGTCAAATATAATATTCTCAGTCATGAATTCGAGGATATTGATATCGGCGGACATTTTTCAGGACGCCGCAATCCAGGATATTTTTATGATAACCTAAATCAACGATTATTTATATTTGGTGGAACAGCCGATGGACAAACAACGGTACAGGACTTCATCGTCATTCATAATGACCCGGGTAATGAGCAGATTTACAACTTAACAAATATGTATTCATTGCCACCGTTTCGTAGTTCCTCGGTTGCTGCTTACTCTTCCTCTAGGGACGTGGCGATTCTTGGCTTCGGAAATACAGCTCAAGCAGTCTATACGGATCTCTGGTCGTTTGATTTGAGTCCCGAATAATTTCAGCTGTTATAAAGAATCCCGCTTATGCGGGATTTTTTATTTGGCGGATTTCATCTTGTCAGCTTATTTTTTTCTTTTAAACAATTTTCGCCCAAGTCCACCAAAATCCTCAAGGATCGAGTACATCGTTGGGACCATGACAAGCGTCAAAATGGTCGCGACAAAAAGCCCAAAGATGACCGCAATCGCCATCCCTGACCACCACGCTTGTGTCTGAGATCCTGTCGCTATGGTCAACGTTCTGAAATCTATCGAAAATCCAACGGCCATCGGAATCAATCCCAGGACAGTCGTTGCCGCTGTCAAAACCACAGGTCTAAAACGGGTTACACCTGCATCTATAAGAGAGTCCTTCATCGCATGACCATTCGCTCTCAGACGTTCAACATAATCCAACAGCACAATGGCATTGTTCACTACGACACCTGCGAGGGAAATCACACCGAGTCCTGTCATGATAATACCGAATGGTTTCCCTGTTAATACAAGTCCCCAGAGCACCCCGATCAATGATAACAAAATCGAAAATAAAATAATCAATGGAATATCGAATCGATTAAACTGTGCAACTAACACACCCAAGATCAGAATAATACAAATGACAAATGCGCGACTCATGAATGTTGCAGCTGCTTCTTGCTCATCTTGCGCACCACCCATTCGGGCTGTGATACCATCAGGCAAGGCATCATAGTTGGCCAGAAAATCGGCGACACGAAGACGAACCTCATTCGGATTCACTCCTTCAACAACATTACCTGAAACAGTGACAACCAAATCTTGATCGATATGTCGTATCGCGCCACTCCCGCCACGAAGCTCATATTTCGCCACTGAAGAGATTGGCACATGAAACGTATTTGGACTTGTATCAATACGCCCTGGTACGCGCAGCGCCATAACAGATTGCAAGTCTGATGTTTGTTTCGGGTCAACACGCACGATGACATCATATTCTTCTTCGCCATCTCGAATGGTTGTTGCCGTATTACCGTTGATAGCTGTTCGAACTGTGCTTGCAATGGCGCCCGTACTTGCACCAATTCGCTTGGCCGCACCACGATCGATCGATAAGCGCATTTCCGGACGACCGACTCGATAGTTATCTGTTAGCTCTGCGATCCCTTCCAAATTCAACAACTGTTTACGAAGCCTTAAAGCCGCTTCTCCAACCTCATTGAAATCATCTCCCGAGACTTCAACTGCAATATCAGCACCCACGGGTGGCCCCATTTCTTCTTTACTAATGGTCACTTCAACGCCAACAAGTTCTTGGAACCGCTCACGCAGTCTCAAAATCGTTTCAGAAGTATTTTCAACCCTTATCTTTTCACCATCTTTTGCTGTGTTTGCATCTGGTAGAAAATCCACTGTGATACGTCCCATATGTGGTGTTGCTTGTGCACCAGACATAGGATCGTTTCCGCCACCACTGACACCAACATCTGCCACATAGATTTTCACATTCTCTTCTTGTTTAAGAATGTCTTCTACCTCTCTTACCGCGCGATTTGTGGCTTCGATATCTGTACCATCTGGGGCACGAACACTGACGGTTGCTCGATTCGGTTCACTCTCAGGGAAAAATTCGACACCATGGTTCAGCGCACCATAAGCCATGAATGTGCCAAAGAGGCTCGCGAACGCGATCCCGAATACAAGATACCGTTTATCAATCGACCACGATAGGAAACGTGCGTATGTCCCCATAATTCCAGTTGTCGGAATATCTCCGAGGTTCGTACCTTCTGCGACATCTTCGAGGCGATTCATCGTATGGCCCGAAATCGGATCATCATCTGTTTCACGATCGGCTTGTATCGATTTTATCGAACCACCTTTTAATTTCATCAACGCAGCTGTAAAAACAGGTAACAGGACAATCGCTGTAAAGAGCGATGCAAGCAAAACAACGATCACCGTTTTGGGTAAGTACCCCATAAACTGTCCCATGATACCATCCCAGAAAACCAGCGGAAAGAATGCAGCGACTGTGGTTGCGGTCGACATCGCCACAGCTGCACCCACTTCTGAAGTCCCATCGACAGAGGCTTTAAAAAGGGTTTTGCCCATTTCTAAATGTCGATAAATGTTTTCGATAATCACGATGCCATTGTCGACCAACATCCCAAGCACCAAGATCAACGAGAAGAGCACCATCATGTTAAGTGTAAACCCAAGCGCAAATAAGATCATAATCCCCAGAAGCATCGAAAGCGGAATCGCTGCCGCCACAAAAAGACTATTGCGTAAGCCCATCGCGAGAAACAAAACAAATACAACAAGGATGAGTGCGGTCAAAATTCCATTCTCAAGATCGAGAACCATGTCATCGATCATTTTACTTTGGTCACCTAAGTATTCGACACGAACGCCATCTGGCCAGTTATCAGATGCTTGCATTTGAGCCATTTCTTGTTTCACACCATCAACAACCGAAAGAATGTTGGCGCCTGAACGTTTTTTGACACTAATCGACACTGCCGATTCTTGGTTCAAACGAGAATAGGTTTGTCTTTTCTCATAACCATCTTCAATTTGCGCGACGTCTCGCATGAAAATTGGTTTTCCGCCAACACGTTTAATCGCCACATCCGCCAGGTCGCGAGCGGCTTCAAAGTCACCTGGGATACGAATGAGCATACTGGTATCACCTGACGTCACCGTTCCCCCAGGCATATTCACGTTTTCTTGCTGTAAGGCACCAATCACATCATTGAGCGATAATCCGAGAACAGTGAGCTTCTCAAGATCGACATTGACCCAGATCGTTTTTTCACGTCCACCTGTTAGGACAGCATCAAGAACACCATCGACTTTCGTAAATCGATCAACAGCATCTTCTCCAAGCGCTTTTAACGCTTGTTCATTGACGCCACCGGCCATCGAGACGATCACGATTGGCATATCACTAAACGAAATTTCTCTGATTTCCGTTTCTTCAGCATCTGAAGGTAACTTTCGTTTCGCTTTTGAGACGCGGTCACGCACTTGTTGAAGCGCATCTTCAATCACGACTGATGGCTCAAATTCAATCGAGATAATACTCGCCCCTTCAACCGATGTCGAGCCGAGTTTTTTCATGTCTGATAAAGATGCCAGCTCAGTCTCTAAAGGAATCGTAATCAATTGCTCGACGTCATATGGAGAAACACCCACATAGACAGTGGTGACCATCACGACAGGCACCTTGACGTCGGGGTTCGCCTCACGTGGCATGATGCTAAAGTAAACGAAGCCACCGATCATAATGATCGAAAATGTTATTAATCGAACGAGTGCGCCTTTACGAATAATGGCTGCAATCATGATGCTGCTCCTTCTTTGTCTTTGTCATCTGCAACGGCTTTGGTTGCCCGTGTCGCATCAACGACAGTATCCCCGTCATCAAGGCCACGATGACCACGCGTGATAATCGCTGTCCCAATCGATAGATTTGGCCCCGATATCTCAACTTGGTTGCCCTGAATCGACAACACATCAATCGGCCGCCATACAGCTTTATTCTCTTTAAACTCGAATACACCGTTGCCGGCTCGCTTCATGACAATTGCATCTTGTGATACAAAGAGACGATTCCCAATATCGCTTTTTAAACGAAATTCAACCGTCACCATATTGCCAGGATTGAGTCCTGTTGTGCCATTAGCAAGTGCCACTGTCCCCATAAAGGTCTTCGTATTCTCGTCTGCGATTCTTGGTACAGGTTGAAGTGTCCCTGCGGCTGATTTGGTGTCACCATCGTAATACACTTTCGCGTCAGCACCACCACCAAGTAAATTCACATTCTGATCAGACATTGATACCTTGACTTCAGCCTCATCAACTTGAACGAGGCGAGCAACTGGTAAACCTGGCCCTGTCACTTCTCCGGCTTCAACATAGACTTTCGAAACAACACCCGGAAACGTCGCATACACCCGTGAACGCTCGAGATTGAGTTCGGCCATTTCGACGGCTGCCTTCGCAAGCTCAAGTTGATGTCCGGCTCGAATCGCTTGTCCTTTGGGTGCCGCATCACCAAGAGCTTTTGCCGTATCATATTCATATCGAACAGAAGCCAGTTGCGCTTTAGCCTGCTTGACACCAAGTGCCATTTCACGAGAACCAATCGTGACAATCACTTGGCCTTTCCGAACACGCTGCCCTTCTGTCACCCATATCTTTTCAACAAAGCCACCTCTCGCACTTGATAAACGCGCATCTTTTTTTGCTTCGACTTCTCCAGGCAAACGGATGACATTCCCCGAGGCACCGGATACTTGACCAAGCTGTACGCGATTTTCTTTCACTTTCTTGACTTCAGTTCCGGTCTCAGCAGTCTGTGTCGCCGTTTTGTCCGCAGGCTTCGAACCGCACCCTGTAGCCAATGCAAAGATTGAGAGTAATAAGGATGATTGTATAAAACGTTTAGTCATTGTTTTCTCCTGTTCCTTGATGGAGTTCGTTTTCGAAAGTAATCCCAAGTGCGCGTAAGAGCGTCGCTTCGGCGAGCGCATATTGCATTCTCGCAAGTTGAAACTCTTCGCCTGCAGCGAGCGTCTCTTGCTCCCTGTCAAGCACATCAAATGATGAAGCAACGCCATTCTCAACCTCAATTTCAGTTTGAGCATATCGCGCATTCGTGTATGTCACGTTTCTTTTCTTGACCACGATAGCTTCTTGTGCATTGACATAACCATTATATGCTTCTTCAACTTCTTTTTTGATTTGGCGTTTCAATGCCGTCAGGTTCGCTTTTGCTTCTTCAAGCTGGGCATTGGCACGTTTTTTAAGTGTATTTGCCCCAATCAAATCATTCGGCGACCAAGATGCTTGCGCCGTAATTGCCCACGTACCATTGAAATCGGGCGTCAGCGGGAAGATTCGTTGATTAGGGTTACTGTATTCGTATTGTCCAACCAAATTTAAGTCTGGCAAGGCACCTCTTTTTGCAATGTCTCGCTCACGCGAAAGCATATCGACAGAGGCTTTAACAACACTCAACTCAGGGCGATTTTGATTGGCAAGCTCGAGCAGCCTATCTGTTCCTGTGTTCATTTCTTCACTTAGGCGTTCTGATTGTTGGTGTGTAACCAGACTCACAACCGCGTTGTCGATAAGTTCTTTTTCCGCCCCAGTAAAAGTCTCCAGTTGAGTAATGGCATTTTGGTAACCTCTTTTAGCGACGCCGATCTGGTATTTCACATCAAATGCCTGTGTTTTGACGCCTTCGAGCTCGATTGATTTAATTTGTCCTGCATCAAATAGCTGTTGAAGGCGATTTTTTGAAACGTCTAGTCTCTTTTCTGCTGTTTTCAAAATACTGATTTGGGCGTGCTGCATCATAGCCGCAAGCAACAGCTGCCGTGTCATGAAGGCAACACGTTCCTCATGTTGTTCAAGAGATGCTTTGCTCAGCTCGGCTTGATGCTCCGTTTGTTTCATACGAGGTATAATATTTTTAAGGTACCCCATGAGTGGAATAGCTAATGACGCTTTGAGTGAATAGTTGTCCAACACCTGCGGAAAAGGGTTATCCATCACAACGCCTGTTCCAAAATCAAAAGGTGGCAGATCGACTTCACTTAAGCGTGTGTATGACGCACTTAAGTCTAGTCGAGGTAATAAACCCGCCTCTGCTGTTTCACGAATGGATTCATCTGCATCAGCTTTTATTTGAGCTGCTTGACGATTCGCATCAAATTCAATTGCTTGCTCAATCAACTGATCGACACTTCGAGAGAAAGCCACCTGTTCATCGCCAGTCTCTGCCAATATTGACTGCGCAATGAAAAAGCTGGCACACAGTGCCCCACCCAAACGACCAGTCCATTTGTGTTGGCGTAAGAAAAATAACCGAGCCATATTAGTTCTCCAGTTTCGTAAATAAAATTTCGAGGATGATATCATGTTGCTCAAAAGCAGCTTCAACATCACCTGCTTCAAGCGCCATTTCGAAGCCAAACTTCACGAGCGCCATGATCGTACGGGCGAGTGTTTCAGCGGTGAGGCCACCTCGCTGTCTTTTGCTTGTGTATCTTTGAATCCAGCCAGAAATATCCTTGATGATCTCAAGATGTGGGTTTACCCCATTGCTCAGTTCTGGGCAGACGGAAGGCAGGTTATTCGAAATGAACATCAACTCCTGGTGATGCTGTTTCGCCCAACGTGACATTTGTGATAGCAACAACTCGATCAGTTGTTGTGTCGACAAGCCCTTCGGCACCGGAAAATCAAGCATGTCGCCATGGGCTTCAAACAATCGTACCAAAATGCCTTCAACCAAGGCATCTTTGTTCTCAAAGTATTTATAAAGTGTGGGTGTGCTGTAGCCAGCAGCATTTGCAACCTCACTCACTGAAGTTGAATTATAACCTTGTTCAAAAAACAATGTAATCGCGGCATCTAATAAGCGCGTTCGAATCGAATTGATCTCTGCTTCACTACGTGGCGTACGACCCATAATTGAATCGTAAGTTAATTAAAATTATTCGTCAATAAATTTAATTAATCTGTGATAAAACAAAATCGAGTCCCCTTTCTTGGCACATTTCACAGGTGATGGGTGCCCAATGATCACCATCATCAACATCGATATAAAGATGTGTGAGATTGACCGCGTCAGCACGTTCCGCGATTTGAGTGGAACCATAAAGCACGGGCACCCCACCCAAAACCAATTCATCGTGCTGAACAATGGGGTCTGCTAAGCCATGAATACTCAGTAGCCATGGCTCATCAGCGTCAATGGTCGTCGGATCATTGATCGCGCCAGCTAAGTTGATAACACCATCAACACTGGTGGCTCCCTCTAGACCCCCAATCTCTCCTTCTAATCCGCCTTTTGCCTCGACAACATTATTTAAGAAAAATGATGCTTGGACATCAGCTGGATCTAAGTATGCATTATGCAAAGCAGTAATCGCCCCAGCAGAGTGTCCACCTGTGATGAGACTCGATGCATCGATATCATAATCATCTTCATGTGCTCTGAGATAGCGAATAAACGCTTTATGATCATGAATGGCATCAACGATTGCACCGACATAGCCTTCAATACTGTTGAGATGAATAAAGCTCGACAACCGGTACTCTTGAACAAAGACCACGAAGCCAGCTCTCACAAGTGCATCGCGCCATCCGCGTAGATCATCAAACTGTAAATTGGTAAACCCACCACCTGGTAGTAAAATAGCAACTGGTCTTTTGTCACGATCGTCTTCTTCCAGTTGATATGAACGATAAAATAAACCGATGGTATATTCATCTACATGTGGCGCTTCAGCAAAAGGGAGCCGCTCACTTTCAATGATTTCACTTTCAGTATTGAAGGCTTCTTCATCGACATCAAGGTCTTCATCTTCGTTTTCATTCTCATCTATATCATCTGTTTTATCAGATACGTCTGCTTCACACCCAAACAAAAATATAGAGAGGACAAAAAAAAGCGCTCTCATCAGCATCACTTGTCTCCCTTCCACTTTTTCCAGGCCCATAATAAAAGTCCCGTGAAGAATGCTTCATCAAGATTTCCAATAAAAGGAAGGTTATCCGGCAACCAATCAAAAAAACCGAAAATCCCAAATTGAATATTGGCGAGGTAGGCGATACTCATCAATGCAACAGGGAGCGCAACGAGTCGATCTCTCGTTTTTGGTTTGGCTTGTTCGAGTTCATTCGACATAGGCTCTTTTACGTTTGTTTCGTCCTTTGAATCCATCACAACCTCTTCAGACATAATAAAATCGACCTCAACAGGTCGATTTTAAGGGGGACGAATAAGATTAGCAATCTCATTCATCCTGTAAAGTCCAACAATTATTCACGCGCCTTCAAAAACTCGATCGCTTGATTCATACAATCTGTACAAGTCAGCGGTGTATGATGTCGACCACCCTCGATTTCAAAGTATTGGTGCACAAATCCTGCCAGCGAATCAAGATGCTCTGCAATCGACCCTGCGCCATACATATAATCACCAAATTCATAGTATGGTCCACTGCCCTCATCATCGGTGCCGTGAATGCTAAAAAGCCATGGCTCTCCCACTGAAATAATCACAGGGTTCGCAATTGTACCAGCCATATTGATGACACCATTGAAATCACTCGAATAACCAGTCACCCCGACCGAACCTTCTAAACCGCCAACGCGTTCAACCAATTCAGCATTAAACACCCATTGTGAATCAATATCTGATTCATCTAGATAGGCAGCATGTAGCGCGGTGATAGCGCCTGCCGAGTGACCACCAACAATGATCTGGTCCTCGTTCAATCGGTTTGGGTTCCCTTCAGCAATTTCTTTTCTCACATAACGAACTAAAGCCTTTAAGTCCTGAACTGCATATAGCATCGTCTCAGGATAAGCATCAAGCGACGTATTAAAATATGCATCCGTGACTGTTCTATAATTAGCAATCAAAACAACATAGCCCTGGCGAACCAATATATCTCGCCACGTCCCAATACTATATACAGCCCGAGGTCCGACTGTAAATTCTTCCGTTGCAACAAAGGTATAGCCGCCACCAGGTAGAAGAATGGCAACTCTGCGCTCGTCTCTTTCATCACCTTCAATTGAAAACATTCGGTACGTCAACTCTTGTTCAACACCTTCACCATTCGTCGCCCGTGCGTATGGCGTTAAGTCGGTCGAAGTGATTGTTCCACCGATTAAGTCAACTAAATCTGCCTCATCCACCTCAATTTCTTCATCATCATCTGAATCGGTATTGAGCTCACCTTGCGCTTCATCCTCATCACCTTTATCAGGCGACACACCTGAATCAACG
>JAHDGS010000085.1 GCA_020627505.1 Myxococcota bacterium
GTGATCGTCGGTGTGATGGGTTGCATGGCCGAACGTGTCGGTGAAGACTTCCAAAGGAAGCATCCTGAAATCGACATGCTGGTTGGCCCAAGTGAGATCGATAAGGTCGTCAACCTGTTGAACCACAAAGATGGACAACATGCTGCACTGTCGAATCACCGTGATCGTCGCGTCAAACAGGCCGAAGAACGCGCGATAGAGCTTGACGCATTTGACAGAGGTCGACTGGTGGGTGAGTACACCACAGGCGCACAGGCCTATATCCGAATCACGCGCGGGTGTAATAAGTTTTGTGCATTTTGTGTTGTTCCGTTCACGCGCGGTGAAGAGGTTCATCGAAGTCCGGAAGGCATTGTTGCTGAAGCGAAGAAGCTACAAGACGCTGGCGTCAAAGAAATCACACTGCTTGGCCAAACGATTAACCACTACACACATGGTTCTACTTCATTCGCGGAACTCCTCCGTCGTGTTCACGATGCTATTCCTGACGTCCCTCGATTACGTTTTCTCACCAGTTACCCAAGAGACTTTTCGGATGATATGCTTGATGCCATGGCGGACCTCGATCGCATGTGTCCGTTCTTACATATACCCGCACAAAGTGGTTCGAATCGCATACTCAAGAAAATGAATCGTGGGTATACCCGCGAGTCTTATCTCGACTTGATTCGTCGCGCGCGTGCACGCATTCCGAACTTAAGCATTGTTGGCGATATGATCGTTGGTTTTCCAACAGAAACCGATGACGAGTTCCAACAATCGTTGACTTTACTCGATGAAGTGAAGTTCAAACAGGTTTATGTTTTCAAGTATTCGCCAAGACCGGGTACCGTCTCAGGCAAGCGCGACCCGGACGACATTCCTGACCAAATCAAAAAAGAACGAAATAATATGATGCTTCGCCATCAACAAAATATTAGCTTGGCACAACATGAAGCTTTGGTCGGTCATACCTATGATGTTCTTGTTGAACGCGTCGCTAAGAACAGTGGTAAAGAGCATCTTGACCAGAGTGCCCCCTACCCTGGACTTGTCCAAATTGGCGGACTCGGCAAAGCGACATCCAAAAAGTCGACCGTCAAATTATCTGCTCGGACACCGGCCGATCATATTGTGATTTTCGAAGGTGATGAAAGCGACATCGGTTCAATTGTTCCTGTCCAAATCACAGAAGCACGTGCGCTCTCAACATCTGGCATACGCCTGTAAATGACGACAAAAAAGCACGTCTACTACTTTGTGAGCGGACTCGGTGCAGATGCATCTGCATTTTCTCGGCTTGAACTTCGGTCACGTGTCGAATATGTCGACATGCACTGGCTCTCGCATAAACCTGGTGAAACACTCCGTTCATACGCACACCGTATGTTCGACACCTACCGGTGTGATGAAAATTCGTCGAGCCATATTGTTGGCCTATCATTCGGTGGCATGCTTGCGACAGAGATGGCGGACATACCAGGGGTTGATGCGGTAACACTTATCTCCAGTGCGACGCACAGGCTAGACTTCCCCTTATACTTACGCGCCCTACGGCATATTCCTGTGGAGCGCTTGCTCACCGCGAAACGGCTTGGTGTTGCAAAAAAATATGCCCATGTGGCCTTCGGCCCATTGAATGACCAAGAAAAAGGCTTTCTCGAAAAGTGGCTGCTAGATGCAAATGCGGATTTTTATCAATGGGCTGTCGGGGCCATTCGACAATGGCAACGCACGCAACGCCCTGCAAACGTGCATAAAATACATGGAACCAAGGACCGCATTTTACCGGCAAACCAGACTGTCGATACAGAGATTCGCGGTGCAGGTCACCTCGCCGTGTTCACACATGCTCAGGAAATAAATAATATCATATTAAATCGATAAACATACGCCGCCAGCCAATTGCCCTCTGAAACCTTCGTCTAAAAATCCGGAAAGATCGCACCATGAATATCGAGCAGCGCATCCAGCTTAACACCGTTCGAACCCTGATGGCACCTGTCGTCACCTGATATCAACGCATCTTCCACACAACCAAATATGCGCGCTGGTGCATCATGCGGCTGACGACGTTTATCGTCGGCACGGAGAATACTTGAACCGCCCGTCAATGCAATCATATTGAGTCCATCAAACGTATTATTATTTTGATGACACGCGAGACAGAAGGGTTCATCGACAAAATCCGGACGAGGGGCATCATGAATAAGCGGCTTATCAGCCATGCCAAGTCGCTCTTCTCTCACACATCTGTCAGCGACGGATGATGCTGTCCCTTTCCGATGAACATCATTCACACATGCTTTGGCGTCACGTTGCGGCGGAATAATATCAGGTTCAGCAAAAGAGGAGATATCAAGCCGTTCACAAACTCGGGCAGCTCGTCCCGTGTTTGCAACACCATTCGTCGAGGCATCAAAATAACCGTAGCGGCTCGCTGTCATCGCAAGCGGTTGCAACAAACTCCCATTCTCGAAGCCGTCTCTTTCAGCCACCGAAACCAATGTTCCATACGCCAAGTTACAGAGCGTCTCTTCGGTAAAGCTTTCCGCGTGGCGACTGTGTTGATTTAATCGCTCCACACGAACATCATCGACCCACCCTTTGAACCCAATTGGGTTTCGTAGATAGTGCTCAAACCCATGATCAGGCCCGGGGTCTCCAACTAAGAAATAAACTTTTCCGTCAACATATTTTTCACTGAAGTTCATGCCGATCTTGTGACCATCTGCGGCGTTGAATATCACCTTCTGATTCGGCAGACGCGTTCCATTGACATAAGTTCGGATCACACGCGCTAGACGCGTCTGTACTTTTTGCCGAACAGCCTGACCTATGATGCCGCCTTCAATTGGCCCATCGGGTGCCGGTGCTTGAGCAATGACAGGAATTTCTTCCCGCGTCAGTCTGAACGCGACGTGTATAAACTGCTCTGAATCAAGGCCAAGTCGCTCTAGATTGACCGTTCGCGTTTTTTGACCACTCGAAAACCTGTCAAAGAATAAGATACGTTCACGCGAGATCTGAATAAACGAATGGTCGCCGAAATAAAATAATGTTCGCAGACGTGTTGGGTCGAGTTCTCGGCTATCGATCCATGCTGACACGAGCCATTCTTCGCCATCTTGAGCAACCATTTCAACGTCGATAAAATCATCTTTTCCGTCTAGGTATACGCCTTTACCCACAACACCACCCATGCCAACCGGCTCTATGCGCGCACCGCCCCTCAACTCAATATTCCTCGGCGGTGTCAATGCATTCGTCATGAACCGGGTTGAGCTTGTCGCCGTATTTTGCAATCGCGGGTTTGATACGAAACGACTCTTTGGTGCATTTTGCTGACCGCCATCATCAAAGACAGGTTCAAAACCATCATCTGGAAAGAAAATATCTGTTGGCGCGCCAGGGAAAAGTGTATGTGTGCGTTTATATTTCTTCATCGGCGCGTTCATCGGCAAGTTGATTAATATGTCATTGCGAACATAATCATCAAAAACCACTTCTGTCGTGTGAAGGTTATCTGAAGACACCTTCCATACCACATCAAAAGGCAGACGCGGCTTCAACGATTCATACTGGTTCAAAACATGTTCCATAGAGAAGATATTTGATGAACCATGTGGCCGGACCCATACATCCTCATTTTGGTAAAGTCGTAATTTATAGTTACGACGTCCACTCCACCACACTGGTTGCGCACCACCGAAGTCCGTAAAGTTCAGGTTGTTATCGAGAACAATCATCTGCCCCTGCGTCCAGGCGCCAATCACGGACACTTGTTTGGCTGCAGCACCATCAGGCCGATTCAAGGTTGCGTCACCAGATACGGCTGCACCATTATAGCTCTCGCCTCGATGCCCAACATATCCGGACTCCTCAATAGACTTGATATGATTGCGTCTTTTGTTCTGTGCTGCGAAGAATACATTTCGACCATTTCTATCCATCCACGGGTAGGCGCCATGAATCATCGCACCATCAGGAATATCTGAGCCATCAGAGTATCGGAAGGGGATGGGCTGCCCCGCTCCATTTCGCATCGCCTCACCGATTGGATAATGATTTCGAATATTCGAATCAAACGGCATATGACTGAGGGGGTGCCATGTTGTCCATCCATCGGCGCGACATGGCCCAACATCATTATATGAATAATAGATATCATTATTCGAGTTAATCATCATAAGCCGACCATCAGCGTTGATTGATGGTTCAAAAAGCTGATACTGACTACTACAGTTCTCTGCGCCGGCAACACAGTCAAAACCACTCCAATAATGGTCGACGTTGTCATCCGCAAAGTCCATAAAAAAGTCTTCTTGGTTATAATAATGAACATCATGGAACCGGCACCATCCAGGCTGTTCAGCTCCAGCGCATTTATCATTCACAACACTCGCCAGAGACTCAAACGAATCGCCGCTGACATGCTGCCAAGCATCAGACCAAGGATGATAACCGCCATCGTTATACGCTGGCAGTGTTGTCTCAGTTGTCCTTGGGTACATCAACACACGTCGATCACCATGTCGCCACGGCTGATTCAAATCCCAAATACCAGCATCTTTCGTTTTCGCCCTCGGGACAAAAACAGTCACATCAACACTGTGAATCTCTGAACGACCTGAAAAAGATTCATCACTTGGTGACTTTTGATTTAAAAAGTAGATAATTGAAAGGTCGTAACAATCGCCATCAATATAGACATCATCATTTGATAGACGCCCCTCACAAGACCGTATGTTATGCTGCTGCCCTTCATCCTCAGCTTCGGACAAACCCGAAGCATCACACAACAGATTGTGAAATTTGCTCGGCAACTTTCCTTCCTCTGTCATCCGTGTTTGACCTGGCGGCTGGAAAATAGATAGTCCACTCACATATGGTTTTTCGTAAGATTCAAGACCCGCTTGAATGGTTCCATCAAGCTGTAGTCGTTCTGGGCGAAAGAGATGAAAGCCTGAATTCCCTTCGCGAGACCAGTGCAAACGTCCATCATTTGTTGAACGCTCAAACCCAGGAATCATCACGCGGTCTTCTCCCCCATCAATCGGAAATGATTCGTAAGGCGACTCAAAGAGACGGTCTGTCTCCGTCGTTCCCATTTTTTTTACATCATCACCAACATCATCATGTTCGGAATATCCCGGGTGCACCATCGCTCTTCGAATCGATGGAGATGGTGGGTTTAACCGATTGATACAATTATCAACCCGAGAATAATCATCAGGACAATACGAAATGCAATAACCTTCTTCACAAAAAGGATATAAAGAATCAGCTTCATATCCGCCGATTGAAGGTGAAACAGGTTTCGACAAATAGTTATCGGGCAAATCAGTTAAACGCGTTTCAGCATCGTGGTCAGTGTCTATTTTGCCATACCCATATGAGTCCGTTCCATCACCGTTATTCAGTCCTTCTGTCTCAAAGGTCTTGTTTGGTTGTTGAGAGCCACATGCGCTTGACAGACTGATGACAGCAATGAGTATCGGAACACTGTTTCTTAGCTTAAACATATCCATACTTTATTGTATCTTTTTTAATCTGGGGCCCATAGCTGCGCCAGCGAGTGCCCATGCTGAGACACATGACAACCACAAGGACGATTAAGCGTTAAAAATCAATTGTTTAGAGGGGTGGTCAGTTGAAGTTCTGTGTCCAATAGTGGCCATAAGAACCACCGGTGGCATACCCGACCCCGAGCTTCGTCCAACGTGCATTCATTAAATTGCTGCAATGACCTGGCGACTGCATCCAGCTACTCATGACAGATGACGGACTTCCTTGCCCTGCGGCAATATTTTCACCACCATAGGCCGATGCCCCCTGTCGTGCCATTCGCTGTCCAGGTGAGCTTCCATCGAGACCTGTATGCGAGAAATAGTTGTTATCTGCCATATCTTTCGAATGAAGAAACGCAGCCATTCTCAAATTATCATCGAAGTCAACTGGTGGCGCCGGTGGCATACTTTGGCCACCACATGTCGCGCCTTCGCTGCGTCGTTGATTAACAATTTCAAGCACCTGGATTTCCATAGGAAGCCACACTTCAGGTGGGGCCGGCGTTTCATCTTCCGGTGGCGTTTGATCATCTTCAGGAACCTCTTCTTCCCCATTTCCTTCATCAGGTGGTTCCTGCTCTTCGCCTTCTTCCGAAGGAGGTGCTTCGTCCTCTATTTCATCTGGCTGCTCTTCAGAGCTTTCATCAGGCCCAGGACGCGGACCAGTTGGCACGGCGGGCACGCCAATGGCTGTTTCATCTTCGCCGATCTCATCAGGTTTCTCAGCGTCATTGGGTGAGCCACCGTCATAATAGTCTTCGTAACCATCTCCAACAACACCTGAATCTAGCACGTCATCTTCAAAGCCGCGCACCCCGTAAAAAGAGTTATTCGCGGTCTGCATACAAGCATAAGAACAACCCATCAGGCATGTCGTAAAGGCGAGTCTGACGAATGTCTGCATCAATCCACACTCCGCATATGTTCAGGACAATCTGGCTGACGCTCAGGACGGGCCTCAATAAAGGCCGGGTGAAACCCGAGACGGGCATCTATGGCAGACAGAAGGCGGTACCGATCCATATCAACATCGAAGCGCTCTGCATTATATAACTGCGGAACCAAAAACGCATCTGCGAGCGTCACTTCATCACCGAAGCATGCAGCGCCACCATGCCGTTCAACCAAACGCTCCAATGCATCAAAACCATTTTCGATCCAATGTCGGTTCCATGCGCGAACTTGTCGTTCATCGAAGTCATATTTTTTCTTCAACCGTGCGCCAACCCGTAAATTCTGTATCGGCTGTATGGAACTATTGATGATCTCAACCATCTGTCGAACAACAGCGCGATCGGCAGTAGACTTCGGTAACAGCGGCGGTGTCGGGTGGCATTCTTCAAGGTACTCGCAAATCGCAACAGACTGCGAAATAGCCTGTTCATTGTCGTTCAGCACCGGCACGAGATTCTCGGGGTTGAGCTTCGTATGCAACTCACTAAACTGCTCCCCGCCATCCTTAACCAAATGAACAGGATCAATTTCATAGTCGATGGCTTTTAAATTTAAAGCAATTCGCACACGCCATGAACACGAAGACCGCCAATAGGATCGTAACCGCATCACCATACTATTTACGATGCTCCATCGTCCGTTCCACCACAGTTTGTTCAATCGTACCAAAGATATTCTGTCCATCTTTGTTCATCTCAATCCGAATCTTATCTCCGTATTGCATAAAAGGCGTTTTGAACTCACCTGTCTTAATTTTTTCGAGCATTCTCTTTTCAGCCAAACAGCTCGACCCTTTTGAAATATCTTCATTCGAGACGGTGCCACTGCCAACGATCGTCCCTGCGCTGAGCCAGCGGGTCTTTGCCACATGCGAGACAAGTTCTCGAAAACTGAAATGCATCTCTGGACCTGCATCAGGGTTCCCGTAAAAAGCGTCATTCAAATATGATTCTAGCGGCAAATGAACACGACCCGATTGCCATGCATCGCCCAGCTCGTCTGGCGTGACTGCAAATGGTGAAAATGCTGTTGATGGTTTACTGGTGAAAAAACCAAAACCTTTTTTCAGTTCTGAAGGAATCAGGTTCCGAAGTGAAACATCATTGACAAGCATCAACAACTTAATGTGACCATCCACGTTTTCAGGTAAAATACCGGCCGGGACATCATCGGTGATCACGGCGAGTTCTGCTTCGAAATCGACGCCCCATGATAAATCTGCCACAGGGATGTCATCACGCGGCGCTAAAAATGTATCACTTCCACCTTGATAAACGAGGGGATCCGTCCGCAAGGTTTCAGGTGGCTCTGCGTTCCGCGCCTTTCGCACAAGAACGATATGGTTGATATAAGCACTGCCATCGATCCATGCATATGCCCGAGGCAAAGGACTTGTCAGTGTCGATATATCAAGTTCGAACGCCGACTTACATTCACCAGCATTGAGTGCGGCATAAAGATTTTCCGCTTTCGGCGCCAGCACATCCCAGTTATCGAGTAGGGCCTGCATCGTTGACGCAACCTCGTGCGCAACGACGCCACGCGTCCCGTCTCTTGATACAACAAGGAGCTCCCCATCACGGGTTCCATTTTTGCGAGTAGCCAATTTCATACGTTCTCCCTCATATATATGCGCCACGCCATATTTTGGCGCGATAATTCCTTAATGTTTTTGCCAGCTTTCGTCATAATCATCAACAGACAATCGTTGTGCCCATGCACACGGTTTGAGTGGTTCGAATGTGTCGATCATTACGGCTGTTTCTTCAGCACGCGTGGTTCCAATACTTCTTTCATAAGCACCTGGATGTGGGCCATGTGGCACGCCGGCCGGGTGCAGAGATACACTACCCGCACCGACACCACGACGACTGGTAAAATCGCCATCACAATAAAAAATGACTTCATCAACATCAACATTACTGTGTGGATATGGACACGGAATGGCATCTGGATGAAAATCGACATTCCGAGGCACAAAAGAACAAACCAATGAACGGCCCGTTGCAAACGTCCCATGTACCGTTGGCGGTAGATGTATTTGACCAATCTTTGGCGAAAACTTCAAAATTGGAAACGTAAATGGATAAACAGAACCATCCCACCCGACAACATCAAAAGGGTCTGCCGTCATTTGATGACTTGAAAAGGTGCCGCCACGCTTTGAGTACACTATTAGACGCTGTTCCGACGGCACCTCACATGGCACCAACTCAGGCTCGACAAAGTCTCGATGTGTATATGGCGCATCCATCCTTAACTGCCCAACAGGATTTCGATATTGATTTAATAGTCGAAACCCAGATGTCGACTCCATCCAAAACCAATGCTGCTCATCATGCTGCAAGCGAATGTGATATGGTGTCGCTTTGGGGATGAAAAGATATTCACCAGCATGAAATGAAAGACGACCATAAGGTGTCGTCAGCACGCCTTCACCTTTGTGAATATAAAACAACTCATCACCATCAGCATTTGCGAAGACACGATCGTCTTGTGTCATCGGTTTAACCACGCCGATCGTGAGGTCACTGTTATAAAGAAGTGGCGCACGCGCACTTAGGTGTGTCCCTTCGGCCTTGATGTCTTGGGTGCGAAAATGTCGTCTCCTCAAGCCCGGTGCCCAGGTTCCTGAGAGGTCAGACGCATCTTCCGGGCTCAACCATAAGTTTGGCTCTTGTTTCGAGTCGCCGTGATAATGGGCCGGCTGCTTTAAGTATAAGAGAGAAAATGGACCATCAAACCCATCTCGTGTGACACAATGCTCGTAATGTAATTCGCCATACAGCCGTAACGCCGTGTGGGGTTTCTGCGGCAACTGTCCGTGTCGTCTCGTGTCTAACATGACCGAACCTACGCCTCGACCTGGTCGCGTTCAATCGCCTCAAACAACGCTCTAAAATTACCTTCACCGAAGCCATCATCACCACAGCGTTGAATCAGCTCAAAGAAAAACGGGCCAGCTGTTTCATCGCCATAAGCGGTTGCCGCATCTTTCATAAATATCTGAATCAGGTAGTTATTGCCGGGCTTGCCATCAATTAAAATACCATGCGGCTTCAGGACGTCCATCGTGTGAGAAATCGCATTGGCGTCAACACCTTTCTCATCGAGTCGACCTGGCGCCATCTCATAATAAATCTCAGGCGTCTCAAGAAAATTGACACCTCGCCCTCTCAACGTCTGAACGGCGTCGACGATATTTTCAACCTCGATGGCGATATGTTGCACGCCCGCGCCTGCGTTGTCTTCCACAAATGTGTTGATTTGTCCTTCTTTAAAAAATGGTGCAAGCGGTTCATTGATCGGAAACTTCAACCCACTCTTCGGATCCCACATCACCTCTGACTTGAGCCCTGTTCCACTCTGTTTTGGATTGCCAAGTTCATCTGTGTGAAACTCAATATCCCAACATTTCTCCATCCCCAGCACATGCTCCATCCACAGTTTAATCGGTGCAATGGAAGGGGCATTATTCGTAATGTGATCGATCGCACCAAACCCTATCGGCGCAAGGTCAGGTACCTCAGGCCCTGAATAATCAACAAAACCTGGCGCAAAACCCATGTAGTCTTTTTTCTCGGCAAAACGAAAGGCGACATCACCGATCGCAGTTGTTACAGAGAATTGTCGGTAAAGACCACCATGACTCCGGTCTTCATGTGGACCGGCAATGATTGTACCACCGCGGCTATCCAGAAAGCGATAAGCCCGGTCCAAGTCTTCAACTAAAAATGTCAGTGTGCCGATTCCATCGGGATGACGCTTTAAATACCGAGCGGCACGTGAGTTTTTGTTAGGGTCATTCACGGCACTCACAACAACACGGGTGCCACCCGATTCGTACACGATCGATGTTTGACCTGATGCCGCCTCCATCGCAGGACCACTCTCAGCAATCGGTTTGAAGCCAAGCATTTCTGTGTAAAATCGATGCGAACGCTCTGGTCGATTGGTAAAAAAATGAATAGAATCAAGTTCAATGATACCGAGTTCTTCGCTGCCAGCCATAAACGACCTCCCAAGGGACGAATCTGCCCTATCTGATCGGGACTTTCAAGACGGAAATAACCCAGATGTCGCCGGGATTGTACCATCAGCAGCATTGCAACAAGGCGTCAAAGAAGATTATGCGCGATATAAGACCACGCTCCAGAATTATCTCCAGTTAGAGGCACTTCATCCTGCGACCGTATCGCCCCATAAAACGGTCGATTCCATTCAATCATTTCCCGACACTGGCCAACCTATGGTTGCCTTTATTCAGGGGCATTATGCGTTCTTACCCCTTTTTTGCCTTGGCCTCGTTCGCACTGAAACAATTTTAGGCGACAATACACTCACTGTTCGCGTTTATTTACGCGGCGTTCGAGCGTCACTTATAGAAATGCATGCCCCCCAGCTCTCTGATGACTTTATTCGACTCCACATTGTAAAAGGACTGTTGTGCCGAACGACATCTGAAGAAATGCAACCTGGGTATTTTGATTTCATCCGGAGTATACCAGCTGGATTTATTATGACAGCCCTCATCGGGTTCAAACCTTCATTGCCGTGGTGGCTTTACCGAGCGACGCAAGCATGGGTTCATGCATTTGCAATGTGGGTTTATAGGCAAAAACTGACGCTTGCCCCACCGAAAGTCAACAAACAGATCAACATACCTGACTCACATGAGCGCAACGACCTATGAATCGTCTCGAGGCCATCGTGTCATGCACACATCACCTCTATCCAACATTTGATATTGGTTGTGATCATGGATATATTGGACTGAGTTGCCTTCTGAAGTCGCAATCACATGTCACATTTGTCGACGCCTCCCAGCATGTGATCAATCGTCTGGCAGAGCGGCAAATGGTCTCCGATTTTAAGGGCCGATGCAGATTACGGACGACCCGGGCGGAGCATCTAAAATGCCCGGAAAAGCCGCATAATATCATATTTGCCGGTGTCGGTTTTTTGCCGATCAAACGATTGTTATCCGCGTGGCGATCATCCCCTCAGTTCTTTCAACATCGCTATATTTTGGGCGCACAAACACATGCCGGATATCTTGAACGACTTCTTGATGACGTTGGACTCGACCTCATCCATATTCGTGAGATACAAGAAGGACAAAGAACGCGGCGAATTGTAGTTGCCGAAAATGCATGCGCGGCATAAATAAGTTTACA
>JAHDGS010000086.1:0-5210 GCA_020627505.1 Myxococcota bacterium
TTGATTGACATAGCTCATATTGATGACCTTACTACCACTTTGGGTAATCTCGAATACACCAGATTTCGTTCGGTTTTGAACTTGGTCTCCACCATCTCGCGTATAGTCAATCGCGGCCTCGCCACTAATCTGTGGAAAGCGTCCATGGCCACCACCTGCATCACGCAAAGCTGATTCGATTGTCTCGATGATGCTTTGGTGTGTCGTTTCAACGATGAGCAGTGGGTTATTGAAACGAAAGGCTGATTGAATTTCCAATTCACGAATAGGGGTTTCACTGAGGTCGGGTCGAACATTAAGCTCGTATCCGATCGAATCACGGATGCCACCACCATTTCGAATTGCAAAAGCAACATCGAGTTCTGGGTGGGCTTTTCGAGCAGACCATACGATCGCATCGGCGCTTAAGTTACCGAGATTCGTTTCGCGATTTCTGACGCGTTCACGGCGGCCTTCAAAAAAGACTTGAGTTTGAGCAATGATATGCATCATCGGTTCGAGGGCAGCCACTGTTTTGTTCTCGAGTCGTTTCGCAAGCGCAGGTCGACCCGAAAGGTCTGGTGCGAAGAATTCGACAATATTGTCTGTCACCGGCCAAGGGCGTGATATACGCGGGTCGTACCAAGTGAGCACACCCTCTTCATCAAAACCAGCTTGTAGTCGACCGACATAGCGATGTTGGCCATCTGTGGCAACAATCATCACAGGGGCACCATCTTTCGCGGTGCGGGTAATCGGGTAGCAGGTTGGTTCACCGTTGCATGCTTGGCTGCGGGTATCGCCGCTCAATAGATGACCAGGTTCGTTCGCCAGTCTATCGTCGCCACCGCCTGCGACAATAATATCGACGCCTGTTAGTCCATTTTCAATCAACTTAATATCTTCTTCAAGGGATTGAAGGTGTGAGAGCAAGATGATCTTTTTGATGCCTTCATTCTGGAGGGCAGTCACTTGCGCTTGAACATCGTTGACGAATGCGTCCATATCTTCTGAGATGGTAATGTCATTAGACGTTAACGCGACTGACTTTAGCTCACGCGTTGTCGCACCGACGACCCCGAAAATGAATTCTTGTGGGCATCCACCTATACCGTAGACCTCAATATTCTTCGCCACGCAGAATTTACCTCGTGGAATCAACTTACCTTTAACGTGTCGAATCCATGGGGTGGCCTCAAACTCGCCGATTGGGCGGTAAACATCCATTAAAGGGCCACTTTTGACTTTGACCGAAGCGGAAATATAAGGGAAGTCGGCATTTTGAATCATCGCAGTGAGGTACGCTTCACCATAGTCAAACTCATGGTTACCGAGGGCGGCAGCATTCAGTCCGAGCAGGTTATTGGCTTTGCTAACAGGATTATCGACTGCTGTTCCTGCTTTGAGTGCCGGGCCCGGCATAAACGTATCGCCTGCACTGAGACGGAGTGTTGGAATCTTTGAATCATTTTCGAGCGCTTGGAACAAAGCTGACGTATTGCCGACACCACCAATACCATTGTTGCTACCTGGGGTATAAATCGGGAAAATCTCTGATTCATGATCAGATATATGCAGCAGCTGAATCTTGGCAACGGTTGGCTTTTGACTAAAGTCATTATCTTTTAGATAAGACTTGATGGTCTCTGTACTGGTTCTAAAATTGGGTTCTTTTGCAGAGCAGTTGGTTAAGCCCAGAGACAAGGTCAATGCGCTTATTGCTGATAATGTAATTGGTCGAAAATAGTTCTTCATATTAGATCCTCACCTCCGGAAACATTAGCCTAATTCCAGATAAAAGAACAAGCCATCTGCGGGCAAAACATCGATTTTACATGTTATTTTAGCTGTTTGAAGAGTATATCGATTGACTCTTAACTGAGTAGGGTATTATCGGTTATATGACCGATGAACGATCCGCATCGAATCCATGTTTTGGCCGATAAGGCATATATGGAAGAAAAAAAACATATATACATATTCTTGTTGTGCATGATGATGTTCTTATCTGCTTGCGGGGAAGAAAGCAGATTGGATATGAATCAAACACAGTCTGATGAACAACAGGTGCTTTTTGGTGAAAATAACTTAGTAGAGCTACATCGAGCGCCACAGCGATGGCAAGACTTGGGATATAGTTCTGTCGTTGCCTTGATTCCTCAAGCAAGAATGGGACGTTTTGACGATGGCTCTCGCTCGATCGGTTCAGGCTCTCTAGCAGGAGTCCAAGATGATTCAGGAAGAGGACTCTGTGAAGATGTACCCTTTCGAACTCAGCCGCGAGGGGCTTGGTGTACTGGAACCCTTGTAGATGATGACTTAGTTGTGACGGCAGGACACTGCATTCCTCGGGGGGTATGTGACCCAAACTTGAATTTTGTTTTCGGTTTTAGAATGAATAAAGATAACGGTGTCGGGAAAGTATGGGATGAAGATGTCTATACATGCAGTGCCGTTGAGTACATCGTGTCTTCCGAGAATGGAGATGTCGCATTCATTCGTCTCGATAGACCTGTGGAGTCTTCCAAACGAAAAGCAAGTCCATTGCGCCTGGATGCAAGTCCTATGATAACTGAATCACCAGCTGTTTCTCTTGGCCATCCATTTGGACTACCTATCAAATTGGATATTACAGGAAAAGTAAAACGGTCAGACGTCGTGGTTCATTATGAAGCGTGCTTAGACGATCAAGGGCGCGAAACGGATGACGAAGCTTGCCAGGGATCTCGTGAAACGACTGGAGAGCTGGTTATGAAGCGCGTCGTTTCTCCATATTTCTTTGGAATTCACGCTGATGTATTCCCTGGAAATTCGGGTGGCCCAATTTATGATGGCAATGGCGAACTGATTGGTGTGACTTCTGGCTTGATATCGATGTCAGGACGATCTGGGTTTGATCAGTTTCGGAAAAAAGGAAACTGTTTGAGCTTTAATTCTTTTGATGAGCAAGATAACGATCTGTTTATTCAGGTTTCATATATCGGCTTGGCGCGCCAAAAAGCATGTTCAAACGGCATGAAAAGTGAACGCTTATGTGGCACAAGGTCGAACCTTGAAGAAAACTAAGTTTCGTATTGCCTTAGCAACTTGTCAAAACCTTCGCCCGGCAGAATGTGACGACGAGCCGTATGAAGCTGCACTTCGTCGAGAAGGGCTAGATGTCGACGTGATTCCTTGGTCGGCTGATATCGATTGGTCGATATATGATGCTGTTCAACTGCGAACGACGTGGGATTATACGGAACATATTGAAGCATTCTTGAAATGGGCGAATGCGACTTCGAAGGTGACGCGTTTGTTAAATCCGTTTGCTGTTGTGAAATGGAATTATGATAAAAACTACCTCAAAGAGGTCGACTGGCCGCTGGTTAAGACAACCTGGCTCAAAGCTGGCGATGATTTTGATGCGATCGACTTTGTGTCAACGAGCACATACTTTTTGAAACCGGTGATCGGTGCAAATGCGAGAAATACTCTCCGCTTCACTGGGGCAAAACGGCATGAGGCCAGATACTTCTTGAATGATATATGGCGTCATCAACCGACCCTCGGTTTCATGTGTCAATCTTATCTTGATACAGTTGAGACATTTGGTGAAGTCAGTGCCATTGTGATCGATGGTCGATATGCCCATGGTGTACGAAAGGTGCCTGTCGATGGTGACTACCGCGTGCAAGACGATCATGGTGCAATCGATATGCCTTATGCATTCGAGCCATATCAAGTCGAGAAAATCATCTGCTTATATCAACAACTTGAGCGACGATTCGAAGACTTGTTTTATGCACGTTTCGATTTTTTGAAAAACAAACAGGGTGATTTAGTTCTCAATGAAGTTGAGCTGATCGAGCCAAGTCTATTCTTTCGGCATGCACCGGAGTCGGCAGACTTAATGGCTGCGCGCTTGATTGAACGTCTGACAATAAAGTAGCGCCCAAGTGTTTGGGCGCTTCTTTTATATTTACTGATGTTTATTCTGAACATGGAAATAGACACGGGTACAAGTACCAATATTCACGGCGGGAGTCTGGAACAGCACGGAACCGACCTTCGGGACAGTCACTGTAATCCCAGATATAGTCGTCTTCTGGCAGGCCTCTATCTTCGTCGAGATAACAATAACCGTTACCGTTCTCATCTTGATCTAAGCAGACCTGCGAATCAGGACAAGGGCCCGCAGATGGTAGAGATTCAATGCCTTCACAGATTCTAAGGCAATGGCCAAGGCATATTTCATTTCTTTCACACTCGGATTGAGTAGTACAGGCTGTTGCTTCAGCAGGTATGCTTTCTTGGCGTTGTAAACATATACCAACTTCATCATCACCGAGACTTGCCTGACAGAATGTATCTCCAGGGCATTCTTCTAGAGGTTCGTTCGGCGTGTTTGGGCATTCGCATGCCAGATTTCGGAACAGACCGATGCCACCTTCATTATAATGATCACACATATTCCGTTGCGTGAGCTCACATGACTCTAGCCACTGCTGACTAAAGACAAAAGCTTGTTCCCACTCAACACTTGAAAGGTATTGCCCCATATCTTCTATACAATCATCAACTCCAGGGATCGTTGAGGTTGGACATGAGAGCTCATTCAAACATGCGATTCGATGTTGGCATATGTTAGTAACAAGAGCGCGCCACTCCTGTGGTGTCGGAGGAGGGGGGATTTCATTATCGTTCTCAGGTGTATCATCGGCAGGAGCAGGGGCTGTTGGCATCTCTGTGTCGATGGTATTATCACTATCATCAGCAGGCGTTTCTGATTGCTCGTTCGGTACGCTGATGTTAGCAGGTGTTTCGCGGATCGTTTCATCTGATTCTATATCATCATCATCATTATTATCATTATTATCATTATTATCTCTCGGTATACTTGACTCCGCTTCATCATCATCACTTTCTCCAACATCAGGAGGGCTATTTTCATCACATGCTAGAAGTGTGAAAAACAATAGACTTGACATCAACACAATAAATATGTGCCGACGGCGAGCCGTTAGAAGTAAGAAAGGGAAAACGATAAAAGCGAAAAACGTACTCGATGAAGATGAACAATTAAGTGAAATATCCGCATCATTCCCTTTAGCTGCAGCTCCGTTCTGACTCTCTTCATCATCTGTTGGAACTTGTTCATCATCTGTTGGAACTTGTTCATCATCTGTTGGAACCTGTTCATCATCTGTTGGAACCTGTTCATCATCTGTTGGAACCTGTTCATCATCTGT
>JAHDGS010000086.1:5310-11615 GCA_020627505.1 Myxococcota bacterium
TCTGTCGGAACCTGTTCATCATCTGTCGGAACCTGTTCATCATCTGTCGGAACCTGTTCATCATCTGTCGGAACCTCTTCAGGAGGAGATATAGGTCTCAGAATATCTTCGCACGGTTCACAAAGGCCTCCACAATCAATACCGACTTCACCAGCATTATGTAAGTTATCAGAGCAGTAATTTGATGATACGATTTGTTCTTGATATGTGCACATATTATTCTCTGGTTTAACCGGAAGATCAAAGATGGCAGGTGAATTGTGATTCACAAAGTGGCGAGAATCAAACGATAGAGGATTGGAGCTTCGTCCACGTTTATCGACAAGATAGACATTGTAGTGGGCGTCGACGAAACGACGAAATCTATACCAGTAAGTATCTTCTTCAAAGTCAAGCCGGGAATCTTCATCTGCGAAATAAAAGTCTAACTCAAGGAGAGTTCGTCCGTCGAGTTCTGATGGGCTGAAAACATAGCGTTGAAAAGCTGTTCGAGCAGCTTCACCTGGAACAAAATGTGGTCGGTTAGTGAATGCCCCTTCAGGCTCAAAAACGATATAGCCATCAAAATTTGAATTAAGTAGTTGTGCGTCACAATCGAATGTCAGCATAATTTTATGTGAATAACGCGAAGTGTCTCTACATGTGCTTCCTTCGGTACGTACCTGGGTTTGAAGTAAGTTAGGCATGACCAACTGATAATTGTCGGCAGGAGCAGCTGAAAAAGTGAAATCCTTAAGTATGTCATTGACATATATTTCTTTGCTTGTGCGTGAACGAGAGTGCGAATCACTGTAAAACTGGCTTACAACCATACTGCTACCCAAGTCTCCAGAAATACCATCTGGTGAAAATTGTCTGTAAAAGTCGAAGTTATGCCTAATCTCATAATGCACACCATCTTGCCAGCCTTCGACAGGTCGAATACCCATTGTGTCGATCATACTCCCCCCAAACCAACCCGGTTCATCAGTCGGTTCGATTTGAAGATGCTCTCCAAAATCATAACCAAGAACGATGACACTGTGATTGACTTGATGACCATCTGCATAAATCAATAGGGGGGAGAATTCTTCAACAGTTGGATTTTCTGACCGTAAGTATTCCCGTTGACTCAAACCAATACCGCCCTGAGAAGATATATTGAAGATAATATATTCATCAATATACTTAGGGGTATCTGCCTCGAAACCAGTGAGTACTGGCGAACGTCGCGGATCAACAGTGCAAGGGAAAGCAATATTTGAGTAGATAAATAAGACAAGAAATATTATATAAAAACGGTTGCTTGAGACCATGATTCCTCCGAGATTTTCCAATCTCTATATGTGTGGTTAGGTCTTATAGTCAATGAATGAATCTTTGGCGGGATTAATATTATCGCCCCTTTTTCGGCCCGACAGATTTAGGAGTCGAATATGGAAAGGATAGAAAATACTGTTAGACGATCACGTCGTCGTTTTAGTACAGAGCAAAAACAACAAATACTGGAAGAAGCAGGATATGAGAGCTCACTGACAGCAAAGCAGTACGTGGTGGTCAATGTCAAGACCTGAATTAGGATTGATTATTGACGCTTCAAAACGCTTAATTCCCAACAAATTTTCTTAGGTTGCACAGAGCTATATAGAAACAAAAATGATGAATACGGTGAAGCTTATGCCTTCACATGTTCACGAAACGGTGTTTACACAATGTTCAAAGATGCGTTTGACGGGTTGGCTTCTTCTTAATTTAGTTTGCCTATTTGTAGCAGGGCAGAGCGATAGAGGATATCAAATTAAATCATTCAGTAAACCGGCTGCAAATGGGCGGCAGGGTAGTAATGCTCTAAAATATCCTTATAAGATTTACCCTCCTCAGCCATTCCATGTGCTCCCCACTGGCATAGTCCAATACCGTGGCCGAACCCTTTACCGGTAATACGCCAACCGCCTTTGGTCTTTTTGATTTTGTCGATTCGGGTCGAGTACATCTTCGTATACCCAGTTGCAGCGCGAAGTGCGGTCCCTTTAATTGTGCGCGACTGTTTCGCTGTTCGAACTTTAATCTTATTAGCCGATCCTGCCTTTGTACGACTGATTATCTCGATCGATTTGATTCGTCCTGAGACGTTAGCAGCTTTGCGAACTTCTTTTTCTGTTAGTGTGACATCCCAACGGTGACGTGGGGCATGTTTGCAGTAGCCACATTCGACACCAGGTAGATAAGGGAGAGACTCCCGCCAAATTTCGCCGACATCTTCGGTATGGTCGCCACATGTCGCCGAGAAATATGTTTGGGCCGGGCGATACATATAGACCATGATTTCACCATAAGTTTCCTTCACAGCTTGTTTGACCACATCGCTTTGCCGCTTTAATCCGCGGTAAACTTGGTCAAGAACATTCGATTCCATGTGATAAGGCTGATCGTAACGATTATACTTATTCCAAAGGGCATAAGTTCGAGAAATCACGGCTTGGCTTTTTAGCGCCTCAATTGGCCACGATGGTGACATCTCTGAGCCAATCACACCGCGGACATAATCTTCAAGTTCGACTTGATTGACCACCAGAATTTCATCTCGACCTTTGACACTTTGCACACTGACTTCAATCGTATGAGCATAACTATACTTTCCAATGGTAATTGGGCCATCAGCTTTGAGTTGTATAAGTGGCATCTTCGTATTGATACCGTTTAGAACGATATGCCCTCGGCGGCGTGTAACCTTGATATTGTCTTTTTTGAGATGTTGTTGGCCTGTGAGATCAGTTGCAACAATTCGATCGCCAGTTGCCGAGACTTCAGAGGTAAATCGACCGACAGCAATACGCACCGTTTCGCCAAGTTCGACACTGGCCTGTAGAGTGAGTGACTGACATGTCAGCATCACCAGATAGAAAAAGGCCGTCTGCTGCGTACATGCACTATATTTAGCCGTCAAGTTATCGAATTTCGTTCGCAGATGCATCCTCTCGTGTTAAGTCTTAACTGTTTCGACCTATCCTATTTTTGAAGGGGCTTCAATGCGTCAATCCACACTTTTGATTCCAACACTCAAAGAAAACCCTGCCGATGCGCAGGTTGTTAGCCATCGTTTGATGCTCAGAGCAGGATATATCAGACAAGTTGCTGCAGGAATTTACACCTATTTGCCTTTGGCATGGCGTGTATTGAATAAAGTATCGAATATCGTCCGCGAAGAACTGAACAACGCTGGGGCGCAAGAGATTATGATGCCCATGATTCAACCAGCCGAGTTGTGGGAACAATCAGGACGTTGGCAAGCTTATGGACCAGAATTACTTCGAATGAACGATCGAAAAGGTACAGAATTTTGTGCAGGTCCAACACACGAAGAAGTCGTCACATCTCTGGTTGCTTCAGAGGTTCAAAGCTACAAACAGCTCCCGCTGAATCTTTATCAAATTCAAACGAAGTTTCGCGATGAAGTTCGCCCACGGTTTGGCTTGATGCGTGGGCGTGAGTTTATCATGAAAGACGCTTATTCATTCGATATCGATGAAGCAGCAGCGAATATTTCATACGATAAGATGTTTGCCGCGTACAAGCGGATTTTTGAACGATGTGGCTTGGCATTTCGTCCAGTGGAAGCGGATACTGGCTCAATCGGTGGCAACAGAAGTCACGAGTTTCAAGTGTTGGCGGAAACGGGCGAAGATAGTATTGTTTCATGTACAAACTGCGGTTACGCTGCAAATGTTGAACTGGCTGAAATTCATATGCCTGATGCGAGCCAAGAGGCAGCTGTTATGGGGAGCCGTGCTTTCGAAACAGCCGACACACCTGGCAAACAGAGTTGTGAAGAGGTTGCTGACTTTTTGGCACTGCCAATAGAACAAACAATCAAAAGCCTATTATTTGTTGGGCGACAATCAGAAGACGAAGAACTCGTCATTATGGCACTTTGTCGTGGCGATGATTCAGTGAATGAAATCAAGCTTAAAAAAGCACTCAATCTTGAGTCGATCGAATTAGCACCAGATGAATTAGCCAAAAGCCTCGGGCTGCCACCGGGCTATATGGGTCCTGTGATGGCGCCATCTTCTGTGAAAGTGATTGCAGATGCGCGTCTGATTGGATGCCGAGAGATGGTGTGCGGAGCAAACGAAGAGCAGAAGCATCATATCTTCGTTGGTGTGGGTGAACATTTTGCAACAACCTTTGCTGATTTACGTGAGGCGACGGCTGGTGATGCTTGTGGTCGATGTGGTTCATCCTTCGAACTTGTCCGCGGAATAGAGGTTGGTCATGTCTTCTTTTTAGGAGATAAGTATTCCAAAGCAATGAATGCGACGGTCCTCGATGAGAATGGCAAAGCTGTCCCAACAATCATGGGCTGTTATGGTATTGGTATTGGTCGAACGGCCGCTGCCGCGATTGAGCAAAACCATGATGAAGGTGGCATCATCTGGCCTGAAGCGATTGCGCCATTTGATGTGCATGTACTCAGTCTCGGTAAAGATGATGAGGTCTTTGCAGCGTCTGAAAAACTTGTCAAAGAACTTGAGGCGACGGGTTTTGATGTTCTATGGGACGACCGGAAAGAACGACCCGGTGTGAAGTTTAAAGATGCGGATTTAATCGGTATTCCCTGGCGCGTCTCCGTTGGCGCGAGAGGGCTAAAAGAAGGTGTTGTTGAAGTGAAACGACGTACCGATAGTAAAGATGACGCGAAGAATGTTAAACCAGAAGAGGTTATCACTCTAATAAATGGGTAAAACGTTTCATTTTTAGAAGGCGACAATCGACTTTGCTGACAAATATAGCCGTTAAAAGCGTAGGCAACAGAATGGTTTTGTTGTCATGCACCAACACTCAGAAAAAATACTGTACCAAAAAAATAAGGCGATAAATGCGCAACTATTCGACTGAGACCGACACTTAAGTTAGCAAGGAGTTAGCGATGAGAATACGAGGACTTTTGATATGCGCATCTCTGTTATCGAGCTGCGCGGGAAGGCATCAATCACTAAAGTCTATCGCGCCCGAACAGCCTGTTAGTACGGCTATCGAAGAGGATGAAGTTTGGACACTTTACTATCAAGAAGAAAATTTGCTTGGATATAAAAATAGCGCCGGTGAAATTGTGGTTAAACCACAATATATGCGTGGTGCGACAAGAAGCCATTTAAAGAATATTGCTATTGTGTCTCATGCAGAGCCAGGTGGGAGAGGTCCTCATTATAGAACAAAGACAACCGAGCGCTTGCCTCATAATACCTTTTGGTTTGACAATACCCCGGACTGTGAGCACGAGGACCATATTCGATATAAAGATGAGACAAACACATTTGTCGGGCTTCTAAATGGGGCGGGTAAGATTGTGATTCCTGCAATATATAATTGGATGACACCGGTCTACAATGGTTATGTTTTTGCTCTCGACGGGGCACAAAAGGTGTGTCTGGCTGGTTCAGGGCAACTCGCGGAAAATATGCCACTCGAAGAGTGTGAACATAAAACATTTAAAGGTGGCGTCTGGCGCCTGTTGGATAAACGTGGGAGAGTTCTGGTCGACGAAATTGATATGCTATTTTGGGATGAGGCAGACTTGTATTCGCTTCCTAAACCTGAGCACTTCAAGCAGAACATGAAACCACAAATATTTGAAGATACTTTTAAGATTTATCTAGACACGACTGTGATCAAAAATATGCGTCCAGATTTTGTATGGTTTTTTGAGCATCAGCTTTATATTAATGATGAATTGAGGAGGATTGATGCGAAGTCTCTAAGCAAAGTTGAACAGAAATTACGAAAGATGTATTCCGATTATCGAAACAAGCCAGAAAACTTTTGGATTCGACATGATGAACTGAACTCTTTTGTTCATGAACACGAGGATTTTTCTCATTACAAAGACCTATGTGGCGATGGGATCGAAAAACGTTTTCCGGTCATGTCGTTGATAGAGAGGGCAGGTAATGGTCCTCAGCGTTCGATCGATTTCTTGAAGACTCAAAGTGGCTTTAGGTTAATTGGTGTTAGCGGAATATTATAGCGGCATCTATAAGTGCCTCCATGTTATTCTTGTGAATCAAGCTTCTGTTGGGCAAAAAAATCCGAATTTGGAATTTGGGGTCAGAATTTGGGGTCAGAATTTGGGGTCAGAATTTGGGGTCAGAATTTGGGGTCAGAATTTGGGGTCACAGAATTTGGGGTCACAGCCGGGACACGCTCTCGATGAAATTTTATATAGTGTATAGGCAGGTTTTAGTCGTTTATTTTTTCCGTTAAATCAAAGATTTATTGTTATTACAGTCATCTATATTTATTGGCGGCAGTGACCCGGCAGTGAC
>JAHDGS010000087.1 GCA_020627505.1 Myxococcota bacterium
TAAACCGGAAGTCGCCCGAAGCTGTTAAACCAACACCTTCAATCGCACTATATAATGCGGGGAATACACAACGGTCGTCTTTGACGTCGATGAGACCCCCACCTGCAGAGCCACTACCCGTTGTGGTACGAAAACAAATACGAGAAATCGATGATGTTGCCGTAAATGTGTATGTGAACTCGTCCCATACACCCGTTCGATCAGCAGATGTCACAAAGGTTTGCGTTGAATGAACCGTTCCAGGTGTCGCCGCATCAGCAACCTCAATAATAATATTTCCACCTGCAGTACCAGAGTTCACAGCACCTTCAAAATCAATATCGTAGCTTGTCCCATTTGATGTCACGACATCTTGGCAAATCGTACCAACACCTGATGAACCGCGTAAATCAACACATTGATTATTTGTCGGACAAGCCATAATTCCAGATACATCTTTGCACACCTCGATCTGCCCTGAACTGACAAACCAAGCACCAAGATTGCTTGCAGTAGTGTATTGCTGGCACGAAGCTGCGCCTGTCCCAGGTGCAGGTAATTCAAAGTCAAAATCTACTAAGTTCAGTTTATTCGCACCTGAACAAACAGCACCTGTATCGACTGTTATACAGTCAGCAGCACAACCATCACCTGCAGTCGTATTACCATCATCACACAGCTCACCCCCTGTACGATTGCCATCGCCACAAATATCCTCTAAGAAACAATTTTCGTTACAACCGTCTCCGTTGATTGAATTATTGTCATCACATTCTTCACCAGCATTGAGCGTCCCGTCTGGGCCTGCACCAGAACAACCCGAGCATGCGGTCCCTGAACAAGTTGATGGTTCACCAGTACATGTGTATCCACATTCAACTAAACAGTTTTCATCACAACCATCTCCGCCCACAACATCTCCATCGTCACACCCTTCTCCAGCCTCAACGATACCATTCCCACATAATTCATAGCATGTGGTAACTGGTGTAAAGACAATACCCATCGGATTTGAAGAGCTACCCGAGTTTGTAATTTCAATTTCGATAGTGTTTGATCCTATAACCAAATCTGTTGTTGGTATGGAGATTAAGCTTGCCGGATGTCCATATACATTAAATGAGGTGCCCGTTCCTGTTTCAGTTTGTGAGACACCATTCAAAACAATATCATCAAAAATATTATCGGCTGAAAGCAACAATTCAAGTGTTGATAAACTCAGCTCCGCAGCGCTTACTGTGAATGTATTTTCAAATGTATAACTTCCCGCTGCAACAGCACAGTTCGCACCATGCCCAAACTCAGAGATCCATTTTGAAGTACCTAACTCGCTGGCCCAAACAGGATGTTTACACTCAACTGTCGTTCCACCATTTACAGTGTATGCTGTTGATGATTCAGGTATCAGGTTTGCACATCCCCATCCAGCTTCTACATAACACAACGATGAACAACCGTCACCATCAATGCTATTTCCATCATCACACTCTTCTGTTCCTTCTCGGATGCCATCGCCACACGTCACTTCCGTACAAACAGATGGTTCTCCTGAACATTTATAACCTGGTTCGATTGTACAATCTGAATAGCAACCATCTCCAATCGCTCTGTTGCTATCATCACATTCTTCGCACGGATCTATGACCCCATTACCGCATAATGGCAGCTCCGAAAATTCATCAGAGATCGCAATGATTCCAACTGTCTCATTTGTATGATTTCGCTCAGTATCATTTGAAATATCTTCATCAATTGTGAGTCCAACACCAGCCGCCGTTCTAGAGCATGTACGTGTCCAACCACCATCACCTCCGTTTACGGTTTGCTTATTCGCGACAACAATGGGTGCTGCAGAAAATGTCGATGTATAGTTCGTCGTATCACAACCATCTGACCAGCCATCAGCTGTGCCTGTTAGGGCATTCATGGTAATGATTGTGCCATTCATATCGATATCATGATCGCCTGCTTCAAGAGCTAACACACATAAACGCTCATCAGTTGTCACAGTACCACCATCATTCGCTTCCGAACGTTGTAAGGCGACCTTTGCACCAGTATTGGTAATATCCCACACTGCTCCAGTCATCCATGGCGAAGATGGCGCATTTGGAACATTACCTGTCTCATTATTCCGTGTTTGAATGTGTGTAATGACCACCGGTGCCGCTGTAAAACCTGCATTCCACGTAATCGTATCGTTGCTATCTACGTTCGGTGGATTCGGAAAATTAGCACCAAACTGCTGTTCCTGTGTATCGATGCACTGAACTTCCATTTTAATGGTTCCACCTCCATCAAGTGGTAACTCATACACCCCTTCCTCTGCAGCGATATAGCCCATATCTGTATTGTCCACGAAATGAATACCGTCATTCCCATCCGGCTCTGCACAAGCAACCGAAAAGTTAGTCGTTGTCATCGTACCATATTGAAGATGACACGGGTCTCCCCCCTCTTCAGTTGCCGTCATAAAAACAGCAGGTGTGGTATCAAACGTATTTTGGAACGGAACATTCATATATCCGCCCCCACCACTCACAACGAGCCCTGAGCGAATAACCTCCATGCGTAATGCATGTACCGAAAACGAAAATGTTGATAGAACAATAAGTCCATACAAATATAGGACGCCACGCGAACTTTTGAGCATTCTTCCCCCAGAAGAATGGCTTAAAAAAACCAAACTTTAAAAATCTACTTTTTAAAAATATCAATAAACAATATTGAATGCTAATTTTTGACTCTTTGGCTCATTGTGAGACGTGCTATGCTCCACTATCAATTCGTGTGCCTATACTTCTAGCTTTTGCTTTAAGAGACTGTTTACGTCACTTGGGTCGGCTTGGCCTTTTGTCTCTCGCATGACTTGCCCCACAAAAAATCCGAAAACCTTTGTCTTTCCACCACGATACTTTTCAACTTCATCGGGATGCTGGCCCAGAATTTGAGAAATGACCTGTTCAAGTTTCCCTGTGTCACGTTCGACCTTCCAGCCTTTTGTGTCAACAATTGCTTGCGGACTTTGGCTTGGCTCTTTTTCCATTTCGGCAAATACATCTTTCGCGATCTTGCCCGTGATCACTTTTTCATCGATGAGTCGAACCAACTCTCCAATATGTGGGGCAGGTATAGGACACGAAGCCAAGTCGATCGACTCACCATCAGATGTATTTGATGCACTCTTCATGAAACGAAGCACATCATTCACAACCCAATTCGATATTCCTTTCGCATTATTATGTCCACTTAATGCAGCCTCAAAATATGAAGCCGTGGTTGCTTCTTCACACAAAACACCAGCATTATCTTCGGTAATTCCCAATTGCATGAGACGTGCTTTTTTCGCGGCAGGCAATTCTGGTAGATTTGCTTGCACGGCTGAGACTTTTTCTGATGAAACAATCAATGGTAATAAATCAGGATCAGGAAAGTATCGATAATCTTGCGCGTCTTCTTTACTTCGCATCGAACGGGTCTCTTTTAAATTTGGATCCCATAGCCGCGTTTCTTGCTGAATAGAGCGACCATCTTCAAGCTCGATCACCTGGCGACGTGATTCATAATGCACAGCTTGCATCAAATATTTTGGTGAATTGATATTCTTGGTTTCTGTTCGTTGGCCAAATGCTTCGACACCATGTTTGCGCACCGACACATTCGCATCAGCTCGCATCGATCCTTCTTGTAGGTTGCCGTCGCAAATGCCTAAATACATACATATCTGCCGCAGTGTTCGGTAGTACACCATCGCCTCTTCACCAGAACGAAAATCAGGCTCTGACACAACCTCCAACAGGGGCGTACCGGCACGGTTATAATCACAAAGCGAGGTATTACCACCTTCAATATGAATATTTTTGCCGGCATCTTCTTCAATATGAATGCGCGTAATACCAATTCGTTTCGTCTCGCCATCCACCTCAATATCCAAATGGCCACCTGTACAAATTGGTTTATCAAATTGTGATATTTGATAGCCCTTTGGAAGGTCTGGATAGAAATAATGCTTTCTCGAAAACTCACTCACAGGGTGTATTTCACAATTCAGCGCCAACCCAAGTCGGACAGCAAAATCTACCACCTGTTGATTCATCACGGGCAATACACCTGGCAAACCGAGATCGACAACGTCTACATTCTCATTGGGCGCATCACCATAGTTATTTTTCGCTGGTGAAAAAAGCTTCGTATTTGTCATCAACTGAACGTGGCATTCTAGACCAACAACTGTTTCATATGAATCAAAAGGCATCATAGTCCTCTCCTTGCACCAACGATTTATTTCGTATCTTTTTCCCAGAGATTATTCAAGCGACAAAATCACTTGTTCCAATAAGTAATATGCTTGACGAAACTGTGATATTCGCGCCTCCGTACTCAACATATCACCCATCGTTCCAGTATATGAACGTAAATAGTCCTGTTGGACGGTTTTCCAATATAACTGGTCAAATTCGGCGAGGTCTTTCGGTAACGATTCGATCGATGTATATTCAAGCATTTCGAGCGCCTCTGAAAGTTTGAGCTCGGTTTCACTCAGCCGCGCATGTTCTTTATGGCCGCGCTGGTCTGCTTCACTTTCTTCATTCACCGTCTTTGTAACGACGCGCTCAGCAGTAAGCTTATCGAGTGCTTGATTGAGCTCAGCACGTATTACCTTTTCGAGTCGTTCAAAAATATCAGCCATGTTTGGTCAAAAAATTGTTCTCGCGTTCAACGTACTTTACACTAGTTACATCGGCACTCAAGGAATTTCAGGGTATTCAGGTATGGTTTCTCGAAAAAATCCATCTCGTGAAAAAAATCGACAAACGATTAGACGTGCTTCAAAAAAACATCGCTCCAATTATGCAGACAAGCCAACCACATCTAGGCGATCAAAAAAGAAGTCGACAAGAACTGCCAAAAAACGTTCCAAAAAGCATCAGATGAAGACGACTCAATTGCGGCAAACCATCGGACGATTTATTTTTTCTCTCAATCAAATTGCACAGTACCTTTTGCGTGTCACACTATTGATGTGTCTGGGATTTGTTCTGGTTTATGGCGCGCAATATGCGATGAAGCTCTTGGGTCAAAGCGAATACAACAGTACATGGCAGCAGCTCAAGCGTCGATTTGCCGATGAAGATATTCCGAAGCATCGACAAAAAAAGTACCAGGCCCCACAAACAAGAGAAAAATCAAACTTGGGCGAAAAAGCAGCACCTAATCGATCGACAACAAGGCCTCTCTATTTCGACCACCAACAAAGGCGTACCCAAGATCGGGCAGAAAAAAAGGCGCCACGACCAGTTCAATATGAAAGCGATCGCGTCATCCACCGGGACAATACACCAAAGAAACGAAAATCAATTCAAAAGATCAATTCTATTGTTGATAATCTGCCTCAATAATCAAGGTTTGGCCGCGCTCTCAACCAAGTGCAAAGTTGCCATTCGTTCTAGTACATGAAAATCGTTTTTGAGCGGTGGAGATAACGCCAATGCTTCAACCTGCTTTTGTCCATTTCGTCGATTATGGTTGATGCGATACATATGCACATCTATTTTTTGTCCAAGTGTAAATACCCCAGAGATATCTTTGATATCCTTAACTGGTACTGTCCAGGTACTGGTCCAACGTTTATCTAAGTCTTTATGATTGTTTAAGGTTCCAAATAACTTCGTTTCAACCTCAAATGTTGAATCATAACCTTTATTCATATGTTGACGGGCACCACCATGAAAATGACTGTCAAATAACACGCCGGCAGGTGAAGCTTGCAGTTCGATATAATCATTTTTATCGCGATCACCGTCAATGAACATCTCGACGACTTCAGATTTATAAATAGGTTGATCCCGTTTTGTATAAGGCGAACGGATATCTCGATCTTCATTAACAAATTGAACCCGTAAATGATCTGGCATCCAACATAAATACGCGGCTGTTTCACCAAGCCGCGCATCTCCTCCGCGCGTACGAACAAACTGAACCGTCAAGTGGCTTGAAACAGCATCAGAGAAATCATAAGTTTTCTGTTCGCGATCGTTTTCCCAAAAACATCGTGGCACAGCATAAGTCTCAAGAGGATAACGAACTTGATCAACGAAGCCGCGAACGCGATCACACGAAAGACCACACAAGAGCATAAAAATAACGAACATTTTTAAGTACATACGAATGCTTTAGCAGTCTCTCTCTTAAAATAAAATCATCACTCTCTCAACAAACAAAAAAATGAATAGAAATCGCGCCCACAGCGTCTATACTCCAACTAAGGACGGTAGCATGACAAAGACATCTTTCACAACAATGACGATTTTATCCGTGTCAATGTTGTTCTCTACAGGTTGCTTTACCAGAACGGTTTATGTTCAAAGTGATCCAAACCCAGTTCAAATGAATCAAAATCAAGTCGCATCTGAATATGATGTATTTAATGATGACGTTGAGCCTCAAAACGTCTCTAATGTTTCTGTCTTCTACAACACCCTCTCTCCATATGGGCAATGGGTCAGCCACCCAACCTATGGACAAGTCTTCTTACCTTCGGGGGTCGCCGCTGGCTGGCAACCATATACAAATGGACAATGGGCCTACACAAACTTCGGATGGACCTGGCGATCTCGTAGCAACTTCGGATGGGCGACATCTCACTATGGCCGTTGGGGACACTCTGCCAGTCTTGGTTGGTACTGGGTACCAGGCACTACATGGGGACCAGCATGGGTAAGTTGGCGAACAGGGACCTACATGGGTTGGGCGCCACTTGGGCCCACAGGCGTCACGGTCACAGTTGGTGGTAATGGTTGGGTATTTGCAGCAACCAATGATTTCTATCAAGGAAGGCGGAATCGCTATATTCGCTCATCCAATCGTGCCTATCGAAACTGTGTCGCACGAACAAATATATATCGCACCAGACGCCATACTGTGCGCGGACGAACATATATCCATGGCCCAGACAGAAGGCACGCTCGACTTGAGCGGATTCAAACAAGACGCATTGCGCGAACACAAGATCGCTACGCGCGACAACACCCTCGCCGAAATGAAATCGCTGATAGACGCTACGATCGACGTGAACGCGCTGAACGCTCGTCACAGTTTAGACGCGAGCGTGAACGGCTAAATGAAAGACGCGAACGACTTGATACTCGCCGTGAACGACACATCGAACGTCGTGAGGGCTCACGTCAGAATCAACAAATGGATCAACGAGAGAGACGCTCAAATCGAAACGAGCGCGTCGATCAACGCCGACGGTCTCATCAAAATACACAAACCAATCGAAATCAACGGTCTTCACAAGATGATCTTATCATCGGCAAGCGCGCTCCACTCAAAGTCGAGGCCCGTTCCTCTTCATCTGGGCAACGTATGACCTCGAAAACTAAAAGATCGAGAAACCAATCATTTCGACAGTCTGACACGAGAAGACATATCATGTCTTCGACAAAAAATCAGAGACGCATGCGGGCCGTATCAGCCAAAAGACCGAATATCAAAAAATATCGGCCATCAAAAAGTCGTTCAAGAAAGGCGACAAGAACGTCTCGAAGCCGACGCTCGAGAAGATAACACCGAGAATTGATTCAGGTTTCATACGACAACAAAGCGCCTTTTTTTTGAGGCGCTTTCATTTTGAAGGCTGCTTGACTTCTATTATGCTTGAATTGTGAAAATATACTCTCTGCTTGCATGCTGCTGCCTTTTACTAACGTGCTCGTACATCAGTAACGAGTATCAAAAGCAAAGTCAGTTTAAACAGCACCACACTGACTATGCTGAGCTCAATAATATTCGCTATGGTCTTCTCAATGCGAATAGCTGGAAACCGATTATTGCCACTCAATTATCATCTAAGATAGAAGATTTTGAACTTGGCACATCCGACCGTCGGGCGCTCAAAAAAGAACTTGAACAATCTCTACATACTCTTTTAAAGGATGCCGAAAATATCATCGATAAAAAAGTTCATGAAGGTAATGCGCTCAATCAATTTGTCCGTCAAGTTGTTGTCGGGTTTATCAAGACCATCGCAATAGACTTCGATGACTTACATAAAGAAGTTCCATCCGTTGCGAATAATATTTTGAATGAACTCGAACGTCCTGAGATGAAGAATAAGCTCAAAGATGTTGTTCTACACGAGCTCAATCAATGGATAGAAGAATCAGGCCAACACGTATCAGATCGACATCTCAGCCATATTCTTAAGCACCACAAAATGTCTGACATAAAATCATTCAATCAACATTTTGAAGATATCAACCAACAACATCACAAAAGCAACTTAAGCGTTCTGCTCATGCAAAGCTTATTGTTTTGTTTAATGACGGCTCTGCTTTATCGAGATACACATCGACGAACAGCATTTATATATACGATATTCTTATGCACTCTTTTTCTGGCCGGTGTATTTATTCCGATGATGCGCATTTATGCAGAGCTTGAGTCGATTGAATTCATATTACTCAATAAAAGGTTGGTTTTTGAACACCAGGCTTTGTTTTACCAACATAAAAGTCTCGCAGATATCTTAAAGCTACTATTCTCTCAAACAGATGGGCAGGGCCGTTTTGTTGGCGGAATTATTCTGGTTTTTAGTGTTCTTTTTCCAGCCATTAAATTATTACTCTCCGCTATCTGTATTTATACGCGACAGTATACAAACAACGTTGTTCTAAGATGGCTTGTCTTACACAGCTCAAAATGGTCGATGATAGATGTATTCGTTGTCTCTATATTCTTGTCTTTTCTCGGTTTCGAATCACTCGTATCCAATGCGCTTAAGGCCGGATTTTCAAATGCTTCAACCTACCAACCCGTGATTGATACACATTATACATCTCTCGAGCCCGGTTTCTTTTATTTCTTTCTATTCGTGCTGGGTTCAGGTTTCATGAGTTTATATATAAAAAACTTACATCAAGACACCGATCTCACGCATTAAGAAAAAGCTCAAAATAATAATAGATAACAAGTATACGACCCTCGTTTCCCGATAGCTTGAATTCGGGGAGAAACTGAAGATTCTTACGAATTATGTAATTAAGTACAAAAATTATCCCCCTCTAAAACCACAGTGACGTAAATACTCACGTCATGAAACCTCTATATGAAGCATATACATTTATAGGAGGAACATATGCAAAGATTGAGGAAAAATAGGAATTCAATTGTAATATGCAGAATCACTGCAAGCGTTATTTCAATCGTCCTATTGAGTGCTTGTGGCTCAGAAACAGAACAAACAAATGAGTATGACGAAAGCGAGGAACTCCATTTAATGGATGAATTTGAAGAGCAGAACCAACAAAATGAACTACCTTCAGAAAGCATCGATTCCAGTTTGTTCTCCTGTCCTGCCAATATGTTAGTTGATGAAGAAGGAGACACAAAAGTCTCGTTTACAGGTGCACAAAACTTTGAAGTTCGTTTGCGCCCACAACGACCACCAGCGATGTGGAATAGAGAGAGCAACTATTTATTTTCAGTATCCTCAATAAGTGATGATGAATATTTGGCAATTGATAGAGCTGTTATGATTGTCCACCGAGAATCGGATGATCGACATGCCGAGAGTGGGTTAAGATATGAAGCAGATGCAATGAACCCAGGCGTCGTTGAATTTGAAAATATTTTTCTCGGTCAACCTGGTTGCTGGCTATTCAATATCACGTTCTGGGATAACCTCGGCAAGTTGCATCAAGCAACATTTACATATGAAGTTCACTCGCGATATTATGAGTAGAGTCCAAATAAATATGGCGTGATGCCGTGAAAGTCAGAATTAATTGAGAGCCGCTAATGGCTCTTGATTAATTTAATTAATTACGTTTCTTGTGGACTAACATACATCTACTCAGTCACCTGCAATAAGAACTGCACCGTGTGTTCATGACTATAAGCTAAATTAAACTACTGAATAATATCAGATTGGGCGGAATCTGGGTCCGAATATTTGGTTCCCAATGGATTTTGTGGTTATGCTCAAACATAACCACTTAACAAAGGATGAAATCATGGCAGAAGCAAAAGGACTCGCAAAACCAGTTACACTTAAATCTGACTTGGCTGCGCTATTGGGTAAAAAAGAACTTCCAAGAACAGAAATTACAAAGAAGCTTTGGGAATATATCAAAGCAAACAAGCTTCAAACAAAAACTGAAAATGGCACGCCTGAAAATGCAGGCAAGTATATTGTCGCAGATTCAAAGCTTCTGCCGATTTTCAAAAACACCAACTCTAAAAGCAAGTCTGGTAAAGTCACAGACCTTCGTAAAATGAAAGAAGGCGAGACCATCAACATGATGCAAATGGCTGCAGTTGTTGGTGCCAACATCGAGTAAGCTAGATCTCACTCAAATAATAAGCGCTCACGGATGTGGGCGTTTTTTTGCAAGAGATGATTATTTTAGTCGCGATCTGCGCTCCTTATTTCACTGAAGTACAACTCTTCAAGCCCACTGCTTCAGTAAAATCACACTCAAACTGACAACGCTCAGGCAAACAATCTACAAGCTTAAAATTTCCTCTAATGCAGCTTCTTCAATCAACTGATGCTTTCGCTCTTTCCGTAATAGCATCTCGATAACATTGCTCAAACTCAGCCACAGTCGTAGAGCAGATCAGAGGATCGTGTTCAAACCTATCTTTTATCCTTCTGCACGTAAGACCATTAAGCTCGTCCTCTACAATATCATCATATCTATCATCACTTAACAGTTCACTCTCACATGCATCCCGGTTACCATACTAGATCGTAGAATCCCCCCCCTAAAACTCCATCTTTTGGGTAAGGAAAGTTTTCTAGTCTATACTATAGTTTATGGCGACACTATAAACCAAGTCTTCATAGTCGCCCTCTGCATGATCATCACAGTGAATTTGCAACTCATCTATTTTCACGCCTTTAAGATCGGCATTGAATATTTCCAGCAGAAGGCTTTCAGCTTCTACTTTTTCATCTGGATGAAGTTTATAGATTTCAGAGAGTGTTATCACCTTTTTTTTAGGATAAAAAGTATCCATTATATTTTTATAAATTGACGCAACTGACGTAAATCCAGCTTCAGATCCACGAGAATATATACGTTTTCTCGGGTGCAGCGATAATCTGTCACCACCAATTTTTTCTCTAACTTGTTGTTTAGCTCTTCTTCCTGCACGAATTATTTGGCTACGTTGAGCACTAGTAAGCTCTTTTTTTATCAATAATGCCATACTATTCACCTCCGAATTAGTTATCGGAATATAGTATTACATGTTGCTGTTTATCAGTCATTGATCCGATGGGCATCTTTCCCACTGCATCAAAAAAAACCAAGTTTCCGTGGGGGTTCATATAAAATTGGCCTTGCTAGAAAATCAATGCGTCTCTCCCACAAGGCCCCTGTTTTCTTCTCGGCGCAATGTCGATGTAACCATTTTCAAATCAGGATCCTACCAACTGTCTTCACTTCTAAGTTTGATGTCAGGCTGGCACAAAACTTGCCGTGGAGTGGCCCCGTCAAACCCGACAGTTGGTTTAGTTTGATTTTGCCCTTAAAAA
>JAHDGS010000088.1 GCA_020627505.1 Myxococcota bacterium
ACATCATCACATGGAGCTTCATCGTCGTTTCCGTTCTCGGTCCCTGAGCCTGTCGAAGGGCCACCATCGGTTTCATCTTCTGTTTGACTGTTTTCTGTCGTGTCTTGCGTATCTTCTATATCATCATTTGGTTGGTTATCGGCTGAGTCTGTGATGTTGCCATCTTCGTCCTGCTCTGCGTTTTCTTCTTTTGGTGCACCTGCATCGTTGGTAGATGTCTTCTCAGGTTCGCATGCAAGTATGCTGAGGTTGAGCAGTAAGAACATAGGCGATAATCGATAGATATTCATTTGGTATTCTCCAGAAAATATTGAAATTAGGTTTCACTAATAGATTCCCGGCTGGAGGAAAGATCTTTACATTTTGATTACTTCTACTTGCTTAAAATGGCTCCTTAATCACCAATGGTTCACGAACTGAAAACCTAAGAAAGGTAATGAGCTCTCAACTTATAGCTGAGAAAGGTATCCAGGCATGTCCCCTTTCATGCTCGACTTGCTCATGCTTACACTAATCGAGGCTAAAGGGAGCTAGATCCTCGTACATAGCACATTAAAGTATTTTGAATTTGACTTACCGCCAGCTTAGTGTATGGTGGATGAGGTTTAGGGTGGAAACATTATACTTGGGGGCAAGTGGTGAAGGGTAATATTATAGTTAGGCCGGCAGGGTTCTGTGGTAAATTGCGTTGTTTGTGTCTCTTGTTGACGATGTTTATGTTAATGGCCGCGGATGACGCTTGTGGTGGATCAGTTATACAGTCTGATTGTCAGCTAGCTCAAAATGTTGTTTTAGGGGATACCTATCGTATGAGTTTCCCAGGCAATACTTCTACCGGATCTCACTTAATCTGTGGCACAAACAGTGTGCACTATGTAAATGTTTCGGTTCCATATGAGAATGGACGTCTTCGTATTCGGCCTACCGGGGGAGCGCCCGAGCACTTCTCGTTCCAGGTATTTGAAGCCTGTGAAGTTGACCTAAGTAATAAATGTGATTCTTTACCGTATCTAGGCTCATTTCCAAGTCCGGTGCCCGTAGAGGCTGGTGATTATATTGTTCGGATTAGTAACCTGAGCAGTGAGCAGCAATCACTAAATTTTAAGATCTATGTAGATCAAATAGGGACGTGTGGAAATGGGATTGTTGAGCCAGCAGCTAATCTTTATGAAACATGCGATGAGGGACTAAACTCAGATACTTGTGATGCTCAGTTGTGTATTCCGAAAGTAAATAGAGGCGGGAACTCTTGTGCAAATGCGGTTGAGGTTGATATTCCTATATCAACTTCTGAAACCTGGTCGCCACTTTTAGTTAATTATGCTTCGGCGCTAGGTGAAGTTTCTGAAGACTTTGAGGGGCAGCTTTGTGAAGATGAATCATATAGTGATTTCTACCGTTTTACTGCGTCAGAGAGAGGTACCCTCACCTTTTGGGCCGGCTGGATAGAGCAGCCAGATGGGAATATCCTATTTCAAGAAGGGCGCGTGAATTTATTTAAAAACTCGTGTGATAACCCGATGGAATTGCAATGTAGTGGGTTCAATGATTCAGTAGAGTCAGTGGTTCTAAATAGAGGGGATACGGTATATTTTTCCATTTCCCCTAGATACTATTCTCCATCCGGCCAACAGCTTCCTGCTGCGCAACTAAATTTTGCAAGACGTTAAAAGAATATTGTAGTTCTAATCATTTAGTTTGTAAGTCTTTTTGATCTATCCTCGACGAGCTTCTAGCTAAAATTAAACTACTGGCGCAGTGCTTGAATAGCTTCGAAGTATGCCTTTGCCTTAAATATTGCAGAACCCGCAACGAGTCGATTGACACCAGCTTTTTGAAGTTGGGCTGCATTTGTCGCATTTACCCCGCCATCAACTGAGATGATACAATCCGTATTTTGCCGCGAAAGCGCATTCTTCAAAGCAGTGATTTTATCATAAGTCGACTCAATGAAAGACTGACCACCAAAACCCGGTTCAACACTCATTATCAGAACGAGATCAAGATTTTGAAGATAAGGAAATATACGTTCAATAGGCGTCTTAGGGTTGAGAGATAGGCCTGCTTGTGCACCGTGTTCATGAATATGTTGGATACACTGTTCGACATCACGCGCAGCCTCGACATGAAACGTGAGTTCATTCGCTCCTGCCTGAACATATCGCTCTATCCAATCATCGGGATGTTCAATCATAATGTGCACATCGAGTGGAATATCAACTTTGGACTTAATGGACTGAATCACAGGGGGACCGATTGTTAAGTTGGGCACATAATGTCCATCCATGACATCGACGTGTAATACATCGGCGCCAGCTTCAATCACATGGAGAATATCTCGCTCAAGGTTCATGAAGTCAGCAGACAAGATCGATGGCGCAATTTGAATCATGATGCGTTCCTTTTTAGTAAACACGCAGAAAAAGCATCTGCATCGAGAACATCAGGTAGTGTCTTGAGAAAATAGTCTTTGTAAACGAGTTGATGATACTGTTCAGGAAGCCGTGAACGGAGGTGAATCATTTCATATTCTGTCGATTGCTCGAGAACTGAAATGACCACATCTTCATTCTCATCAAAGCGAGGCGAACATGTAATATAGACAGCCATACCACCCGGCTTTAGGCATGATAGGGCATTCTTCAAAATATTTTTTTGCAGCTTTGGGTAATTGGTTGTTGGTTTTCGAAAACGTATTTCGGGATGTCGTCGAAATGTACCGATGGCTGAGCAGGGGGCATCGATGATGACGCGATCAAATTGTGCTTTCCACTGTTTCGGGCATTCTGCAAAATCATGTGAAGTCACTTCTGCACTAACGTTGCAGCGCCTTAGGTTTTCGTGAAGTCGTTCAAGACGTTCTGTAGAAGGGTCGTTCACCACGAGGCGTTCCGCATTTAAAACCTGAGACGCAAAAACCGATTTGCCGCCCGGTGCGGCGCATGTATCAAGCACTGATTTTGATGCACAAGAGCCAAGTATAGAAGTGACGAGTTGAGCCCCTTGGTCCATCACATGAAATAAGCCCTCATCAAAGCCTGGCCAGTTTGTCACGTCCGTTCGATTTGGTATTGTATAGCAATATGTCGATTGTTGTATCGCGTCAGTCTCTGCCAAAAAATCTTTGTGAAGTGGGTGTTCAATATTGTACCAACAAATATGAATATGTGGTGCTTTCAGAAAAGAGAATAAATCAGTGTCGGGGTTAATGGCAAGACACGATTTCATGAGCGATTTTGGCAGTGATTTGACTTGATGTTCCAGCATATTGTCGACGAATCGATATCGGTTCATGATGTCTTCTGATGACTCACTCAACTGTGTTGAGATACGTCTGAGTAAGCTATTAGAAAGGCCTTCAAGGCCTGGCCAAACATCTTTGATAAATCCAACATAGTGATTGATCATGTTTGGGAAACGGTCTCTCGGATTGGCAATGAGTTGCGACACGGCAAGGGTTAAAATATGAATTAAACGATCAGGTGTTGTCCCAGGCTTAGATAGATGATGGATTACCAACGCTTTTGCAAAAGGGTAGGCTCTTAGGGCGCTCATCAATTTGGCATAAAGTCCTGATCGATGTGGAGGTGTAATATCGTCTGGCACCATTCGGGCGAGGACTTCATCTGCGTGCATCCCTGTATCGATTATTTTTTCGAATGCGTGCTGCAGAATAGATAAATCAGCATATGGGTTCATAGCCACCCCTCAATGTGTTTGTGAATTGTATGACGCGCATCTGAAAGATCGGGTAAATGATCAGCTTGTTGTGCCAGATAGCTATCAAAAGAGATGTTGAGCCATTCATGAAACAAGCGCATCGTTGATACATTATCGACAGTTTGATCCTGTGTGCCAAGAATAATCAAGCTTCGACACTTCAATGTCGCTAGGGCGTCGATGGCTGCCTTACGAACGGTTTCAAATTCTTTCAGTGCAGAAAAAGGGATAGACTGAATACCATGTTGCTCGCGTGGTGTTCTTCGTTGTCCTTTATATTTTTGATGGTCTGGCATTAAGATAGAGAGTGGACTGTTGGCAATACGGCCACCGATAGTATTCATAAGAGACAATGAAAGTGCTGGCGCATATAAGATTAAGCCTTCGAGCGATCGCTGTGACTGTTCAGACAATCGACTTAGGGCAATCATACTCAAACAAGCACCCATCGATGATGCAACAACCAGTTTTCGAGATGTCTTAGAATCAATCAATTGCTGGATCCAATCTGTCACTTCATTTATCCATGTTTCTGCGCCAACAGATAGTAAAGCTTCGATGGGGCCTGTATGACCAGATAGGCGTGGCCCACGAACTTCATAGCCCAGTGAATTTAAATACTGTCCAACTGGTTTGAGCTCATAAGGTGAACCGGTGAACCCGTGAATCAACAAAGCGGAACCTTGAGTGCCACTTAACCAAAAAGGTTCTGATGAATATGCTGGTAAATCCGCCACACTTAAGTGTACCTAATTAATTCGCTTCTGCAGAATTATTTCTCCACTGTTCTTATATTCACGATCGCCATCATGGGTTCTGAGAATCAATCTGCCATTTGGATCAAGTCCTTCTGCATATCCTTTTGACCCATCTGACAATTGAATATCACACCCCAGCGTCATGCAACACGATGCGTATGTCTCCAAGAGCGTCGCGTGTCGACGTGTTTCAATTATATCAATCCATTGATCGAAACGATGACAAATTGCCTGTGACAGTTGTTCGGTTTTAATTCGTTGAGGATTTTTAAATATAGCCGATGGTTCGTATTGAGAAGTCACTGAATATGTGGATGGGATAGATGGCGCAGGCGGATATAGGTTCAAACCGATTCCTGCGGTGAACAGAACATCCTGTTGTTGAATATCAAGCTCACATAAAAGTCCGCCGACTTTCTTCCATGTTTTTTCACTCGGAATCAAGATGTCATTTGGCCATTTTAAGTAAAGTGGCGTCGGTAGAGGTGCATTCGTATCTGCTAGAAAAACTTCTCGAACAGATAGTGCGAGGGCGTAACTTAAAAACATCAGTCGCTCATCACGAAAAGGTAATGCGCGTGAGAAACTAAAGAGGAACGATCCTTCGTTTGAAAACCATTTTTTCCCAGCGCGGCCACGACCTTTTGTTTGAGTCTTTGTCGATACGATCACACAGCCGTGTTGTTGATAGAGCTGACGCGCGACCTGTTGTGTTGATTCGAGTTCTTCAAAATGGTGATATTGATAGTTCTCCGGCAAAGGCTATACCTTTGGTTGCGAGAATATTTGGTCGCCAACGGCTGTGACACGCATCGATAAGTCGGCGGCAATAGAAGAATGTGTCAATGCACCCATGCTGACAACATCAACACCAAGGGCGGCAACTTCTGGCAAGCGTGCCAAAGTCATATTGCCTGATGCTTCGATGGTCACATGTGGCCCATGCGAATGACCACGAATAAGTGTGATCGCTTCAGATGTCATTTGATTCGACATATTATCAAGCATGATGACATCGGCCTTCGCTTCGAGTGCTTGGCTGACTTCATCTAAATTAGTTGTTTCAACTTCGATCTTTTGGAGGTGGTGCGTGTGAGCGCGAACACGTTCAACTGCTTTCGCAATACCACCGGCCGCCATAATATGGTTTTCTTTAAGCATAATGCCATCGGATAGGTTGAAACGATGATTAAATGCGCCGCCATCTCGCACTGCTTTTTTCTCGAGATAACGCCATCCTGGCATCGTTTTTCGCGTGTCAGTGATACGCATATTCGGATATGTTCGAATACAATCCATGACTGCTTTGGCATGTGTCGCGATGCCGGACAGGCGCATCAGAAAATTGAGTGCAGTGCGTTCCGCCATGAGTAAATCTCGCAGAAGTCCAGAAAGTTGCACAACATGTTCGCCTTTTGAACATGTATCGCCATCGATCTTAAACCATTTGATATCTGTGATATCGTCAAACCGAGAAAACACTTCTTGAGCCGCCTCTTGTCCTGACAGAACGAGATCTGATTTCGCCCTGATAATGGCTGTACCCCATGTGCTAAGTGGTATAGAGCCTTCACTCGACGGGTCACCAAATAAAAGATCTTCTTGAAAAGCGAGGTCGACGAGTTTTTTGACGGAGATAGGTGTTATCATAACTTCGACATAGCCTGCTTTTTAGGATAAGAAAAGCCATATGATATTTCGGTATATCTATTCTGTCATATTCACTGCGCTGATGTTGGTTTCGGTACCGTTGATGTCGCAAGAGCGACAATTGTGGAGTGAAGTCTCTCATGAACAAGTAGATACTGAGATTCCTGAACATATCTTGAAAACAGCGTGTGAATTCTCTGAAGAACAAGATGCATGGGTATGCTCTGCTGATGTGCTGTCACGCTTTCGCCGATCAGAGTCGATCGTCATCGAGCAGCGTTCTCATGTACGCGAGCGGCTCCTGTTGGAGCGTCAACATATTTCTTCACAGTCTTGTTTATCAGGTATTCGACTTTCGAGTGAACAGAAGGATGATGACTACCGGGCCCGGTATATTCGCGAAGGACATTCCGCGATTGACTTGGTTTACCAGCGGGGAGAATTACTGACTTTTGTGCCTGAGCGATTACCGTGCTTCGAATATTTGAGTGACCGCGAGGCAGATGCGTTTACCATTGAAATCAAAGACCAAAACAATGAAGACATTATTCGTCTTCGCCGAACATTAACATACAGCCCGATTGATTTTCGTGCATTGCTTAAAATGAACGCGCCGCCAGCGCAAACCAAGGTGACAATTCCGTGGACATCAACGACAGGAGGCCTGCTAACTGCTGCAGGTGGAATTATGCTTTTCGAAGGACTTCGTCGTCATGGCTGGACATCAGATATCCAAAATACATTAGGGGGGGCTGCTTTACTGCTGGGCGTTGGCGTACCCATGCTTGCTTATGGACTGGTACACGATATTGAACAATATCGGACCAACCGAGCAATTGAATACCGTCGAAAGCGATACTGGGAACAAGTTTTTGAAGCTGAGTGAATAAGACCACTTTAAACAGTTATTCTGTCGTTGAATCAGCCTCATTGAGTTGCTCGCCAAGTGCGGTCGGGTTTGAACCAAAAATATTATATTGCTCTTGGTGAAAGGAACCACGTGGCTTCACGATAATCCGTTTACTAATTTGTTGTTGCAGCACTTGAAGTGCAAATGTTTCGTCTTGCAGAATCACATCGACAACTTCAGGATTTGCATGAATGACAATGATGGGTTCGGACAAGTTTGAACAGCGTTGTTGAATATAACGAAAAATTTCATAGGCCACAGAACGTTTGGACTTCAATGTCCCTTGTCCTTCACAATACCAACACGATTCTGAAACACGTTGGGTCAAAGACTCTTTCGTACGACGTCTTGTCATTTCGACAAGCCCAAGTTCCGAAATCTTAACAACTTTACAGCGGGCCCGATCTTTCTCGAGGGCCTCTTCGAGTTTTTGAACGACCAAGTCGATATGTTCTTGAATTTCCATATCAATAAAGTCGATGATCACCATGCCGCCGATGTTCCGAATCCGAAGTTGATGGGCAATTTCATCGATGGCTTCTAGGTTTGTTTTAAGAATCGTCTCATCAAGACTCTTTTTACCAACAAACTTGCCAGTGTTCACATCGATGGCTGTTAATGCTTCAGCATGATCGATGATCAATGAACCACCTGATTTAAGCCAGACTTTTCGGGCGAGGGCTTTTTCAAGTTCTTGTTCAACATCAAAGTACTCAAATATGGGTGTCTCTTTTGTATAGACATGAATACGTTTAACCAGCTCAGCGTTCCGTTGCTTCACCAATTCAACAACTTCGTGGTATGTCTCCTCTGAGTCGATCCAGAATTCGTTGATGGTTTCATTAAACACATCACGTGCCATGCGGTGAACGAGGTTTAGCTCCTGGCGAACCAATGTTCGCTTCTGACTTTGCTGGACGCGTTCTTGCAGAAGCCGCCATTGTTCTTTTAGAAAATCATAGTCCGCCTGTAATTCTTCAGCGCTAGCCCCTTCTCCATTTGTTCTCACAACACAGCCATAGTTTCGGGGAACAATATCCTCAAGTATATTCTTTAATCGTTCACGCTCTTGCTCATCTGTAATTCTTCTTGAGACACCGATATGTGGCTTAAGCGGCATAAATACGATAAATCGTCCAGGCAGCGAGATGTTTGTTGTGACTTGTGGTCCTTTTGTGCTGATCGCGTCTTTCGCAATTTGGACGAGGACAGGCTCACCAGATTTGAGGACATCTTCAATCTTCTTTTTTGGTTTTGACGCCTTAATATCACCATGATTATGTTTGTTCGAACCACTAACAGGTGCCTTTATCTCTTCTTCGACTGGTGAGAGTTTAATCTCAAGCGTATCTTCGGAGAAATCATTTTCGACAACTTCGTGGCGAACCTCACGTTCTTGATTTGGATCGAGAATATCGCCAACATATAAAAACGCTGCTTTATCGGTGCCAATTTCGACAAAGGCTGCTTGCATACCCGGCAGGACGCGTTGAACTTCACCTAAGTAAATATTACCAACGAGACCGCGATCTTGGACGCGTTCAAGATGAATGTCAGTCAATTGATTTGCCTCAAATACGGCTGAGCGCACTTCAAAAGAAGATATATTGACGACGATCTTGTTACTCACCTAAACCTCAATGTTTAATAGTGTAAGTGAAGTCCTAGTGAGGGATCAAATTTCAAACTCACCTGTTTCAATCAGTTTAACATCACCTGAAAGCCAGTATTGACCTGGCGTATCACACCGAACAGCCAGCAAACCGCCCGGCGCCCTAAAATTATATTGAGCATTTTTGTTCTTATTATGCTGTTTTAATACGGCAGCGGCTGAGCATGTTGCACTTCCGCAGGCACCCGTCGGCCCGACACCACGCTCATAGGTTTTGATACCATATTGCTCTTCAGCTTCTGGCCAAAGTGCTGTGACATTGATGCCATCAGGATAAAAAGACTGATGTTGTAGACTTCCCCCGAGCCTAACCCATATATCGTTATTAGGCTCCTTTTCGAGTAAAGCGATCAAATGACGGTTACCGATGCGGACTTCCGATATTGTCTTGCATAGCGATAATTCTGACCGGGCCAAATAACGACTAACGGCTTCATCTGGTTGATATTGATGTGAGACAATGAGTTGAATTTCTGCACGCTCTTGTGACTGGCGACATTGAATCGGTCCCGATCGTGTATGAACAACAACCTGTGTATCTCCTGTTGTTTTATGAATATGCGCCATGGCACAACGAAGACCATTACCACACATATCTGCGATCGAACCATCCGCGTTTATAATATCGAGTTGATATTGTTGTTGAGTTTGGTTGAGTACCAAAATACCATCAGCAGCTGGTGTCATGTTTTCACACAGTCGTTGGGCATGACTGTGCAGTTCATCAAACTGATTTGTCTGTTCAATCAATATAAAACGATTGCCCGTGCCACTATAATAGAAATAGTTCACCATCAAACCCGTTTTTTAAAGCGGTCGAATGCTTCGATGGTTTGAATACGTGCCTGACTTTGGCCGCCATAAATATCTGCTGCCAAATAAGCCTGCTCATCTTCAAGTTGTGATGCATCTAATGTCTTGTGCCAGACCTTCTGAGCAGCATTCCATCGATAACCTCGTTTTTTCAACAGATCTTTCTTTTCAAATGGAGAACCAAAAGCTTGAATGTGATGAGCAGGTGAAAACGCACGTTCATATAAAGATTTTAGATATTTATACTCACCATCTTTTTTGGTCAAAAGGATGCGTGTGAGGGCATTCACATCATGAATCGCGCGATGTGCGTCGACAAAAAAACCGTGGAATGCCATCAACACTTCTAATTTCGCGATCGGATAGCCCATCCTTCGCCATGGAATCTGTGAAACGCTGCAACCCCAATGCATATCTTTATACTGACCGCGCATCAGTCGCTCAAGATAAGGCCGATCAAAGCCAGCATTATGGGCAATGACAAGATGTGCGCGATCGAAGAGCCTTTGCATGCTTGGAAAATCAAGATGCTGTCCGCGAACATCATCATCGGTTATGCCAGTCAACTCTTTGATTTCTGCGGACAAGGCGAAACCTGGATCTTGAAAGCCTTGGTACATATCACCGAGTGCAATCGGTTGATGATTCTGTTCATCATAAATAAACTCTTGAATGGCAACTTCGATCACTTGATCGCGACTTGGGTCGAGACCGGTCGTTTCGACATCGAGGACAAGAATAGATACTTGTTCTTTCGAACGGCTCGCGATCTGCTCTGAAGACCATTTTGGTAAATCAAAATCACCTTCGAATTTGTGCAGGACAACTTTTTGCCCATCTTCGCTGAGTTGACTCCATTGAAATCCCATGTTGGCTCCTTTGATCATGACTAACATCGCATCTTTTGGCAGAATTGATAAGTAAATTCTGCTGGTGATTGTCGCGGAAGATATCGTGGTTAATAATACATCATGACTGATTCAAACTTACCCCCATGTGGCCTATATAAGACATCACAATCAATCGCTGGCATTCCAGAAGACCGATTGGTTTATTTTCATAATCATGGCGACCCTGGTCCTGGCCTCTACATGCCACAGCAATGGATTAAGAATAAAGCTTTCTTTTCTCAAAAAGGACATGTGTTAGACGATGTGAGTCAGATTGATGATGCGCTTGTTCCACTCCCCGCTGAGGGGTTTTATACAACACAACAACGACTTGATTTTGGGGAAGGTTACTTCGTGGAGTCCGGTGTGCTGGTTCAAATTGGTTATAATGGTGGTGCTGAACCGATTTTGTTTATACCAACGTGGAATGAAGTTGGACTCGATTTACCCGAAACAGGCCGCAAAGTCTCCGCGACCATCTTTAAAGATTTAAGCCTTGTGAAAGTCCGCCACAATATGCAACTCCAAGACGCGACAGTGCACTGAACTATATTTCAACACGAACTTGAAAAAATCTTAGTCTTCTTGACTCGCCTCATTGATTGTTTCTTTTGAGACTGAATACCTAAGCCCAAGATATTCCCAAGTTTCACGGCCAGACTCTACAGGACCTTCTTTCCATTCTGAATAATGATATACTGAGATATCAGACAGTTCTGGGTTTCGTTCTTGTAATAACTCAACAAGAGCATCTTCATAGTGCTCCAGGTCACTATTGCCAACCAGATCTGGATAAGGCGTTAGTAAACCCAATGCCTTGTGTAATAAGGTTGAACCAAATGAACTTTCGACTTCTCCTGAAAACTGACCTTTACTAATTTGCCTTAACATCTTTCTTTCAAGGCCGGTTCTTCTCAAAACCGCTCTAGCACGACTTTTTTCTTTTCGCTTCTCTCGAGATGGTTTCTCAGTTTTATATTGTTGTCCTTGGCTGTAGTAGCCCCCTTTTGAACCCGACACATTCAAAAGGAAGAACAAATGGAAACG
>JAHDGS010000089.1 GCA_020627505.1 Myxococcota bacterium
GGTGAGGCGAGATGCTCTGCATGTTGATGGGCGAGTAGGGTGAGTAACAGGATGATATAGGTCATCCATGGCTTTTTGTTTAAAAAGCCAATCATACTTTTCGCGATAGTCTTCAGCTCACTCACTCTGGCATATGTTGACCCGAACAGGCTAAAAAATCAATTATAGAGTGCGTTCTTAGGTTAGAGGTGGTCTTAGGTCAGCTCTATAATCTTCTGCGTCTCAGAAGCCAAATAAGAGGCGACATGAGGAGAGCCATCGTTGAGTTCGTGCTTGAAGTGCACCCTTCATTGAATTTTCCGCCTAAAATATAGGCATCTGCTTGTTCTTCATTAAAATTTGCAACTGTAGGCGGCTCAATTTCACCAGGAGAAGCTTGAAGATCTTGGTCGCTATCGGTCCCGGTCCCTGAGTCTGTCGAAGGGTCATCATCATCGTCATCTGCCTCTGAACCTGTCGAAGGGTCATCATCATCGTCATCGGCCTCTGAGCCTGTTGAAGGGTCGTCATCATCGTCATCGGTTCCTGAGCCTGTCGAAGGGTCATCATCGTCATCGCTGATTGCATCCGGGTCTTCCGAAGGCTCAATCAGTAAAATATCATCTAGTTCCTCATTTTCCTCCGATGACGAGCTGTCTTCTTCATTCTGCGCCTCGGGTGGGAGCTCCGTAGCTGTCAATTGAAAAGAAAATACGCCAAAAAGGGCAGAGCAAAGAAATATTTTATAGTTAATCATAAAGATCCTCTGGATAAGGATATGTAAAATGGCCGCAAATTCAAGTGGGTTAGTTTAAACTAAAACTTGCGCCACATGAGCATGCCGTTTTTGCTTTTGGGTTGATAACGACAAGGCGTTCGCTGGCCTGACCCGTGACGACATCAAGTATAGAACCTTTTAATAAAGAAAGAGATTTTGGGTCGACGGCAATATGTGGTTGTTTGCCCTCAAAATATATCGTGTCACCTGAAACAGGGGTTCTTGTGAACGAAAAGTCGTATTCGAGACCAGAACAGCCACCAGCGCGTATCGCGATCCGAAAGAAGACATCGGTTTCTGTTCCGATTTCATTCAAAGAAGCGTCATTAAACATGGCAATGACTTTTTGGCGGGCCAGGTTTGTGAACACAAGTTGTTCTGCGTTGGCCTGTACCTCTTCGGATAGCGCATGGCCTGCTCGCTTTTTCTTTTTGCCGATAGAAAGTAAATCTGCCATTGAACCACACTAGTCTAGATTGAGCTCAAGCCGAGCCACTTCTGACATCATACCCGGATTCCATGGCGGATCAAATGTAATGATATAAGAACAAGCATGTACAGCAGGTAAAGCTGATACGGCTGCGACAATGTTTTCAGGTAACACTTGAGCCACAGGACAGTTTGGTGCTGTCAGGGTCATTTCGATCTCAATAGCAAACGTATTGTCATTGGTTTTTCCCGACAGGTGAAGACGATAAATCAGGCCGAGGTCGAAGACATTGACAGGGAGCTCCGGGTCAAAAACGGTTCTGATGGCATCGACAACAGCGCGTTCTGTCACCGCTTTGAGATCTTCACCTTCGGGCAACACATAGGGATTTGGATCGGTTCCATGTGTTGTTGGTCCGCTGAGGATTTCTTCTCGCCGGTTCATGACTGTTAAACTTCTCATGATTCACCTCAACCTATCTTAATAGGGCCACTGCTTGTGTGGTTGCGTTCACCAAACGATCAACTTCTTCTGGTGTATTGTAGAACATGAATGATGCCCTGACGGTACCGGGGACGCCCAGCTTATTCATCAGCGGCTCCGTACAGTGTTGACCTGTGCGCACTGCAACACCCTGTTCATCGAGTAATGTACCCACATCGTGTGGATGGGTGCCATCGACCACGAATGAGAGGGCCCCGGCTTTTTCGAGTCCTGGTGCGATGATGCGACATCCGTCAATACGTGAGAGCTGCTCTTCTGCATAGGTCATCAATGCGTGTTCATGCGCATGGCATGCATGGACATCAAGATCGCTCAAATAGTCGACAGCGGCACCAAGGCCAATGACGGATGCAATCGATGGAGTGCCAGCCTCAAGTTTGTGGACACCTTTTTGAAAGGTTGTCTGGTGCCAGCTGACAGACTGTATCATATCGCCACCGCCAATCAGCGGCGAGAGCTGGTCGAGTAGGTATTTTTTTATCGCGATTGCGCCGCTGCCGGTCGGACCACACATTTTGTGTCCTGAGAATACGTAAGCATCAAAAATAAGTGCATCAAGCGGTCGGTGGCGGTGCACGACATCTTGTGCGCCATCGATGAGAATGAATTGCGGCGGCGTGTTGAATAACTCGACGACAGCATTGGTATCCACGATAACACCGGTCGCATTTGAGAGGGCGGTGAGACTCAAAATATCACAGCCGTTTTTATCTGGATGATTGAGCAAGCCTCGCGATTGATCAAATTCGAAATAACGCAAGAATGGGTTCTTGGTGCACTGCGCAGCTAAATCGTACATCATATGCCATGGAACAATATTCGCATGATGTTCAAGCTCGCTGAGCATCACCTGGGGAACGGCATCGGGTTGTTCGAGCTGCTTTCGGAAAGCGGCGGTGACGCCATGCGCCAGCATGTTGAAACCTATGGTTGTCCCAGAGGTGAAGATGATCTCTGTATCATCATCAGCGCCTAGAAATTGATGCAGCTTTTCCCGTACGGCCTCGTAACGTGTTGAAGCGCGTTGAGACAACGTATGAACACCTCGGTGAACATTCGCACGATCTTTTGCGTAGAATGATGTGATGGCATGGATGACCGGCTGCGGCGTTAACGAAGAAGCTGCGTTATCGAGATAAACCAATGGGGTGCCATTCACATCTTGGTGAAGGGCCGGAAAATCGGCACGAATCTCTCGAAGTTGACTGTCGCTGAAGGCAGACATTAAGCGCCAGCTCCGATGGTTTTGTGTTCTAGTCGATGTTGCCGAACAATAGCCTGAATATCGATATCGAGACTCTTTGGCTGAGGTGGAGTCGTCTCTGCGAGAAATGCTTCGATGAGCAATAACTCTGCTTGTTCTTTTGAAAGCCCGCGTGTTCGCAGATAAAAGAGTGCATCTTCATCAAGTGCACCACATGTGCACCCATGGCTCGCTGTCACATCGTCTGTAAAGATAATCAACTCCGGCTTGGTGTGTATCTGACTTTTTTGCCCAAGTATGATATTATGATTGAGCTGCTTTGAATCGGAACCGTCGGCGCCCTTATTGATTGTCACGATACTATTCCAAATGCCAACGCCGCCATCTGAAGCCAGGCCGCGAAAATCATTATCACTGGTTGTTTGTGGTGCATCATGAATGACATGTGCATGAATATCCCATTCGGCACCCGATCGATTTGGCAAAAACAGACCTTTCACAGAAGCATGCGCACGTTCCCCCGTTAGAACTGTATGGTCAATATTTTTTGAGAAGTGTCCGAGGCCAAGATAGTGCCGCTCGATCGTCGCGTTACGTTCAACCAGCGTCCTACGAAAGGAGAGGGCGCCACAAGGTGTTGTATCGTTTGTTTGGGTGATATCGTTTGGCACTTCGAGCAGCCAATGTCTGAGTGTTGTGCCCGAGCGAACATGAATCTCGTGCGCACGGTACGTTGGAGAGACAAGATGTGCGGGCATTAACTCAATCAAATCACACACACCACCGTTTTGTGCTTCAATATAAAGACGTTGACCCGCACTTTTTTGGGAGGCTTGTTTGTTGCGCCAATCTAAAATCAGTGGGTTCGATTCTGTGATGGAGAGTGTGTCGATCGACGGGTTGATGTGATTTAATTGTTTCGCTAAATGTGGGACGTGTGCTTCAATAAAGTCATTGGTTTCGCAAAAGTCTGACGAGGTTTGGGCCCCAATCTTTTTAGTGGGAAGCGCTATCACATGTGTCGACTCAATGTTTGTCAAGCGAGACCAGCGACGCTTGTCGTTATTTCGCCATAGTTCAAAGTTGAAGGTCGTTTGTTTTTGCATCTAACCCACCTTATGCGAACGCTTTGTAGCCTTCTGCTTCAAGCTGCTGTGCAAGTTCAAAGCCACCGCTTTTGACGATGACGCCATCAGCAAAGATATGAACAACGTCAGGTTTAATGTGATTCAATAAGCGTTGATAGTGAGTGATAAGTAAGAATGATCTCTCTTGATTGCGCAAACGATTAACGCCTTCGGCAACGACTTGAAGCGCATCGATATCGAGCCCTGAGTCACTTTCATCCAAGATTGCCATTTTGGGTTTCAAGAGCGCGAGTTGTAAAATCTCATTGCGTTTTTTCTCGCCGCCAGAAAAACCAACATTCACAGGGCGCGACTTAAACTGGGGGTCCATTTTGAGTTCGCTCATTTCTTTCTTGAGTTCTTTGAGAAATGCAGCTGTATCAAGCTCTTCTTCGCCACGTTCTTTTCGCTGCGCGTTGATGGCTGTCTTGAGAAAGTAGTGGTTGGCAACACCCGGGATTTCGACAGGGTATTGAAACCCTAGAAAAAGCCCCGCAGCTGCACGTTCGTGAATATCCATGTCCGAGAGATCTTCACCATTAAAAGAGATTGTCCCACTTTCAAGTGTATAATCTTCATGACCCGCAATAAATTTACTCAACGTACTTTTGCCCGCGCCATTTGGACCCATGAGTGCATGCACTTCACCTGCAGGAATAGATAAGTTTAGCCCTTTAATGATTGGGGTATCTTCAACAGAAATAACGGCATCTTTAATTTCTAACATAGGACCTCTTACCCAACTGCGCCTTCAAGTGAGACATTTAATAGTGCCTGTGCTTCGACGGCAAACTCCATTGGGAGTTGCCGAAAGACATCTTTGCAGAAACCATTTACAATCAGATTGACGGCGTCTTCCTCTTTGAGTCCTCGCTGTTGGCAATAGAATATTTGTTCTTCGTTCACCTTTGATGTCGATGCCTCATGCTCGACACGTGCAGATTGATTTTTGACATCAATATATGGGAATGTATGCGCGCCGCAGTCGCCACCAATGAGCAGAGAGTCACATTGGGTAAAGTTGCGTGCGCCATCTGCTTTTGGCTGTATCAACACCTGGCCGCGATAGCTTTGCTGCCCATGTTTCGCGGAGATGCCTTTTGAGATGATTGTGCTCTTCGTATTTTTGCCAAGGTGAATCATCTTTGTACCTGTGTCGGCTTGCTGTTTTTTGCTTGTCACAGCAACAGAGTAAAACTCGCCAACCGAATTATCGCCTTGCAAAACGACGGATGGATATTTCCAAGTGATTGCCGAGCCAGTTTCGACTTGGGTCCATGAAATCTTCGCACGCGCGCCACGACAAATGCCACGCTTCGTGACGAAGTTATAGATGCCACCTTTGCCATTGTCATCACCCGGGTACCAATTCTGTACAGTCGAGTATTTAATCTCAGCATCTTGTTCCGCGACAAGCTCTACAACGGCTGCATGCAGTTGGTTTTCATCTCGCATAGGTGCTGTACAGCCTTCGAGATATGAAACATATGCACCTTCTTCGGCGACAATCAACGTTCTTTCAAATTGTCCTGTGTTGAGCGCATTGATTCTAAAGTATGTTGACAGCTCCATTGGGCATCGTGTGCCTTTTGGGATGTAGCAAAAAGAACCATCTGAAAAAACCGCAGCATTCAACGCTGCATAGAAATTATCAGTGTGCGGAACGACTGAACCCAAGTGTTTCTGAATGAGTTCAGGGTGCTTTTGTATCGCCTCAGAGATGGGCATAAAGATGACGCCAGCTTTTTCGAGTGTATCTCTAAAAGTCGTCGCAACAGATACAGAGTCAAAGACGGCATCGACCGCAACGCCAGCAAGTGCCGCACGTTCATGTAGCGGGATACCGAGTTTCTCGTACGTTTTTAGGAGTTCTGGGTCGACCTCATCAAGACTTTTTGGCTTATCTTCCATCGACTTTGGCGCTGCATAATAGCAGATAGCCTGATAGTCGATCGGTGGGTAGGACACGTGTGCCCAAGTCGGTTCTTTCAGTGTTTGCCAATAGCGAAAAGCCTTGAGGCGATACTCGAGCATCCATTCGGGTTCATTCTTTTTATTTGAAATAAAGTGAACAATATCTTCATTGAGACCCGGTGGGGCGTATTCGGTTTCAATATTCGTGACAAAACCATGCTCATAATCCGCACTGACATAGTTATCGATATCATCGGCCTGTTGGTCGTTCGTCGCATCAACTGGATTGAGGTTGGTCATAAGCATTCCTGAGCCGTGACGCATTTTTAAAATGCGGGGCGATGTAAGTATACATATTACATCGCTTTAGGGAAGAGGGATTGAGTGAAAATGAACGCGTTTACAATTGAGGGTTGTCTATTTGACTCGGAGTCACCTCGGAGTTCACTCCGGGGTGGCGAAGAAAAGCAATAACAATAGGTTAAGGGGTGTCACCACTCCGCTCGCCGACACATATAATATGCCCGTCTGGGTCCTTTAAATAAATCTCATACATCCCATACCACTGTTTAAATGGCGACTTGAGAATGTCGAAATCGCCAGCAAGGGCGCGTTGATGTACGGCATCAACATCTCCATTCCTAAAATAAATTGTTCCCCATGACTGTGTGGTCATCTTGAAGTCGAGGTTCGGTAATTCGTCGCTAAGATTCTGGCGTGTTTGAAGCATAAGTTCAGAATCACCATGTTTAAGTAACGTGAAAATGCTGTTAGCGACTTGTTCGACTGGGACCATGTCGTGATTGTCGAGTAGGCCGAATTCATACGTGAAGCCAAAGACATTCATATAAAAGTCAACAGACGTTTTCATATCTGTCACAGCAATATTCGGTATAATCATCATGTCTGCCTCTCCTGTTTATGCGTTTTTCAATCTGTGTTCTAAGAACATTTTAAGCGCCTCGATTTTAATTGCCATATTATCAAGATCGGCCCATTCATTTGATGAGTGAAATCCGGTGCCGAAGGGACCTAAGCCATCGATCGTCGGTACACCATAAGCTGCAACGAGATTTGCGTCTGAACCACCACCCTGAAGCGGCGCGATGATGCCGTTTAAACCAAGCTGCTTTTGGATGTCGAGATAAGTCATGGCAAGTGAACGAGATGCATCGGTTTCATCAAGAACAGGTCGCTCTGAGAGCACTTCGATTGAAAGCAGACAACGCTCGATTCGAGGTCGTCCTCTTTGCATTGTTTTGAAGTGTGCCTTTAGCCCATCTGAAAAATAGGCTAAAACACGTTCGCGTTCTTCATTTTGTTCGAATCGACAGTCAATCAACATTGACGCGTGCTCTGGTACAACATTCTTTGCCGTCCCAGCGTTTAGAATGCCGACGTTGATGGTCGTTCCTTTATCAAGCTTCGTTTGTGCTTCGATGTCGGGGACAAGAAGTGCACCAGCGAGCAGGGCACTTTGACCTTCTTGATAGCAGTTGCCGGCATGTGCTGCCTCGCCTTGAATCGAAAGTTTGATGTTGATGGCGCCTTTTCGCTTTGTGACGACATCATTGTTCTGTCTGCCGCCTTCGAATACAAGTGCTTCCTCCATGTGTGGGGCATGCTGTTTGTAGAGACGGCTTGAATCGGGAGAGCCAACTTCTTCTTCACTGACAACCAATACCGATATTGGTGTTTGGGTAAGCCTATCGGCGCCGACCTGTTTGAGCGCTTCTGCGATGACGATAAGTCCACCTTTCATGTCCAAAACACCAGGGCCATAGACTTTTTGTCCATCTTTCTTGAAATGGAGAAAACCGGTGTCGCGAGGGAAGACAGTGTCAATATGGCCAACGAGACAGGTGCCAAGGTTTTCTTTTGACGCTGCTGGAGATAAATACAATCGATGATTGGCGAAACGCGCGTCTGCTGATGGAAATGGGTGAGTCGATAAGCCGCAGTCTTTCATCAGTGCATCATAAATTGCAAACGCATCTTCGACATCGGCTGGGGCGTATGTATGAGAAGGCTGTTCAACGAGGCGTCGATATGAGTCGAGTGCGTCATCAGATATTGATCGTGTCATAAGCTTAACCTATTTGTTGAATGGCTTTTACGACAGCTGTGACATTCTCGATAGGTGTCTTTGGTAAGATACCATGCCCTAGATTAAAAATGTAACCAGGCTGTTTCATACCTTGTTGTTTTATCGCTTCAACTTGTTTCAATAATGCCGACTGGTCAGAGAACAAGTAGGCTGGGTCAAGGTTGCCTTGCAATGCTTTGCCTGACAGTGTTTTCTGAGCATATGAAAGCTCGGTTTGCCAGTCGATACCATAGGCATTGGCATCGCAACCAAGAACGCAGTCGAGGTTGCTGCCGACGCCTTTTGCAAAATAGATTCGCGGTGTTGCCTTGTTTCGCAGTCGAGTGAAAACACGATTTGCAGAAGCCACAGCAATGTCTTGAAGCTCGCTTCTGGTCAATGTACCTGCCCATGAATCAAAGAGCTGTATCGCTCGGCAACCGGCGTCGACCTGAGCATCTAGGTAATCTGCAGTCGCGCGCTCTAACTTCGTCAGCAGCGCTGCGAACACCTCTGGTTTGTTGCGCATCATCGTTTTGACTTTAAGCCAGTTTTTTGAGCCTTGACCTTCGATCATATAACACGCGACGGTGAAAGGCGCTCCTGCGAAACCAATCAAAGGGATGTTGCCATCATTTTCTGGGCCGAGGCCTTCTTTGACAAATCCTTCGCAGATTCGTTGAACGGCTTCCATGCCGAAGTTGATATCTGTCTTCGCGTCGATTTCTTTGAGACGTTCGACATCATGCATTGTTTCAATCGGTGGCGATAACATTGGGCCGTGTCCAGTCCCAAATTCAAGTTTTTGTCCCATTGCCATTGGAACAACGAGAATATCTGAAAATAAGATAGACGCATCAAAACCAAATCGACGTATGGGCTGCAGCGTCACCTCTGCCGACAGTGCAGGCGTCATCATGACTTCATTGAAAGTATGCTTTTCACGTATTGCACGATATTCAGGAAGAAACCGACCCGCTTGACGCATAAACCAAATGGGTGGGCGAGGGGTCTGCTCTTTGGCAAGTGCTTTTAAAAAAAGAGGTGTCGTCATGACACCTCTTTAATCAGTATTTTGATATGTGGCAATATTAAAGCGGCGTCATCTCAAGACGAAGAGAAGCTTCTGTGCCATATTCTTCAACAACAATCCCATCAAAAATAACATAATATGTGCGTCCTGCTTGAACCTCGACATCATCAGGGATACACTGCCAAGGTGTGTCCAACCCCAGTGGGTATAGTCCACCAGCACAATCACCCACAGCTAAGAATGCCCCGAATCCATTAAATCCATCATACGCTAGGCTGGTTTCGAGCGATACAATACCATCATAAGGTGCTGTGAACTTGTAGAACATGTCGGTGTTATTATAAACATTCCAATGGCTATCGTAATTTGATTCATCAAAATAGTAGCAGCTGTTACTGCCTATTCGGAAGTCGTTTGTACCTGCTTTAATTTCTGCGATGACTTCTCGCTCAAATGCACCAGCCGTAGGTACATCTATCTCAATCGCCTCTTCGCAAGTGTTGTTTTGTACGAGTTCTCTCATTGTAAGCTCAACAGAAGAATCATACTCAACAGCAATCGTATAGGTCGTGTTCGGCTTCAGCTCGGTTGTCACATAGTTATTGTTAAATGTTGGGTCCAATGAATGGCAAGCAAATTCTTCTCCGCATGTTGCATCTCCTTCAAAGATTGCAAAGGTGCCTGCTCCTGCTTCATCGTCGAGATTAAAGTATGCAATGTGCTCATATGCTGGTGTTTGGAAGGTATAAAACAATGCCGGCAAGCCGTTCTGACTACATGTAAATGAGAAGTCTTCAGATAAGAATGGCGGCGGATCGAACGTGTCACTTAAAAAGTTTGCGAGATAGATATCTTGATCCGAGTCATATGTCATTGCACGAGGTGACTCACATGACGCATGCGTATATGAAGCTCGGTCCCATTGACACGTGTCTAAGTTACAGAATGAATGCCATTCGTCGCCAGGTTCGCATTCTTCGTCTTCATCTATGATGCTATCTCCACAGGATGTAGCATTAGGTTCAAAAATAAATTCAATATTAACAGCCTCACGCTTTACGTTGACCGTACCGATAGAGATAAAAATCGTTTCACCGGCAGTGACGTCGATCGAACCAGTTGATTGTAGCTGTCGACAGCTCCATGAAGATGAATCTTGGCAATCACTTGAGATACCAAGCTGCAAATTGTTCAGATTGCCATTTAAAACGTTGTAATTGAGTTGGCCTGACTCTTCTGCGAAATAAAACAGATGATGTTCTTGGTTTGTCGTACATCCACCCAAATGTTGCTGTGTTGTTTGGATGTCTAGCCGAACGATTTCACCATCATAGATTTTTTCAGCTGCGATGCAGCTTTTTGGTTCATTCGTATTACAATTGCCAAACGCACCCATTAATACAAAGAGGGGTAAATAGAATATTTTCTTCATGTGTCCTTCCTAATTAATACCTTCATATGATACTTGTCGTCAGAAGTGCGCTTTTGTGTGCAGAGCGCATTTTCTGCCGAATTAGGCAATTTTATGATGTGTGTCACAATCATACAGTCCATTTGACGTATTTGCGATTTTGCAGGGCTTTGGCACAATAAATTAGTTATCTCGTACTATTGGAGGCGTCATGCGTCATTTTGTTTTATGCTCCCTCGCTTTGCACTCGTTGGTTTTGGGTATTGTTGCCTGCAAAGATGACGGGCCAGGGGAATATGATGTTGGTGAACAAGATGGCGAAGGTGATGGCCCTGGTACGCCTGTGACGAACCCGAATGATAATGACAACGACAGTATTCCGAACTACGCAGATGCCGATCTAAATAATGACGGTGTCGCGGATAATGGTACTGACGCTGATGGTGATGGTATTAACGATGAATGGGATGCCGATGCGGACGGCGACGGTGTGACAGATACCGGTAAACAAGATCAAAATGGTGATGGTATTAAAGATGAAGTGATTCAGGATAACAGCTGTGAGGCTTCCGGAACATGCTCTTCAAGTAACTATGCGTCGGTTGGTGTCGCCGGAAAAGATGAAAATTCGGATGGTGATGGCACATGCTTCAACTCTGAGTCAGGTGTATATTGT
>JAHDGS010000090.1 GCA_020627505.1 Myxococcota bacterium
TAAGATTGGTTTGAGCAACAAGTTCAAATGTGTCTTCAATAAGATCGGCATCATGCTGAGGGTATTTGATGTTTCCATCTTCGAGATCATCCTTGATAGCTGACATTTTCTGAAGTGCTTGATATGCATCATCTGAATCGATAGCCTCTCCCTTTTGAAGAAACTGATTTCGGATGGTTTGTACCTGTTTCATATTTGTCTTACGCATATATCCTCCTTCATATACTTTACGCTAAAAAATGCCGCACAAAATCGCTGCAAGTTGTTTTCGAATTTGTTCTGATATAGATGGGTATGTTGGTTCAAATTGTGTGAGAAATTGTGCTTCATCATCTTGAAGCATCGATTGAAGTTGGTTGATGTCACGGTCATCAAGATCGTCACGGTGTTGTTTAAGCAACTTTCTGAGCACAGTAATTTGTCGCCGTAAAAGTTGCATATCATGATCAGAACGATCGCCGACGGTCGCAAGTGTATCAGGATACCGCGCTGTATCATGTTTAAGGGTATCGGCGTAACCTGTAATATGGCTTAAGAATGGGGTTAAGTATGGTTGGACCTCTGTCGAAACACTTGAATGGAGCCGTTCTGCACTTTCAATAAGCCGGTGAGCGAAATTGATCTCAAGTTCTTTGCGAGAAATATTGAGTGGTGTCGTGTCGGATAAGGCGGGGCAGTAGCATAGCGGAATTTCGGTCACGATCGCTGTTTTCGCATCACCAAAGTATGTCGCCATTTCCATGGAGCTATGACCGAAGGCTTCTGCAACTTCTAAGCGACCAGTTTGTTCGAAGAAAGAGGCCATCGCTGCTTTGGTTGGTGCCGTTTGTAGACCAGGTTGCAAGAGCCTAAACCCTTTTTGCCCGCATCTATCACGTTGTGATAACGCCATCTTTTGATCTTCAACAGAGCGCAATAAAACCTGAATTCGCTCTGGCACAGGCGTTGTTTCTGATTGATGGGACAAAAATAGTGTTCCACCACCCACGACCATGGAATGTAGACTGACATAATGCTCGATCGAGCCAAGCTTTTGGAACCATTGATGTAAGACTTCGTTCTCTGCCGTGTTGCCACCATCAAGGCGATAAGCAAACTCAACATCTTCTCCCGGCTTTGCTCGTTTGACGCGAGTAAAATGTTCAAATGGTCTCAGACCTGCTTCAGCATCTTCGAACCAGGCTTGGTTATCCGTTGTTCCATCTGGGTTTGCCATGGGAATAAACTTAAAGGTAAATGCTGTTTGAAGTGCTTGTCCCTCGGGAGAATTCAGGAGGAACTGACTTAGACTCAAAATTGTTTGTGTACCAGTCGGCTCATCAGCATGAGCGCCAGTCACAACTGCAATCGTTTTTGGCCCTTCTCCGATTGTGATGTCATGTATTGGACGCCCCGCGGAACTAAACCCAATCGTCTCAATATTCGCTCCTTGTTTCTCCAAAGACAAAAGCGAGATTAATAATTCGTTATGTGCAATGAAACGTGGGTGAATGTAGGGTTCGCATTGTGTGACAAGTCCTTTGAGCTGTGCACCGGCAATGCGCCGTCGGTTGACACGCTGGTTCAGAGGTGCTGACTTCGTGACGGGGCAGAAATGGTCATGGTTTTGTTCTAATAGCAAATCGTTCTGTTGCTGTGTTTGACGAGGCGTTTTGCCTGTATTTTTGATCGATATCTTCCCCATATTAACAAAGTACTGAAGTCGATGTAGATGTCATCGGTTAAATGACGTACTTATCCCACTTTTACATATAGGGTGGTTGTCTGTTTTTCTGTTGATCATAATCGCTTTATACCGTCTCAAAAACTGACACCAATCCTCTTTTGTTGATCGGATCGCACCTTCACAGATAAAGTTATACTAAATATAGAGGTTGATTGATGAAAATAGATATAAAATTGTTAAAAGAGGCATTGCGTTTCAAGGATGGAATCACGCCTGTTGCCTCTGAACAAATCGACAGGTTTATAGCGTCTGTACCCAAGACTTTCATCAATAGTAGAGCTGCAGCTGGTTCGGCAGAAGAACTGCAGCAGGTTGACGAGCTTCGTACCCGCATGGTCTTGTGCGATCGTGAACTTTCTCGTTTACGGGTGTGTTTGGGGCAATGCCATAAAAAAAATACATCTAAACTGACAAAAGAGATGTTCGAAAATAAAATATTGCGTAAACAAATTGAGCGCCTTGGTGCGCTTGGTGTGCTTTCAATACTATCTCAGAAAATCAAACCGTGGGAGCGCACCAATAGTCAAGAGATCATGAGGCGACGTGCTGAGGCACAAGACATCATTGGTTTCTTGAGTGCGCAAATGTCACCCAAAGAAACGAAACGTGTCGTTGATTTTGTTGATAGTGTTTTTTCAATATCGGCACCGATATTAGAGGGAGACGTGGCTTCTGTATTAAGGACGAAGTACACAAAAGTCGGAACGCCATCTTCAACTGACAAAGCAAAGATCTTATTCGACATGCTATCATCAAAAGATGAGCGATATAGCTCTGTTCTGACAGGTTTAATGGATTCGCATAATATCGTTGATTTGGAGCCGATCATTCACGACAGAACGCCGCCACTTCATTTGGAAGCGCAGCAGCAACATGTCGATAACAAAAAGGCAGATGACAACGCGGCGGGTTTGAGATTTGATATGGTGACGGGCGCTTGGGTTCAAGAGGACAGAAGTTGGTCATATGAGGTTCCTTTTGGACAACTTTTTGAATACGACGTGCAGGGTGTGATCGACGGAAAAGAAGACTTCATCGAGACTTTGAAGGGACATCTCACCAATCCGTTGACTGGAGATTGTTTGTTGTCCGATGGGGCCTTGTCTGAGTTGCTCAATAAACTATCGAGTCCAACGGACGACGAACCATTTGCTTCGATTCGACAGCGTCCCATTACCATATGTTTTTCGACAACAGAAGGTGGAGATGTCCCCGTTGCTGCGCAATGGGAGATACCACTACCTTTATGGGCTGATGTTATGGATGCTTTTGTACAGTCTATCGATATCGAAACAGCGGTATTACCTGACGAACCAATTCTACCTGAAGGATTCGCGGAACCGTTTGAGGTGTTGCGGCAGAAGTATGATGGGACACCTAACTTCCATCGTCGAGCACATGCTGCCCTCATTAATATAGGTAAGCGTTTGCATGGAACGTTCTATGATTTGGGTCGGGATGGTGGACAACTTCCCAAGTCAAAAACGCGACTAACGAATGCCCGGCTCCAAGGGGAGCTTAAAGATATTGCGAAGACAAAATATCGCTTTACCGTCACCGATTATGGGGAAGTCTTTATTTTAAGCGATGCTGAATTTATGGACTTTCGGAAGAAGTATAAATTTCTACCAAACCATGAATTGATAGCATATAATCGGCCGATCTTATCGAGTGGTTACTTGTTTGTTGAGGCAGGTCAAGTTGTAGGCTTTGAAGATGACAATGTCATGCTACCGGGCAAGCTCGGTGACAACCTACCGCCTGCGATGGATATTCTTGAATGCCATGGCATCGCGATGGATAAAGACAAGATTGAAGAAGGGCTTAAGGCGATATCGTGGGAAGCGTATGATGAGCTCGAATCAGACATGACGCTGCCCAGTCTTGATACACATGAGCCAGAAGAGATTAAAGAAAGACTACTTGATAGCGATCACCAGAAAAGACCGTTTGTTTTGGCGGCGTGGGTTAAGCAGTTATTTAGTGAGGCGACAGGGTCTCGCTCTGAACGAGAGGCATATTGTGTAGAGGTGTTACAAGCGCATCTCTCTGATTTTCGTATTTTTGACGTGTCAATTAAGCATTTTAGAAAGAATGAACTACCGCGCTCTCTTGAATTGGAGGTCGACTTGATGATTGATGAACGTGTCGCCCCATCACTGGTTCGCAAGATTGTCAGCGGATTATTTGAAGAAGCTGAGGGAACAAAATGAAGCTGAATAATGGAAAGAAGGTGGCTAATGTACACCAGAATAAGCCCCTCTCAAATACATCTGATGAACAGAATGTTGGAAGTTATGCCGAGATTGTTGAACGAACGATAAATGAACTGCCCGAAAAATATCTAAAAGGATTTGACGGAGCCAAAGAATCTCATCATGATCATGATGCGCTGATCCATATTTTAGACGGACAGCTGAAATCAGACTTGCCTGAGCTCGTCAATGGCTCAGGTATCCGCAAAGGTATTGCCTCAGGTTATTTGGTCCGGGATACGGATGCACTTTCAAATGTGCTTAAAAAAGAAGAGGCATATGTCCTGCAATGTGATGAGATCAATTATCAAAATATTGAGGATGTGGTGGCTGCTGCAGGTATTATCTTAACGAAGAACGCTTCGGAGAAAGAACTCAAAATTCTTGAACGTATGGGAATCCCAGCGATTCAAGTCGATCAAGTCGCACTTGGTGGTATCCCTGATGGACAACGGGTTGGCCTGGACGGTACTGATGGGCGTCTTTGTGAAGTCGAGACTTCGAACATTAAAGCTTTGGTTCATGATAAAAGGCGTACATCTGCGATGAAGCAGCTCAAAAACGCGCAGCAAAATGCCAATGTGACCTGTGTTGTCGATGTTGCGTCCGTCGCTCAAGTCAATCAGGCCAAAGCTTCTGGGGCACAGCAGGTTAACGTCAACCTTGATACGCTCCTATCTCAAAAAGATGTCCTTCCACTTTATCAAAGTTACTTACTCAACACAGAGGCGGAGCCACGTCGTCAGCTTTTGAAACGTATTCAAGCGATGTTGGCCTCTTCATTGAAAGCGTTGTATGTCGCAGCAGAACCGCTGGATGTAACACTGCGGATAGCCGATTCTCTGCTGACGTCATTCTTGCCACAGACAGAATCAGAACAGCACGACTTAGCTCACAAATCTGGTTTGCCGTTTGCTGTCCTCACGCAACGTGTCGGCGATATGAGTGCAGGGAATTCAATTCTTGGAACCCGTGGCGCAACATTTTTACTTGAGCAGCGGGATTTATTTCGAGGGTTGCTTGAGGTTGCGTGGGAAGCGAAAGCCGAAACACAATTGAATGGAGATGTTCGGGTTCTGATCCCCGCAGTGACACACGCAGCAATGATTGCTGAGTTGAATAAAGAAGCTGATAAAGTTTGTCGATCATGTGCAGACTTGTATGGCTTTGACCAAACAATCGTGTTGGGAGCAGGTATTGAGTCTGCCCGTTCGGCACTTGATGCAGCAGAAATTTCAGAAGTTGCTGGGTTCTTTGAATATAACCTGACAACAATGACAGAAACGACCTTCGCGATGTCAGAAGCAGATTCGGATAAATATGTCCCTGCTGGATTATCAACAGGCTCACTCGACTATGACCCATTTAAGCGGCTTGATATGGAACGTGTTGGCAAGATTGTTTCTGTGGCGCAACATCTTGCAGGCGAACATGCAAATACGTTCCCGGCTTCGTTCCGTGGTGCATTGGCATCTTCTAACGAAGCGATACTATTGGGGCAGAAAACGGGTGTTGATACATTTTCAATGTCATCTGATGATATTGCCCGTTTTTCATTCTCGGCAGTGGATGTCATTCAGGCAGACAAAATGCTCGCTGGTGGAACACATAAGTCAGGTGACCAACGTTGGATTGATATCAAGCAGTGGGGGCTACTCACCGAACAAACACCTGCTGCAGTGCCATTAAAAATAAAGGGACTTGAACTCCCGGAAGGAAAAACACCGCTTATGCTCGCCGAGATGTGTCTTGCCGATCTCGATGCTGGCAATATCTCCGAAGAAGAGTTACTCATCGCGACGCCCGCTGAGCTAATTGATGCACTTGGAAACCGTGTCATTGATCCGGCTTCGAAAGCAGACGTTATCAAAAAGGGATTGCCCGCTTCTCCGGGTTGTGGTGTGGGTAAGGTTGCTTTATCGAAAGAAAAAGCGCTTGAATACGAGAAAGCCGGCGAACCATATATTCTTGTGGTTAACGAAGTACACTCAGATGAGGTGGATGCTGTCCGATCTGCAACAGGGTTGATTTCTATTCGTGGCGGAAAAACAAGTCATGCTGCGATGGTTGCTCAAAATGCCTCTGTTCCATGTGTGATGGACGATGGTGCTAAAATTCAACTCGCGGATAAGCGTGTGACCATCGGGCGAACAGTTTTGAATGAAGGTGATACCATTACATTAGATGGCATGCTTGGAAATATCTATGCAGAGTCTGTGCCTTTACTAGATGCCTCGGAATCAAAAGCATATGCACGTTTATTAGAGATTGCGGATAAGCATCGCCGGCTTAAAGTATATGCCAACGCCGATACACCAGAAGAAGCGATCCGTGCATTTGAATCAGGTGCTTCAGGCATTGGTCTGGTGCGAACTGAGCACATGTTCTTTGAGGAACGTCTACATGCGTTTAGAAAAGTTCTTTTGTACGGCGCGGATGAAGGTGCCGAGACATTACAAGAGCTTGAAGAAATGCAAAAAAGTGACTTCAAGGATTTATTCATGGCAGCCGGGGAGAAGAAAGTCTGTGTGCGATTACTCGATCCACCGCTGTACGAGTTTCTACCTGCGGGCGCTGATGAGATTCGAGAACTTGCTCAAGAGATGAACAAAACGCCAGAGGCTGTACTAGAGCTTATTAATGGAGCCATGGAGGTAGACTCTCTCAATGGATTGCGTGGTGTTCGTCTTGGGTATACCCGCCCAGACATCGAAAAAATGCAAGTCCGTGCATTGGGCCGCGCTTGGGTTGAAGCGAAGAACGAAAATCCGAATTTGGCGCCTTTACATATTACAGTCCCAATGATCATATCAGGACAAGAGTTCAAGGCAGCAAAGAAACGAATTGAATCGCACTTGGTGGCGCTCGGGAAAGAAGTGGGCGTCTCGATTCAATATCAAATCGGAACGATGATTGAAACGACGCGTGCAGCGCTAGATGCTGAAGAACTAGGTCAACATGCAGATTACTTTTCGTATGGAACAAATGACCTGACACAACAAACGCTTGGTGCCCCATTTGGCAGGAATGTGGCCGCTCAAAATATAAAAACGCTGATGGCAGAAAATGTGCTTGAACGTGATCCTACCGCTTCTCTCGAATTGAAAGGCGTTGCACGTATGATGAAAATTGCAGAGGAAATGGGTAAGAAAGGGCGGATGCTACCAACCGGCATTTGTGGTGGACAGGGGAGTAACCCTCGATCTGTTTCTATCGTCGAACAGCTCGGACTTGGCTATGTCTCGGTTCCACCTGGTCAGGTGCCGCGCGCTCGTTTTGCTGCTGCTCAGGCGGCAGTTGGCTTTTCAAATATCTCAAAAGATGAGCATACGGGTCAAGCGTCAGAATTAGGAGAGATGATTGAACGGGTTCTTGGACAAGATATTGACTGGTATTCTTTATCTGGGACGGATGCGCTTGATCAGCTGAGAGAGCTTCGAATAGAAACCAGAGGTTTTTTGCGTCTACAGCTTAAAAAATATGAGCAGGGGGTCCTCTCCCAAAAAGAGTCAGAAAACTTTTTGGCACTGTCTGAACGTGCAGAGCAGCTCGAAGGCTTAGTGTGGACCGTTGAAGGATATGGGGCACTCCAACAAGAATTTTTGATGCTGACCAGGCAATCTTTTGGCCATGGACTCGAAGCTGAATTTAATCAGATAATGACCTTACTTGGGGAAATGAAAAAGTTGTCACAAGAGGGTTTTCTGGCGGGTCCGCGGACGACCCGGACAGATCGTCGTATTTCACTCATGCATATTAATGCAATGCGCCTGATGGAAGACGTGCGAGCGAAAATGCGGAAAGGATTGGTTTCGTCTGTGTCTGCACCTTTACGAGACTTGACGCATCGGAATGACCGATGGGCAAGCGATGATTACATCTTTCACCGTGACCTGAGAAAAGAAGAGTCAGTCGGCGCGTATATTAAAGAAGGTGCTGATAAATTCTTTGATGATCATGGTATTCGCCTTGATGTTCATGGTTTAGAACATATTCCAAAAGACAAAAAGGTCATATTCGCGTGTTCTCATCGCGGGGCTTCGATTGATCGCTTTGCCGTCTTATCGGCGCTTGATATCGAACCAGATTCACTACGGTACCTCGTTCGGAAAGACAGCCCTTACGACCGTTTAACGGCGGATGTGCCGCCTGAAGAAAATCCGATTATCACGACAGGCACGTTCCAAGAAACGATGAACAATATTGCAGCCGGAATGGATGTAGATAGCGCAAAGATGATTATGTACCCATCTGGAACAGGCTCCGTCTTTGGTGAGTCGAAACGTGTATCGCAGTCTGTGTTTCACATGGCGGAACGTATTGGAGCAGTGGTTGTTCCTGTGACGATCTCAGACACGTTTCAAAATAACCCATATGATGATGGGACCATTCACATATCTGTGCGAGCGCCGATCGATCCGAATGCTCTGAAAAAGCAGATGGGTGAATCGGCATACGGTTTCGGGAGAGCACTGCTGACGCAATATATCGGTAGCGGTTATAGCAAGGTCATTGGGTGATGAAAAAAATACCTGGTTACAAACTATCTATCTTTAAGAATAGTCGGCGGAGCAAGCCCGTCTATGAAAAAGTGTTTTTAGATGGTCCGGGTGATGGTGAACATCGTTTGGCAGATTATCGGTATGGCCAAGGTGAATGGGAGAATATCCGTGCACGACAAAAAACATACGAAGGACTGATGAATGTGATCGTGCGTGATGGCGGAAACAAGCGGCTATTTGATGGTGCGCTTGCACCTGGAGAAAAGTTTAAAATCACAGTCACCAATGGGGAGACGTATGTGCTTCTTCTTGAAGAAATCAAAAAATCTGAATGGAAGGCGGCCCCACCATCGATCAAGATAAAAGCACCTCGTTTCGAAATCGAAGGGCGTGGTGATGGCTGGATACTTCGATACACCGTCCGAGAAAAACCATGTGTGCTGACATGTGCTGTCGATGCGAAAAGAATTAAAGATCAATCGTTACCATCTTTCCCTTTTCCAAAAGATGTGAAAGCGAATGTTGCGGAATTCTTTGTTCCAAAAAATAACGATTGGGGGATAGCGACGGGGCAAAAACTGCGACTCGGCGTACGCGGTGCGGGTCTGCAGGCGATGATTGAAGTTCCGCCTTTAGCGGAAGGCGTAAAAGTCGGGCCTCGAGACTTTAAGAAGAAAGGACCGTGTGACGAAACGTTTCTCAAATCGTCTTACGTCAGTGAAAAATATCAAGAGAAGAATGGAATTATTCGTTACCTGCAGAAAAAGGAACAGTCATGAGTCAGTCAAAAATAAGTGGCAATCAACAAAATAAAAGTGTGACGTCCTCCCAAGACGTGACGCTTAAAAAGCGCTTTAAAGAAAATGAACATGCGATTTTAAATCTCAGGACGATTCGTGCTGAAGTGTATGATGGATTCGACTCGGTTGATGCAGATGGAATTGCGCCACAAGACGATGAAATTAGTGCGAGACTTAAGCATGTGAAAGGACTCAAACGTCGTGTGACGATTGCGGCACGTGTTGAGGACCCACCGAGTGGAGAAGGACGTTTCTTTATCTCTTTGCCGCCCAACTTTAATCCGAAACGGAAAAAAAAGTATGAAGTCGTGTACTACCGACATGGGCTTCAAGAATCTGCGGAAGCGCTTTTTCAGAACGGTGATGTCGATGCATTGGTTCAGAAACTTTCGAAGAAAAAAAATAAGGCAATTGAAAGTAAAGATGTCATCGTCGTTTGTCCAGAAGTGAGTGCTGAAGCAGGTGACTATTTTACAGATGACTTGTCCGAAAATATACATCATGCATTTCAACCGTTCTTGGAAACACACTTTAACGCAAAAAGTGCACCCAAAGCTGGTTACCATGGCAACAAAGACTCAGACTTCTTCAAACTTGGACTCGATGCGAAAAAATCATTGACGACACAAGATAGTTTCGAGGAGACACAACGCAGTCGGTTTGGCTTTTCGTCTCTGCTTAATCGATTTTCGGCGCCTGATTGGAGTGAATCACTTGCGCAACAGACGGACCATGTTCTCACCGCGGACCGACGGGGATACGAAGTCAGTACCCTTTCGGATGCGGCTGATGCGATCGACAACCAATTACTTGGCAAACTTGAACTCGGAAAATCTGACGGCGCCAAGTTAGCAGCGCGCACTTCTCCGACACTCATACTGGGCGAACTATCTATTTCAAAAGACGATGCACAAGTGGCTGTGGTCGTACCAAAGCAGTATGATGCATCAAAAGCGTACCCGCTAAGGTATGTGATCCCGCCTGCTGATATTGAAACTGAAGCCTGGCTCACCTATCTTAATAGTATTGATGAAGATGTGATCATTGTCGCACCGGCCGTCCCTGAAAATGGCGGAGAACCAGTTTGGAATGGTTTTGTGTATAACCCTGTGATTTCCGAGTTGCCCGACATCATCGGTGTTGATGTACATGATGTTGGTGGGATTGCACTTGAGGGCGACGTTGGCGATTTCGCGAAACAACTGCGAGCGGAGGTTGCATTTGGAGACAGTGTTGCAGCGCCGATTGTGGAATCAAGGGGAGAATGGTTTCAGCATTTACCTTCAGGAGATTATAAAACGGCCTATTCGAAAGCAGGTCGGACAGCAGTCATTCCGACCGATCTACAAAGACAGCGGGCAGATCGAGGTGGCTTCTTCGTGACCTCTGTTGAGTCGCCAGCGCTTGGGGGAGACTCAATTCGGACAGGAATTTATTTGCCACCTGGGTATGATCCTGATGAGGACAAAAAATATCCGATTCTATTCATGTTGCCAGGTATGGGCGGCGAACTACAGCAATGGACCAATTACGGTGGCCTACTTGAGCGCCTCGATCACATGATGAAAGACGATCATCAGAAATTTATTGTTGTGATACCAGATAATACCGATTCATTTTATCGAAATGTCGAATCATCTGGTTTTTCGATCTTTTCTAAAAAGAAGAAAGAGCATCATGAAGATATGGTGATGCAGGACCTACGACTTCATGTCGGGCACGAAT
>JAHDGS010000091.1:0-335 GCA_020627505.1 Myxococcota bacterium
TTGACGCTGAAAAGGGCGTGCAAGCACCTTACGAATCTTTGTTCAAGGAATTCATTGCATGGGGCGGAACGGCCCTGAATGCAGGTGAAGATATCGGTGGCATGGATGTACCTCAAGTTCTCGATAGTGCGCTCGGAGAGTTGTTTTGTGCTGCTAATTTCCCGTTTAACATGTGTCCAGGGCTGTCGCGCTCCGCGGGCGGGGTCATCTATCGTCATTTAGCGCAAGATGGGCTTGGTAAGAAGTATGCACAGCGAATTGTTGAAGGTAGTTGGACGGGCACAATGTGCTTAACGGAGCCGCACGCGGGAACAGCTGTTGGTGATATCAAAACG
>JAHDGS010000091.1:345-10918 GCA_020627505.1 Myxococcota bacterium
GGCGACACCGCGAGATTCTGGTGATTATCAAGTTGATGGCCAAAAGATCTGGATTACATTTGGTGCCCACGGTTACGAGGGTGTCGAGACTGTCCATTTGGTGCTGGCGAAGACCCCGAACTCACCAAGTGGAACTGGCGGTATATCTCTTTTCGCAGTGCCGACCGTGTTGGAAGACGGAACAAAAAATGGTGTGAAGTGCATCGGTGTTGAGCACAAAATGGGGATTCATGGTTCGCCGACATGCACGATGGCATTTGGTGGCGATGAGGGTGAATGTATTGGGTATCTTGTTGGACAAGAGTTTCAAGGCATGCGTTTGATGTTTGAAATGATGGTTGAAGCACGATTGGGTGTTGGTGTTCAAGCCCTCGGTCAGCTTCATGGTGCTTACCAACATGCGTTGCGTTATTCGGCTGAGCGTGTTCAAGGTGTCGCACTCGAAAATGTGAAAGATCCAGATGCGCCGCGCGTGACGATTGATAACCACCCGCCAGTTCAGCGTTTACTTAAACGAAATGAGGCACTTTTAAAAGCGTTTCGAGGGTTGGTCTTTCATGTGGCAAACTTGGCAGATAAAGCCCATGATGGTGACGATAACGCAAAATACTTTGCGCAATTCTGTACACCGCTCGTGAAAGGTTGGATTACAGAGTATGCCTTCCAAGGCATTTCAGAGTGTGTTCAAGTCTTTGGGGGCAACGGGTATCTTGAAGAGTATCCAGTTAACCAATATCTTCGTGATAACCGTATCGCCATGATTTACGAAGGCACAAATGAGGTTCAAGGTCTCGACCTTGTCGGCCGTCAGATACCGGGCAAGGGTGGGATGAAAGCGATGATGGCATTCCAGTGGATTACAGGCATTTTTGATGAAGCTGAAGAATCACAATCATTTGCAGTACGTCAAGGTAAGAAACTCCAAGAGCTTGTAGCTGGTGTTGTGATGGGGCTTCCGAATCGTGATCCGAGAGACTCGATATATAATGTCATTCCAATCCAAAATGCAGTTGGTGTTCTTGTCGGTTTAGCTGCTTTGTTGAAGTACTCACCGCAATATTCAGAAACATTTGCGCGGGAGTTTATCCCTGAAGTGCTTGGGCGTATGCATTTCTTGGCAAAGAACTAAACGCTTCACGCGAACAAAAAAGACGCCGAGGATGGCGTCTTTTTTTAATTTCATAGAGAACATGATTTATATTCGATTCCAGGCAGGGCTATATCCATAGAAACTCTATCCTGCAGGCCTTGCGAAGCCTGTAGAATCGTCTAGAACATAAATATGTTTGGCCTTGGCATATGGGAAATACTTGTGATTGGTGTGGCGGCACTGATCTTTATCGGTCCGGATAAGTTGCCGGGTGCCGCTCGAAAGACGGCGCGTATGGTCGGTGATTTGCGTCGCACGGCTGATAGTTTTCGAGCAGAATTGATGTCAGATAGAATCATTGAAGTCGAGCCGAATGACGAAAGTGTGCCGAGAGGCGCAGACGCTGATGTGTCACAGGAACAGGAAAACATCGATGACATCAGCTGAGTTTGATGAAGACATCACACTTGTAGATCATTTACGTGAGCTGCGTGACACATTGATTCGTGTGTCCCTCGGCGTTGGTGCAGGTCTATTATTCGGACTATTGATGATGGATGACTTGATCGTTTTTCTGAAGCATCCTGTCGAGGCGGTCCAAGCTGCGTTGCCTGACGCCCCGGTCAATATGGCAATGCTCAGGCCAGCAGAATTCTTTGTCACCAAGTTAAAGGCTGCATTCCTCTTTGGGTTTGTCGTGAGCCTGCCGAATACCATGTGGCAAATATGGCGATTCATTGCACCGGGTTTATATCAAAATGAACAGCGCAAGGCTTCATTATTTGTGGGGTTATCATCAATCGCCTTTGTCCTCGGCGGCTGGTTGGCATACGACTATGCGTTTGAATTTTTCTTTCGTTTTTTTGTTGGAGATGCGCAAAAGGCGGGTATCGCCGTGACACTATCTGTTGATGCAGTTTATCAGTTTTTGATACGTATTGTATTTGTCTTTGGCTTCGTCTTTCAAACGCCAATGATTGTGTTTGTGCTGGTTCGTGCGGAGATTGTTGAGTCTGAAACGATTCGGCGGTCACGCGGGTTGCTATTTATTGGTGGTTTAATTCTCGGCGCAGTCTTAACACCGCCAGACGTCATCAGTCAGATTGTTGTTGCAAGCTTGTTGATCATCTTCTTAGAGATTGGCATGTGGGCAGCTGTGATGACCATGCCGAAGAAATCGAATTCAACCTCAGACAACTGACAGCGCTGAAATCGGCAGGGTCGTATCCGTTCTCAGTATTTGATGCGTTTGTTCAGAGATGAGAATGGTGTCATCGTTTGGGCTGGGTTCGAAGCCGCCGATGGCACAGCGAAAGAAACGTGGTGCGCCTTTAGGGGATGTTTGTGCAATAATGCCATGATCGCTCAAGTCGGCTGAAGAAATCTGAGGGAGGCCCATGCACCGCATCGTCGTCGATAAGAGTTGGCGTGTTTCACCTTCAAAATGGGGGCCGCCATCAAACGGGTCAACGCGAGGCATTTTACGAAGACCCATCTTCTTCAGAATACGTGCGGCACCGGCTGCGTGAGGGCCAACGGCTCCAATAACTTCTTGGGCCGTGGTAGGAAGAAATGAGGCGTATATATTTCCGCGCGGGAACAGACTTCGGATAAATTCCGTGTTCTGCCGAGAAAGAATATCTGCGGCTTGATAACTCATGCCTGTGACTTTGGCGCCAATCGCATCCCATAAATGTGAGCCACCATCATCTTTGAGCGGCGGCATGACCTCCGCGAGAACACGGTCTCGGAAGCGCTCCGGACGCATTGCGACAAGCAAGAAGCGACTCAGGCTTAAGCACTTGCCAAGACGTAATGCGTGGCCTCGATAGTCTGGGTGAAGAACGAGTCCGCCCATTTCAGTTGGGCCATTAAAGTTGACACCCAATCGTAACGTCGTGTGTGATGTATAGTGCTTCGTACTGACGGAGTAATGCTCTTCAGGCAAAACATCGAAATAAGTGTGTGGGTCATCTAATGTACCATGTTGCGCGATAATTAACCCCGTGCCGATCGCCTTGTCGGTATCGATATCTTCCATGATCAACATATATTGTTGACCCTCAGGGGTGTTTGACGCGTTGGCAAAGGCACGTTCCGATGCTTGGACCATGTCTGCAATATGCGCTCGGTCATGTGGCAAATTGATCGAGTCGAGATGGTGCGACAGGGTGAAGAGGGCATCAACATCTGCTGGGGAGACGTTGCGAATTCTAAATCGTTTCGATGTCGTCATTGATGTCTCCATTGTCGGCTTAGTATATCGTGTAAACGCTCAAAAAGGGGCCAAAAGAATGCTGCATTCGGCGCCTCTGCTCCATGGGTTAATCTTAAATAGCTGTTATAGATATCTTGTGTCCAAGCCGGTTGGTACAGACTTTCGGCATTGAGATAAAAATGGTCTGCATGGGCATTTGTGTGTGGGATGCGATGAATGCAGAGTGCATCGAGTGCCTGTGTGGCAAAGAGGGCTGTTTGTGCTTCACCTTGTTGAAATAAATCAATTGCATTCTCGAATGCATCATGTGCGGATTCATGATGTTCGTTGAGCAGGGCATGCAGTCCTCGCAACGCAGTGTAGATACCCATTTGATTGGTCGGAACCTCATGGCGCGCGGGCGGCGCGGGTCTGTCACGGCCCTCAAAAACAGATTGAAAAAGTGTGGTTAGATACTCAACAAAGGTGAGTTGAGATTTGAAACGGTGGACACCAACACCCGCAAAGACTTCTCGCGCCAATCGGATCTGTTGTTGCGCTGCATCGATATGATTCGACAATAAATTCTGATTGATAGAATGTATGAGGTCATGGCACGCATCTTCGATGTAGACATAGGCTTGTAAATCAAAGTCCGGAAAAATTTGTGGAGCGCCTTGACCAATACGATATCCCCGCAATCTGACGAGGTCGGGGTGGTACGAACTTTGAAGTTGACTTTGGCCAGACATTTTTTGGGTGACTTGATTGAGTATATACGTATGTTTGAGGCGGTGTGCTCTATCGAAGCACCAATAATTCCATGCCTTGTTTCCAATCAATGATTTAACACGCGGCGATGCTTGTAAAACATGTTGAAGGTCTTCAGTATTCGCGAGTTTGAGTCTCGCCGCTTGAAGAAATGACGTATGTGCCGTGGCATCAAGTGTATTCGATGTTTGATTTGGTGCGAAGTCTTGTGCATTTTTCAATTGCTGGATTAACATGTGTAAGGCTTGAAAGTGCTCTTTGATGCGCACGCCGAGATTGGTAATCGACGAGCCTGAACCTCGACTTTGCGCGACAGCGCTCAAGCCTTCTTGAATCCATTTATCTGCGTCGGTGAGGAGCCCCCATCGGGCAGACCGTAATGCAAGTGTCAATTGTTCTTTTGAGGACAATTGATGGCCAAGTGCGATTTTATGTTGCGCAAGTGTTTCAGGGTAGGTTCGACTCAGATATTTGTCTGCTCGAATAGCGCGTTCGACTTGGAGGCGGATACGATCAACATCCGTCGTTTCAGAGATCGCAATGAGATCTTTACTCGAGATCCGGCTACTCAGTCGATATGTCTGTGTTTGGGTATCTTCCGTGACGCGACCCTCTTCTATCAACATTTGTAGTCTCTGTTCAAGGGTCACTTCGTCAACGGCCTCGAGGACTTGAAGGAGCATGCGTTGACTGATCGAACGATCGAATAGTGCTAAAGTGAGCAGTATCTCTTTCGATGAGGTGGTTACACTTTCAACCTGTTTTGCGTCGGCAGCGCGCATCGCATGCCACCAAGCTGGCTCCCGAGCATGCAGTGTATCGACGGGCTGAAATGTTAAACGCGGCCCATGCCGCATCACGAATCCGCTCATATTGGCTTGATATAAACATGTGCTGACAAAACCAGGGGCGCCTTGGCTCGCAACTAGCGCGGCCTCAGCTGTGTGCCGTTCAATATGAAAGAGTTCAACTCGACACATGTCTGCGATGAGATGTCGAATGGCATCAACGTCCATCGCCGGAACATCGATAACCGTCGCTGTCGTTTCTGGTAAATGCTGCTGTTTGGTTGTCACAACCCAGGAGAAAGTTGGTTTATGTTGGCGAATCCAGTGATAAAATAACTGTTGCGTCATCGGGTCTGCATCGTCGATATGCTCGAAGATAAATGGACATTGTGTTGTTTCAAAAAGTTCGGTCAAGAAATGGGTGACACGATGAATCAAGTCCGCTCGAATGTCCTCAAGCGCATTCATACAGAGGAGTGCACGCATCATGTGTTGCCGTGTCGGCGCGAGCCAGCGCCTGAGATTCTTCAGTTCTGGCAAGTGGGCTGGCGGGCATTGTTTGAAGATATGGTAAAGCAGGCCATTAAGCGTATGAAGCGGGCCCGTTCCACTGCCGCGGCAATCAAAGCTAATAACCGGCATGCCAAGATACTTTCGACTACGCCATTCCCTGATGATTCGCCCCTTGCCCGAGCCGTGTTGACCTCTGAGGATGGCTCTTTTGTTTTGAGCGGATTCTTCGAAGAACGCATCGAGTTCGCCGAGGGCGGGAGAGTGGTTTATCCAACGCGGGCGCAACCTGAGCTGAAGACGTTCACCTGTCATTTCAAGGAATAAGGATGAGACGTCGGTTGTTTGATGCGTCTCACTCAAATTGTTTAGATGTTCGAGTAAGGCAGCCGCGCTCGATGGCCTGTCGTCAGAATCTTTCTGCAGGAGGGTGTTGATGAGCTTATTTAGGTCAGCAGGGATGTCGCTATTCCATCCTGTTGCGGGTTTTGGCGCCGTTCGCGCATGATGAAAAAGGTATCCAATTCCGGCATCCGAATGAAAAGGGAAGCGCCCTGTCATGAGTTCATAAAGAATGAGTCCAATATTATATAAGTCTGAAGCTGTCGTGAGCGGCTCACTTCGGGCCTGTTCTGGCGAGAAATACTTATATGTGCCGATCACGTTATTGACCTGCGTAAATTGGGTGAGCTGCTGATTCGTGCTCTTGATGATGCCAAAGTCCATCAACGTTAAATGTCCATCGGTCTCACGAATAAATACATTATCTGGTTTGATGTCGCGATGAATCATATTGTGCTCATGAATACATGACACAGCTGAGCTCAGTTGCTTCAAAAAATGAATGACATTATCAATATGGCTGCGTTCAGATAGTTGTGCTTGTGCCTCGGTGGAGATCGGCAGCAAAGCATTATAACGTTCACCAACAGGGCGGCCCATCACGCGGTCAATGAAGTGTGCCAGTGAGTGTCCCTCAACAAGTTCCATTGTGTAATAGGGGCGGTCATTCCAGGTGCCAAGTTCGAATACTTTAACGATGTTTGGATGTTGCAGCCGTTTGAGCGAGGTAAACTCACGAACCAACCGTTGATGTCCGCGCTCATCATCCTCTGCAACAGGGTGGGCCCATTTGATCGCAATCGGTGTGCCGTCTTCTTGATGTGCAGCATAAACGACAGCCATCCCCCCACGCCCAAGGAAGTGTGTCGTTTGATAGGGGCCAATTTGAGGCAGCTTTTGGTGTTGTTGACGTTGCATACTCGATTCGACTTGAATAAACCTTTGATATCACGATATGAGGACCAATATGAAGTCTAACAAAGAAGAATCTTCTTATTATCAGGTATTTGTCATGGCTGCCCGCTTCGTCGGTCGATCATTTATACCGACCCTTACCATATGCTTATTATTGAGTGCATGTGCTCACAAAACGGCAGCTGACACCAAGGCATCGTCTTCCCTGCTGTACCGAATTTCAACCCCCGAAGGGCAGACTTCACACCTGTTTGGAACTGTGCATGTTATCCCCGCCGAAAAACTTGTGTGGACGGAAGAAGCGGAACAGACACTTAAGCAGAGTCAATCTTTGTGGCTCGAAATTGATATGCGTGACATGGCATCGGTGCAAAAAGAGCTGCTGAAATATGTTGTTATGCCAGGGGCTGAAACCTTATCTAAACATGTGGCGGAAGACGAATACCCTGAGTGGGAGAATCGTTATTTGCAAAAAACAGGGTTGCCATTATCCTTTGTATCGAACTGGTACCCAATTATGGCCACCGCACCGTTGATTCAAAAACAAGCGGGCGCTTCAGGGGTTTCGGTGGAAGAACATATTTTAACAGAAGCACATAAACATCAACTTAAAGTTTTCGGTCTCGAAACGATTCAGGAGCAACTCGCGGCTCTCGGGAAGATTCCGATTAATGCACAGGTTAAGATGCTTGAAGAAGCCCTCTTTAAAGAAGAGGAGACGAAGCATGCATATGAAAAAATGATCGAACTTTATGTTGCACAAGATTTAGATGCGCTCTGGCGTTTTTCAGAGGCAGATTTGAAGAAAATGGCTGCAGAGAAGGCATTGTTGCAGATTCGAAATGAGCGATGGATGACAAAACTGACCGACGTTCTTCGCGAAGGCAATGCTTTTATAGCCGTTGGTGCGCTGCACTTGGCGGGGCCAGATGGCCTTATAAACATGCTTAAAAAAACCGGGTATCTCGTCGAAGCGTTGTAGGTAAACCAGACCTGCTTGACAGGTCTCATGACAACTGTACGATATGAGCACACACGTGTCGACACTCAAACCCGAGGCGATACAAAACCGTGAATACAATTAAGAAAAATGGGCGTGATTCTATGCAATGCATACTAAAAGTGCATCAAAGGATTCTTGCTGGGAGAATAATTTGTGCCCAAAATAAATATTGCAGATGTGGGAGCCGTTTTCAGTGGTGTATCGGAGCGCTTCAATGATGAAATGGAGAACGAAATGAATATGTATAGACTTTGGTCGGTTAATCTTTTATTGCTATTGTATACACAGGCGGCATTGCCCTGTTCATACACAGGGTATACAGCGCTGCTTGGAGACATACAGACAGACGCTCCACGCTATGCAGATGATTATGTCATATTTGATGTGATTAGCGATGCTGGTCTTGGAAAAAGACATCACGATGACTTAGCATCTGTTTATGATGCAACACCTCTACTCGTCTTTGATAATGGTGAGCAGGTCGACATAGAGGTTTTCGGTTTTGGGCTGAGCCGAAACCCATATAACAAAGATGGTACTTTTGTACGCCGGGAGACTGAAGAGGGGGGGCGGCAAATAATTAGTATGCGCAAAAATATTGTAGGCATGCGACCCGTTGGCGGCTGGGTTGCGGACCATCGTTATGAAATACGCCCTAATTTGGAATATTATCGTGGTGTGCCTGCGGAAAATGATATGGTGACAGAAGATATTGGCTCAAGTCTGCGTGTATGGCAACAACCCCTGGGCAGAGGGCAATATCGCTCTAACCCTGGTGATTCTGAAGTGATTTATGCAGATGACGTCTACCTATCATTTGTAATGACCGCTGTGGGCCTGCGACCTCCGCGAGATTCTGGTCCCGTGCCGTTTGCCCAACGCGTCGCCTCTGCGAACGGTTCAAGTTGTGATGACCTACATAGTCAGCGTATTGGCGGTGAGTTTGGCTTTGACTGTCAAATAGAAGATATTGTTAACGACTTTAAAGGCTTTGTAGTGCTTGACCCTTTGACGTTGGGTGCAACAACCTCTTTATTTTCGCCAGAGGAGTCGATAGAAAGCTTTGAGCGCTATGCATTCACTCTAGAAGAGGTCGTTACTGGTCAAATCCGATTTGATGCACCTCGAAAATTCTGGTCTGAGGCTGAGACCTATGGAGAAACAGGAATGCTCGATGACACGTATAATTACAGCGCATTTATGTTTAATGCGCATCTTGTTGATAGAAATGGGCATACAACAGAACCTTACTTATTTCAGGCGACGGCCATTAAGAGAAACTATGACGGATATGTACTAAGCGAGCGTAAAAATAGTGGTGCCTCCTGTGGCTTTGATATTGTTTCCGATGGAGTAAATGAACATCTAGATGAAATACAAGAGGATGATTTGGAGCAGCCAGATGCCTCAGAGCATGATGATGATAGTGATGAAGAATCGGGAAAAGTTGTCGAGGAGACGGAAGGTACAGAGGCTGATGATGAACAGAAGGAGATAGGAGAAAATCCTAATAGTTGTCAATCCATCTTCCCTGTAAGTGGCGTCGCATTTTTGCTGTTGTCGTTAGGCGCATGTCGCCGCAAGCATACGGCCGCGATGTTATGCGTTGGCGTCTTCCTGGTCGCTTGCAACGACAGCTCTTCTTCAAATGATGCTGGCATTAATAATGGTCGTGATGTATCGGATATATCTCAGAGTCTCGATGACGATGAGCAAGATAAAGACGAGCCGATTCAGGTATCAGATCCGAACATAGATACGGGACAAATAGATGATGTGGAAGAGAGCGACAATTCTGATATTCCCCTAAAGGAACAACCATCTTGTTCAGATGGTGTGATGAATGGCTTAGAGACGGATGTCGATTGTGGAGGTGCTTGTGAACCTTGTGCGACATTTTCAGCCCGAGAATTCCGGCTTCTTCTTCAAGATATTTGTACAAAGTGGAGTGCTTGTGATCTAGAGATGGGCTGTGCGGAATTTGCAATACGAGAAGACAGCTGTATCACTTATCTTGGTCAGTTTGGTCAATCACAAGAATATGTTGAGGTTTTGTTCGTTATGCAAGAACGGTCTTGTTTAGATTTTCAAGAATTGAGCTGTGATATGGAAATAGGCCCCTCTCCCTACTATCATCAACTTGCATGCGATTGCCCGACGGAAGAAGTTGCGGAAGCGACTCAGTGTTCTGGGGAATCTTTTTGCCAAGATTATTTTGAGGCATCCGAAGTTGAGATAGGTGTTTGTGCTGAGCAGGGCGGGGTGATACCACCTGAAACACCATCATGTAGTACGACTGAAGACTGTTTCGGGTCTTTGCAATGTATTCAAGGGCGATGTCTCGGTGTTTGTGTGGGGTATGGTGTGCCCGATAATGTTGATCGGTGTCCAGATGGTCAGTTATGCCTTGGCGCAGAACCTGGTACACTTGGATTTTGCTACCTCGACGAAGAACGGACACCGCCTGAAGGTGCACAGTATATCATCGCTGGTTTTGGAAATTGTCCAGCAGGTACTGTCTTGAGTGACCCGAACGGTTTTGCTGGCTATTGCTTACCACAATGTGTTGAAGATGGTCTTCCATCTTGTGATGATGGTCGCTTAAATGGAGACGAGACTGCGGTCGACTGTGGTGGCGATTGTGGACCATGTCCAACATGTGGAGACAATATTCTTGATCGCCTAGAGTATTGCGACGATGGTAATTTGATAGATGGAGATGGGTGCTCATCAACATGTTACGAAGAAAATGACAGTTGTGAGACGCCATACTTTTGGGAGGCTGTTGCAGGAACAACGGTCGCATACGAGTTTGATTCAACCATTGGCGAACCAGGCTTTAATGGTGGCTCAACAAGATACATTTCATTTACATCAACAGAGCCACTGCAAATGATTTTCAAATATGTCGATGCGGAGGTTCTGGTTGTTTATGATGAGACTGAGAATAATTGTGA
>JAHDGS010000092.1 GCA_020627505.1 Myxococcota bacterium
GATCGAATTTGTATCCACGTTCTTATCCTAAATCACATTGTATGTTGTCACAATATTTCGAATGGCGAAAGATCGCGCATATTTCACTGGTCGATTGAAAAATCGGGGTTATGCTTTCAGATATGATAGTACGGTCGTGGATATTCATATGCCTGCTTTTTGCGCATCTACCCTCGATGGCGATGACTGAGGCTGCTCGTTCACGTCCATTGGTTGACGGTGAAACGATTGTTCTTGATGATCTTCCAATACAGATTCACGCGGTCGAAGCCCGTTATAATACTTTTTTGCCAGCCGTTGAGGATGTCATCGCCAAAATCTGGCGTCTTCAAGTCGACACATTCGGCTTTGTTTCACCTGCTGACTTTGAACAGCCACTCGATATTTACCTTGGCTCATTAGGCTCTAACCGTGGCATAACCGTTGCAGATGATATTCAGGCCGCGCAAACCACAAGTTGGGTCTTACTCGATCCATTTAAAACGGGATGGGAAGCGACCCTTGCTCATGAATTTCATCACACCATTCAATTTGCGACGAAGGCTGATGCACCACTCAGTCTTTTTGAAATGAATGCGAGTTATTTTGAATGGCTTGAACGTCGGGAGAGTATATCGACATTAGATGTGGAGGCATTTGTCAAAAATCAATGGGCCTATCCTTTTACAGATAGTATCTCGTTGCTCAATCTTTTTGAAAACCTAGCGCGTTTCGAATACGGCGCGGTCCTTTTTCCTATTTGGAGTGCACATATTTCGCAGGACCGACCATTTATTTTAAAGGATTTATGGAACGCTTATCTTGAAGAAGGCAATTGGCTCAATGCCATTGAAATTGTCTTCGAGCAACCTGCAGAAGATGTTGTGCTCGACTTTCAACATGCCCTCGTACAGCTACAACGCGCTGACTGGGGGAATGATTCCGTGCGCATCGAGCAAATCAATTTCTCGCCGCTCACCATCGCACCACCAACGGCACTAAGCTTTTTAAGTGTTTTTTCGAAAGAACGTGCCCCGATGCCCTATGGTTGTGGCATCTTCAGGTTGCTCGCTCACCAGCAATACGCATTCGAGTTTACAGTTGAGCATCAGGTCGCAACACGATTTCGGCTTTATGACTTTTCGGGAGAAGAACCATCACCCATTCCTGTTAACTGGACATCGAGTGACGAATCTGTTCGGGCCACGATTGAGATTCGGACAGATAATAAAGATCAGATGCTCGCATTATGTGACGTTCCGAATGACAATATCGATTCCCTCGCCCGCGAAGAACGTGTCACGATGACCGTCAAGGTTGCACCACGTATCGAAGATTTTACACGTGTCGTTCGTGACAAGGATGAAGAAGAAAACAGTACAGATGGCGGACTGATTTCTGAGCCCCCACCCTCGTGTCAACAATCAGATTGGATGCTTGATCTCGGAGAAAAGGCCGGTAAACTGCGTGGTTTCTTTCCGATCGTCTTTCTTCTCATGTTTGCCAGGCGCGCTTACAAATCTCGCAAGAGGCGAAAAATGTACAGCAATGCCTCAAAAAAATGAGTATATGTTGAAGTGATGGAATTGCCAAACGTTCACGTTCCAAAAGCGATGCTCGCTCCAATGGAAGGCGTAACAAATCCGGTTTATCGACAGTGGGTTTCAGAATCACTCGACTGTGCACCTGTCGGTCTAGATACTGTCTGTACAGAATTTGTCCGCATCACAAAACATACGCCAAATGAAAAGGTATTTAGAGAAGCCATTCAAAGACCCAAACATCAAGACATACAACTCTCTGTTCAAGTCATGGGTAAACATATCGAGCATATGCGTGATGCCGCCGAGCTTTTAGTCCAAAAAGATATCGACATCATCGACATCAATCTCGGATGCCCAACACCACGCGCTGCCCGAGGTGGTGTTGGTGCACAGATGCTTGAAGATATGGACACACTCAAAAAGGTCCTCACAGAAATGCGCTCTGTAATACCTGGCATGCTTTCCGCCAAAATGAGAGCCGGCGTCACAGAATCTGCGCTGGTATTGGAGCGCGCCCAAATACTCGAGGATTGTGGTATCGATTTTTTGGTTATCCATCCTCGTCGGACGATCGATGCATATACAGGTTGTGCTGATTGGCGAATCACAGCAGAGGTTGCCAAAGTCCTTTCGATTCCCGTGATTGCGAACGGAGATGGCTGGTACCCTACAGATGTGCTTCGACTATTAGATATCACAGGTTGTCACGGTTATATGTGTGGTCGGTCATCGATGCGGAACCCATTTTTATTTGATTTGTTTGATGATCTATTAAAGGGCAAAAGCCCGCGGTTTGTCACTGTAGATATGCTACTCACTCGCCTGCACGTACTTATCCTACGCTATATTGAATCTGTCAGTGAGCGATACGCACTCGGTCGTCTAAAAGAGATCGGTCGATGGGTCATGACGACAGTTCCAACATCAAAAGAACAAAAAAGATCTGTGCTTCAAGAGCAAACAACAGATCTTGTTTTTCAGCGGCTTGCAGAACACCTCACCATACAAGAAAAACAGCTTGGGCCAATTGATGCCCAAGCTGCATCGACACATCGTTTGATGCCGACGCCAACGATGTTTTTTGAGTTTTAAATCGAGTCTTCGACCCAAACTCGCTTGCCTCGCCAATTATTCAACCAACTCGGAAAACGTTCACCCTTCTCAGTGAGTCTATACGCGAAACGCTCAAGTGAGGACTCAATTAAATCTTTCGATACCATAAAAAACTCCGCAGCATATCGAAGTGCGTCTTGATAAGCATCATCAGTTGTAAAATTCCCTGAAAGACTCGGTGCAATCGAATCTATGTTTTCTGCAAAATCTTCAAAGTCAGCGAAGCGTACATCCGCAGGATCTCCTCCAACCCAAAACCCTAACACATAGTCCAACATATTCTGATCGACTCCATCTTGTGGCTCAAATCTTTTAATAGCAGATACAAGTGCCATCGCAGAGGTTGAAAATGCTTCGTCGAAGTCTGCCAAGGCATTCAAATACCCATCTCTGAACAAGATTTCGGTTGCAGCATTTAGTTCATGTTCCAAAGGAACTGTACTTGTATATAAATCCAAATGATCTGCAATCTGCTCGACTGAGATCTGGTTGATATATTCGATTGTCGCAACGCTTGGTAAACCGATCACTTGACCAATATAGATGAGATCGGGATCTTCAATACCATTATAGTCAGCAATTGCTCGAATGTAGCATCTTAAATCTTGGTTCGTGACACCATATTTATCTTTGACAAGCTTTGAAAGTGTATCACCTAGTTGGACTTTATATACATCGATACTTGATCCAAAATCGAAAGGATCTCTTGCTACACTGTATTCACCTTCACTCATACTTATTGGCTCAGCTGAATCATTATAAAATCTTGTGTGCCTAATTGTAGGCTGAAACTTAGAAAACATAGTATAAACTCCCCTTAATATATCTAATGTGTTGTGCACTTGTATTAGTCTTTGAACAGGATTTTGGCCCAAATTTCAACAGAGATGAATCATCGAAGTGAACACTTGTTTCATATTTCGATTTTATACGCGATCTAAATAGCTTAACGCAGCGTTATAGATATTAGACAGCGTCGTGGTAAGCTCTGTGCGCTCACTTCGAATTTCAGGTTCAGCAAGTGGACGCCGATCGAGATAGGTTTCTTGAACAAGTTCGATTTGAAATGTGTATATATATTTCTCGGGTATCGCATATTCTCGTGTAATGTATCCGCCTTTAAAGCGACCATCCATGGCATATGAGAATGGGCTTGCATCTAATGTGCATCGAAGCCCTTCGGCAAGGTCACTCGGCGCTGTTCTACCGGTGTCCATCCCGATATTAAAGTCAGGCAACTCACCCTCAAATAAATACGGCACACTTCGCGGAATCGAATGACAGTCAATTAGAATTGCGTAACCAAAACTCTCAACCAACTCATCTATCATATCTCTGAGTGCTTGATGATATGGGCGCCAATACTTTTCGATCCGCTCATCGATTTCATCACGCTTGGGTTCCATACCATGTTCATAGATATAATCTTCCGAAAATGTCTTATCAGGAACAAGCCCAGTTGTATTTTGCCCTGGATAAAGACTTTCATTGGTCGGTGGCCGATTCAAATCAATGACATAACGAGAATAGTTCGCGATCAATGCATTGGCGCCCTGATCAATCAAATGTTGATAAAGCGCAGGCACATGCCAGTCAGTATCCTCTAATCTTAATGCGGTCTTGGTCATTCGTTGTGCAATAGCTGAAGGCACAAATGTGCCAGAATGTGGAAAAGACAGAAGAATAGGATCATGCCCTTCGACGATATCAAAAATGTTCATGCATTTTCTCCAATCAAACGACCACCGACGATCACATGCCGTGGGCGTAACGACGGTGTTTTGAAAAATAATCGCTCCAGAATATAATTATCAATCGACGTATCGAAGTTCACCCAATCAGCATAGTGACCGACTTCGATGCATCCCAGGGGCTGATTCGTCATTCTTCCACCAGCTTCAGACCACCGTGAAAGCAAGAGCTGTGCTGGCGACAGCACCTCTTCCGTCGTACAACATAGACGCCGACCGGTTCGAAGACGTTCGGTATATTCAGCGAGCCGAACCTCTTCAAATGGATCAAGTGCAACATGGCTATCTGAGCCAAAACCAAAAGCAATACCTTCGTCGAGCAATCGCCCAATCGGCGCGAACCCATCACCAAGGTTTGCCTCTGTTGTTGGGCATAAGCAGACCGAGACATCTTCACGATGACATGTCTCGAATTCTTCTGCTGATGCATGCGTTGCATGAATCAATGTCCATGAAGGGTCGAGCGATACATGGTGCGCTAGATACTGAATCGGCGTCATTTGATATCGTGCTTTAACATCAGACACTTCTTTCGGTTGCTCCGAGATGTGAATATGTTTGGGCAAAGCCGGAAAACGGGCTGCAATCTTTTTTATTGTATCAACAGAAACGGCTCTCAATGAGTGAAAACCAAGCGCAGGATGAACCAAGACGTGGTTGGCATATTGCTCGACTAAGTCATCGACTAACCGCACGAATGCTTCATCTGATAAGTAAAAACACTTTTGCTCTTTAGAAAGAGGTTGCGAATCGAGGCCGCCGTGTTGGTACAGAACAGGGCACACAATCAATCGAATTCCAACTGATTCAGCGGCATCAACAAGTACACCAATAATTTCGTTTGGTGAGTTTGCCAGACCACCTGGTAAATGATGTACATAATGAAACTCGACAACACTGGTATAACCGACCGAAAGCATTTCAGCGTATGTTTGTTGAGCACATTCAAAAAGCCGTTCTTCGTCAAGTTTATTGATCGCTTGATACATCGCTTCACGCCAGGTCCAGAAATCATCTTGTGCTTGTGCTCGATATTCTGTTTCACCCGCAATTATTCTTTGATGAACATGGGAATGTCCATTCACAAAGCCAGGAAGCGTTAACCCAGATAATTTGATATCTCCAGGCTCAGCTTTGACATCAACATCAATCTGACGGATCAATCCGGAGCGATTGATCACAATGCGCGCATGACGTTGTATGCCATCTGGCGTCCAAAAAGCTTCTAGGAAAAATGGTTTCACCAGGCTATATTCACCAATATGTCTGGTAAAATCGAGCTTTTTATCCATTATAATCTTCTACCGATGACAGACGAAGCTCAAGATGAATATACCCCGATTATTGATGGTGCGCTTTTGGTCAAAGACGCCACAATTATATGGGTCGGCGGAGCCCGCGATATTCCCGAATCACCAAAACCAGATGTCATACATGACGGGAAAGGCCTGTGGCTGTTGCCCGGTCTAATCGATTGCCATACGCATCTTGTCTTTGCGGGTTCGCGCTCAAATGAGTTTGCACGTTTGCGCCAAGGGGAAAGCTATGCCGATATTGCGGCATCAGGTGGTGGTATCATTCAGACAATGCGTCAGACTTCGGCGGCACCGTATGAAGATTTATTGGAAACGGCAAACCATCGCTTGAAACAGTGGAGCTCAGATGGAGTGACCAGTATCGAAATCAAATCAGGGTATGGGCTGACTCTTGACGACGAGCTCAAAATGCTTCGCGTGATTGCTTCGCTTCAACAAACAGTCGATATTGATATTTTTCCGACATTTTTAGCTGCACATAAATGCCCGCCTGAATTTTTATCACATGATGCACATATTGATTTTTTGATTACAGAAGGACTCGATACAGTGGCTTCGCTCGACATCAACTGGCATGGACAGCCGACCATTGATGCATATTGCGATCCGATTGGATATACGCCACACCATATCGATCGACTCTTCAACGCGTATACAAAAGCCGGTTTTCAGTGTCGGTTACATACAGAGCAAACCGCCCATAGCGGTGGTACAGAAGTCGCGATTAGACATCAGGCAATATCTGTTGATCATCTCGAGCATATCAATGACACGCAAATTCTTCAGCTTGCAGCAAGTCAAACCAGTGCAACACTGTTACCGCTGCCCTATCTACATACAAGAGAAGCACAGTGTCCACCTGTTGAAAAAATGCGGGCGCATCGCGTCCCAATGGCTGTGGCAACTGACTTTAACCCTGGCTCTTCACCTATTGCGAGCCTTCCCCTCGCAGCATATTGTTCCACGAACCTATTTGGTTTAAGCACAACCGAAGCGCTTTTAGGTATCACGCGTCAAGCTGCACGCGTTTTAAATAAAACGGATCGAGGCCAGCTGACTGTTGGGACAAAAGCCGATTTCTCGATCTGGGATATGTCTCAACCAGACGATCTTGTTTCAGGTCTTGGACTTGCGCGACTTGTTCAACGTGTTTACAACAAAGCATGAATCAAAAGCCTGCTCATACTGGTCCATTGCGTGCACATAACTGGCAAATCGAATCCGTCTTGCGCATGCTCGAAAATAATCTCGATCCAGCTGTTGCCGAACGACCAGAAGATCTGGTTGTTTATGGTGGTATCGGCAAGGCGGCTCGAAATCATGAAAGCTATCAAGCCATTGTCTCGACACTATTGAGACTAAAACCCGACGAGACATTACTGATTCAATCTGGACAACCTGTGGGTGTTTTTCGGACACATGAAGGTGCACCACGTGTTCTCATTGCCAACTCGAATCTTGTGCCCGCTTGGGCAAACTGGGCGCATTTTAACGAACTCGACCAGAAAGGTCTCATGATGTACGGTCAGATGACGGCCGGCTCATGGATCTATATCGGCAGCCAAGGCATCGTTCAGGGGACTTATGAAACATTTGTCGAAATGGGCAGGCAACATTACAACGGCAATTTAAAAGGAAAATGGATTTTAACTGCAGGTCTTGGCGGTATGGGAGGCGCACAGCCACTCGCTGCCACAATGGCTGGTGCGTCGATGCTAGCCATTGAATGCGACCCGGCTCGAATTCAAATGCGATTAAAAACACGCTATCTCGATGAAGCTGTTGAAACGCTTGATGAAGCCGTGGCATTGATCAATCAATGGACACAAGTAGGAGAAGCCAAATCTGTTGGGCTTCTTGGAAACGCGGCAGAACTCTTACCCGAGATGATTCGCCGAGGCATCAAACCCGACGCCGTCACAGACCAAACCTCTGCGCATGATCCACTCCATGGTTATTTACCCGATGGATGGACCCTCGATCATTACCGCCGGTCACAAATTGAAGAACCGGACACAGTCACACGTGCAGCGAAGCACAGCATGCGGCATCATGTCGAAGCGATGCTGGCCTATCAAAAAATGGGCGTCCCTGTTTTCGATTACGGTAATAACATTCGCCAAGTCGCGAAAGACGAAGGGCTCGATAATGCATTTGATTTTCCTGGATTCGTGCCAGCATATATCCGACCATTATTCTGTCGTGGTATCGGCCCATTTCGCTGGGCAGCGCTCAGCGGTGATCCTGAAGATATCTATAAAACAGATGCAAAAGTCAAAGAACTATTGCCTGATGACGCCCATCTTCATCACTGGCTTGATATGGCAAAAGAGCGCATTTCATTTCAGGGATTGCCTGCGCGTATTTGCTGGGTGGGTCTTGGTGATAGACATCGACTGGGTCTTGCCTTTAATGAAATGGTGCGAAACGGCGAACTCAAGGCGCCAGTGGTCATCGGGCGTGACCACCTTGACTCGGGCTCGGTTGCTTCACCGAATCGAGAAACTGAAGCGATGAAAGATGGATCTGATGCTGTCAGCGACTGGCCGCTTCTCAATGCATTACTTAATACGGCATCTGGTGCCACATGGGTCTCTCTTCACCATGGTGGAGGTGTCGGCATGGGATACTCACAACATTCAGGCGTGGTCATCTGCTGCGATGGTTCGACCGAAGCTGATGAAAAGATAGCACGAGTCTTATGGAACGACCCCGCGACAGGTGTGATGAGACATGCTGATGCCGGATATGAATCGGCGATTCAATGCGCAGGAGAACAGAAGCTCGACTTACCGATGATGCTTAATAGGCTCCCAGTACAGTAGGCATACAGCGTAAAACGATACATATGTTCATGAAATAGATTGAGCTGATGCTTCATGATAAAATAATGCATGCGGCAGCACACGAAGACGATACCAACTAATCCAATTATCACATTTGGTTTTTCCGCATTTTTCACAATTTTTGTCGCAGTTGTCATTTTTTTTGTTAGCCCAAAAAATCACCTCAAATATGACTTCTACTTTCTATCATTTATCTATGGACTTTTTACACTCTTCGGCATCAAGCGATTATTCACAGGTCCAGAACTGAGTGACAATGTCGAGGACGTCGTTCAACAAGTTCTTGCTTATGCCAAAAAATACCAACTCTCAGAATATACGACGGTCATCTCACGCCTAAAAAAAGACCAGCAAACACGTTTCACATTTACGACCAGAGATAGTCTCTTCTATGCCATCATTCGAATCACTATTTGCGTCGGCCTTATTTACATTTCACAAAACATATACACCGTTAAGCCATTTTTCAATCAGCTCCCCACTGTTCCTGGATTCGTAATTATTGCGATTTCAAGTATCTTTCTTGGAATAGGATTTCATTATGTGATGGCATCTTTTGCGCCAATGCTTGGTGTCACAACACAGCGTCCCTTTCATCAGAAAGAATTCAAACTGCTTGAACGGTCTCTAAAAATGGTCTGGATGAAAATGCAATTCCATTCCGCTGCTGAACTCGTAGAGCCAGACGTCAAGAACATAATGACAGTCATGGCAGGAGAAAGAAGACCCAAAAAAACAAATATTATTTCTGTCGAGCCCATGTCAGAAGCAAAAAAAATTCAAGCTGAACAAAATTTAAGAAAAATAACCGAAAGTTTTGAGCGCTTAGTGTCATCGGATGAAAACGAACATGTATTTCGCACACAACCATCAAGTCGTTTACCAAAAACAAAGACAGTATTTGATTTTGAGTCCCCCAACATACTACACGCTTATCTGCTACCAAAATCTTATGCAAAATATACAGTCGTGCTCTATCTGATATCTATGTTTCTTCATCAATGGTTCAAACAAACATATTTAGATTCACCACTTATTTTGTATGTATTTTGGTGCTGCTTTGGTCTTCTCTCTTGTGCACATATTACTTTCGTCATTGTTCGTTTATTGCGTTGGAAGAATACGCATATCAACAGTAACCTCTTTTCCAAGGGAAACATTGAAGCCATGATTTCTAAGCTTCAAGAGAAATCGGGCTACAGCCGTGATGGCGCGTTTACCTATTTGGTGTATGATAGGCAGCTTCAGAAAATCTTACAGAATCGACCTGTGAAGAAATCCTTTGCATGGGAAACTTCAAGGCGTCTGTGGCCACTATTGATTATCGTAGTATTTTCCAGCTTAGGCATTGTATCTGCCATCAATAGTCCCACACAAACGCTATGGGATGGGTTTAATTCACCTCAGTTTTTGTCGTTGTTCATGATCGGTATAGGACTTTTTATAACTAGCGCTTCAACCAGCTTACTTCCTTTTATTAAGTTTATCCGTTCAGCAATGAACAGTGAAGAAGACGCTGCTGAGTTAGAGGCTTTCCTCAAAGATCAATTAAATGATTATGATATTCAGCGCCTGTCTTCAGCGACGCCAGGAAGCCCAATCGCCATTCCAGACTTGCATTGAACTCAACCGTGATAACTTGTTTCTGTCACCACGCCCTTTGACCTTTCCCGAATAGCGTGAAATCTTAACGAATGAATCAGCGAACAACACATATCTCTAAGATCGAATTAGCCAATAGTCTTACCCACGGCATTGGTGTTTTATTTGGTATCGTCGCCATTCCTGTCGTCATTGCCATTGCAACACGACATCAGCGTTCAACAGAGATTTGGAGTACAGCTATCTACGGTTTTTCATTCTTGATGGTTTTCGCAACATCGACCCTCTATCACGCATTCAACGAACCGATGCTGAAACGGTTTATGAAAGCACTCGATCATATTGCCATCTATTTTCTCATCGCCGGTACATTTACGCCATTTCTCTTATTTTATTTACCAACCCGCGAAGCAACATGGATTCTCATCAGCCTGTGGGGCCTGACATTTGTCGGCACAGTTTTTAAAGCATTCTTTGCCGGTCGCTTCTCACTTGTTTCAACGATCACATACTTATTAATGGGCTGGACAGCTGCTTATTTTGGTCGAGGTATTTTTCAACAAGCTAATTTTGATGTTGCCCTATTCCTCTGGATTGGCGGCGGTCTATATACTGTCGGTGCATTTTTCTACGCTTGGAAGAAATACGCCATCAATCATACGATCTGGCACGGCTTC
>JAHDGS010000093.1 GCA_020627505.1 Myxococcota bacterium
GACCGCGTGCTGATACAGACTTTGTCGAAATACCATCAAGTACAACCCCGATGATTTCATTTGGTGGTGGTGTACGCTTTTACTTTAATGAGTGGCTTGGCCTTAGAGCAGAAGTTCGTGATAATTTACAAGCGCTGTCTCTCAGAACAGATTCTGTCGAGGACAATGGTGGGAGCAATACCGCCGATTTATCATTCTCAAGTTATGAAGTCCGAAATAATATTATGGCTCAAATCGGTTTGAGTTTCATCTTTGGCACAAGCCAGGCGAAATAACCAGGTAAAACAAGGAGTTGATGTGATGAAAACGTTACAAAATATATGCCTGATGACGATCGCACTCGTCGCGCTATCAAGCCCGCGTGTCTATTCGCAAACAGCTGATGATGCCATTCGTGCATTTCAAAAAGAAGATTACAAACAAGCTGCGATTGCATTCTATAATGTCCTAGAGACAACACAGAATCCAAGTCTCGTTTCTGAGGCACAATACGGTCTTGCTGCTTCATTTGATAAACTCAACCTCAATATGGCGGCTTTGAAGTATTACGAAGATATTGCTGTTGTGGGTTCTGACCATCCATACTTTGACAAAGCTGTCGAAGGGCTGATAGGCATTGCAGAGCGAGTCAAAGATGACTTCAAAATTCCAGCAGTCATCGATGCACTTTATGATCCGAACCTGTCCGCGTTAGAGAAGCTAAATAGTGCGCTGCTGCAAAGACTACATTTTGTGATTGGGCAACATGCATTGAATCGTGGAAAAATCGCTGATGCACTCACATTCTTGAATACAGTTCAGGATAACAACCCACGTTACCCACATGCTCAATATTTATTAGGGTTGATTTCTCTCGGTGTTGCTCAAAGTGATACGGCACCGAACTATGTACAAGCACAAAAACACTTCGAATCTGTTCGAAACGCGATCAATATTCGTGACGACAACAAAGACCGTCAAGATGTTCGCGATTTGGCAACCCTCGGTCTTGCGCGTTCTCTATACGAGCAAGCATATCTACTCGAAGATGGTGACCCCAAACGGGATGCATGGTTGGGCGAGTCTATTCATCTCTATAAAAGCATTCCGCGTTTCTCCCCTGCATGGTCAGACTCGATCTTTGAGCGGGCATGGGCGCATACTGTTGCGAATGAATATGGCAACGCTTTAGGCGCAATCCAATCACTCGAATCGCCTTACTTCACAGATTCATTTTATCCGGAGGTTCGAAACCTAAGAGCGATTATTTATTACTATAACTGCCAGTGGGACCGAGTGAATACAGTGATCGAGCAAACGAAAGCGGAGCTGGGCCCAGTTGTTGAACAATCAGAAGCACTCTTGGCACAATCCCTCCCATACCGCGAGTGGCATGGCATCCTTGAAAAAAGTTTGATGGCTGCAAAGAAAGGACAACGGGTCAAAGGACTTATTCCTGACGCGATTGCATATCAAATTCGTGCTGACCATAAGTTTCAAAAAATGCAGCGCTTCTTAACCGAGCTCACCCGTGAGGGTGAAATTTTCCGGAAAGATCCCAAACTGTCATCATCTCGCATGGGCCAGGAAATGTTCCGCTTTGCGGCTGACACGAAACTCGCATTTTTGGATGTGATTGGGAAATACACTTACTCAAGGTTGAAAGGTCTTACTGGCGAATTATCAGACATTACAACACGTGCTGCGCTGATCTCTCTTGAAACAAAAACAGCAGAAACGGAATGGTTAGAGCAAGGGCGTAATATTGATGGCCAGATTCGTAAGCGCTTGCCACGTCCATTTGTTCCAGATGAGACATTTCAGTTCTGGTGGTTTAAAGGTGAACATTGGATCGATGAACTTGGTTACTATGCCTACACGATTAAAACAGAGTGTTACGAATAGGATGATATGATGAATAATACGCAACATAACTTGAAGTCTATATTCGCGCTATGCGTTGTTTTGACATGTGCTTTGTCAGCTCAAGCAGCGAAAAAATCAACCAAGAATCAAAAAGTGGATTCTGTTGAAGCCGCTGCTGAAAAGTCTATTAAAGAAGCACAGAAAGATCTTCGGACCACAGGTCCTGCAGACTTGTCGATGCCTGTGACTGAAAAGAAAATCGACTTCTCTGCTGCCGCGGATAAAAAACGAGACGAATCTATCGCCGAAATCCAGGCCATCCTCGGGAAAGTTCGTGGTGCTCAAAAAGGTGAGTTGGTTTTTCGTTTAGCTGAGTTGTATTGGGAGAAATCAAAGTTCATTGCGCGTCAAGAATTTGATGCATATGACGCTGCCCACCAAAAATGGTTTGATGGTGGAGAAAAAGGAAAAGAACCACAGCTAAAATCGTACACAAGTCAATCGGTTGCTTATAAAACGCAGGCGCTGACGAATTATCAATACGTTATTGATAAATATCCAGAGTATCCTCGTCTTGATGAAGTGCTATTTATTATGGCGCAAAATGAGTACGAGGCCGGTAACAAAAAAATTGCAACACAGCACTATTCGAAGCTGATTCGCAAGTTTCCTAAAAGTATTTACGTCGGAGATGCATATCTCGCTTTAGGTGAACACTATTTTGGTGCGAATAACCTTGCCAAAGCAACGACTGCGTATGGTTTTGCATACAAAGTTGGTAAAGCGAGAAATAAACCCAGTACCTATCGTTACGCACAATACAAACTGGCATGGTGTGACTATAATAAGCAGGAGTTTGATAAGGCGCTCAAGAAATTTAAAGAGGTTGTGAGTGACTCAGAAGCTGCGGCCAAACGTGGCGGCAGTGGGGATTCGATTCAGTTAAAGCGAGAGGCGCTCAACGATATGGTGTTGACTTTCGCACAGGTTGGCGAAGTCAAAAGCGCATATGATTACTTTGTTGCAAAGGCGGGTAAAGACGAAGGTTACCGGCTCACTTCAAAGATGGCAGCTGTTTATCACAAACAAGGTGACTTTGTTCATCAGATCGAAACCTTGAAACATGTGTTGTCAATCGATCCATACCATCCAAGTGCACCCGATTATCAATCACAAATCGTCGCTTCATACTCGAAACTTGATGAGCGTGATGAAGTTCGTAAAGAAGTTCGGGTCATGGTTGATCGATATTCACCAAACTCAGAATGGGCGAAGCGTAATGCGGCCGACAAAGATACTGTTGAACGTGCAACAACAATCGCTGAAAACCGAATGCGTAACCTTGTGACCGAGTATCACGAGGCAGCACAGAAACATGATTTGGTGAGTGATTACGAGTTGGCTCGCGATCTTTATGGAGATTACCTGAAGGCCTTTCCAAATAGCGACCAGGCATACACCTTGGCATATTACTACGCCGAAATTTTGTGGGACTTGGGTGAATGGGAAAAGTCTGCTGGGCAATATGATGCCGTTGTCGCACGAGACCCGAAAGGCAAGTACACTCGAGACTCAGCGTACAATGCTATTTTGGCATGGGAAAAAATCGTTGCTGGTGAAAAACCTCCTGTACGTTCGAAGAGCGGTAAGCTGATTCGTTCAAAACGTGGACGAAAATCTGGCAAAGTGAAAAAGAAAGTCGTGAAGATGGAACAGGTACAAAAAAACAAAGAGTACAAGCCTGAACCAATTCCAAAAGCGGAGCTCGCTTTAGCGAATGCGTGTGACGCATATGTTCGTGTTGTGCCTGAATCTGTTTCTCGCGGTAACAAAAAGTTGACCAATGAATTGGTTGTCGTGAAGTTTAAAGCTGGTTATACATTTCACAAATACTATCATTTTGATGAAGCGGCGAAACGTTTTGGTGAGTTGATTGAGCGTTTTCCAAACACACAATACGCTCGAAGAGGTGCTGATTCTATCTTAGACTCATATGATGCCCGCTCGCGTTGGGCTGATCTTGAAAAATGGTCTCGTATTTTCTCTAAAAAGAAAAAGTTGATGTCAGACAAGAAGTTTGCTGAGAAGGTGAATCGTTTCCTGATGGGGGCAGCTTACAACGTCGCGACATCAGAATTTGATTCGGCGACAAAAACACATGGTGATTTGGCTCAGCCTCCAAGCGACGAAGCGAGAACACAGTATGTTGCTGTTGTGGATCGCTATAATGCTTATCTTAAAGAGTTCCCGAAGAGTGAATTTGCGCCAAAGGCACAGTATAATGTGATCCTTGCTCAACACCGACTCGGAGAACTAGACCAAGCATTGCGTAGTACTGAAATGATGTTGAAGAAATATGACAAGCAACTTGATGAAGGTGAGCTTGCCCAAATCAATGTGCGAGAAGATCTTGATCTAAAAGTGGTTCAATATCACTCGAAAATGGCGCACTATAAAGAAGCAGCCGAGACCTCTTCAGCTTTCGTTGATAAGTACCCCAATAATAAGAACACAGCTGATATTCTTTATAACTCTGCTGTATTTTATGATGGCCTTGGTGAGAAAGAAAAATCAAAAGCTGCGTTTAATAAGTATATGACAAAGTATCCAAAACGAGATGATGTTGATGACGTTTATCTACGGCTCGCTCGAGGTGAAGAGCTTGATGGTAATCATAAAGCAGCAGGCGACTTATATGGTCAGTTTGGTAAAAAATATGGCGCGAAAGCAACAGCAGACCAAAAGTTGTTGGCGCAATACAAAGCCATTAAAATGAAATATATTTCAGGTGATGAGAAAGGTGCCCGTCGAGATTGTTTGACATTCTTGGGTAACAACAAATCTGATACGCTTAAAAAATCTGATATCGGAAAAGAAGCGGGTGGTTTTTGTGCGTTTCAAACACTCCACGATAGATATCAAGCCTATAAAGCGATTAAGATCGTCGGAAAGAACTTGAAGAAGCCACTAGATGACAAGAAAAAACAGCGTGACCAATTGGCGAAAGACTATTTAGATGTTTTGAATTATGGAAATGGGGAGTGGGGTATTGCAGGTTTGTATATGGCTGCAGATGCGTTGTTAGAATACGTCGACGCGCTCCGTTCTGCGCCTGATCCAGTCGCTTTACGTGACAACTATGAAGCACTTGATATGTTTAGAGCAGAACTCGATAACATCGCTTTCCCAGTTGAAGACCAGGCAATCGGTGCACTTGAGGCTCCGCTTGATAAGGCATTCGAACTTGGTATTTATTCTGATTACACAATCAAAATCCAAGATACGCTCAAGACATTTAAACCAGGGGCTTTTGGACAAGCATATGCGCTTCCGTTCTACGCATCTGCAACTGATAAAATTGAGGTGAAAAAATGAATCGACTGATTGTTATTTCTTTAAGCGCGATATGTCTCACCAATGTCGTTGGTTGTGCATCGAGTAAAAGTGCTGAAAAAAAAGCAGAAGAACTAGGTGCGAACGAAAAGAGTGCAGAAGACTTAGCTGCTGAAGCGAAGGCGCTCGAAGAAGCACGTAAGAAAGGTGTTCAAGCTGAACGTGATCAATTGCTGACACAACTTCAACAAGAGCCAAATAACTTTCAAAAGAGAGCAGCATTATCAGAGGTTCTCTTGCGAATGGGGGATTATGATGGGGCAATTACGGAGGCGGATAAGTCTCTTAAAGTTGAAGATAATGTGCCTGCACAAGAATATAAAAGTCGTGCGATGGCTTCGAAGGGCGACTTTAAAGGTGCGCTTAAGTTCCTAAAGTCTAAAAAAGTTGGATGGGACAAAGGCCAAAATAGAGACGCACGTTTATTGAACGTGATGGCTGCTTCGCAACGTGGTTTAGGCCAATACGACGACGCTATCGAAACGTGTTCGGCTATCTTGAGTCGCGATGCAAAGAATAGTGGGGCGTTGAAAAACCTGTCACTGACATATTATAAAAAAGGTGATACCAAGCTTGCCCAAATGGTTGGTGCGGATTATCTGGCAATCAACAAAGACGACCCAGAGGTCTTCAACACATTTGGTATGATGGCCGTCGAGCGTGGTCGTTTTCCTGAGGCAATTCAGTATTTTCGTAAAGCCCTTGCCCTCGATAATAAACTTTTGGGCGCGCACATGAATATCGCTGCGATTGCTTTAAGATACCGTGACTACAACACTGCCAAGGTTCATTACAAAGAGGCTGTGACACTTTCTCCGCAACATGGAGATGCAAACCTTGGCCTTGGTCTGGCTCTGGCTGGTCTTTCAGAGTCTGATGCGGCACTTGCTCAGTTAGGCGAAGCACTGAAAATTAACAAGAACGCATCAGAGGCGATGCTTGAGACAAGTCGTGTTTACAAATTTCAAAAATCAGACCTGAAACAAGCGTTAAGTTGGTCAGAAAAGTATTTGGCAACACAAAAAGACTTAAAAGAAGACGACCCGGCGAAGGTCTATCATCAGAATATTGTTAATGAAATCGCGGCGGAAAAAATGGCGCAAGAAGCGATGGAAGAAGAGGCTGAACCAGGTGATGTATCAGCAACTGATGAAGAACAAAGCGATAATGGATAATTGTGTTATTTAAAATGGACGACCTATTAACATTTAGGTATTTAAAAGATTAGGAGTCGAAATGAGATCTTTATTGATAATTAGTGGCTTGCTCATTGCATCTACAGGCTTTTCTCAAGATGCTGAAGCTGATGTCAAAATTGAATATCAAAAGAAAACGGTTATCGATTTCTCCGATGTGAACATCGAAGGTGAATTGAAGAAGCCTGAGGGTTCATATATTCAAAATAGAAAAAGAACGAAGTTCAGAAATTTGATTGAATTGCGCGGTAATTTTAGACCGGAGCTTCGCCGTTCGGTGAGTGCGCTATAAGCGCCAGATAGTGGTGACTGCTTAAGGAGTTGTTTGTGAGTCAAAAAGTCAAAGCAAATATCGACCCAAAACTGGGACAACATGAAGTAACAAATCAAAACGGAACGATTGACGTCACCTATCTATGGAACGGTGCCGTGATCGGCAACAACCGTTTGTCACGACAAGGTTCGATTACCCTTGGTGCAGGTGATGCAGACTTTAACTTGCAACATGGTCCTATCAATGCGGGTCAGCATAAACTGATCGAAATGCAGGGCGGTGTGGCGACACTAACGACTTTGAAAGAAATGCAACTCTTCATCAATGGAGAAGTTGTCACAGGCCAAACGCATCAACTCAAAGCCGGTGATGATGTTTCGGTTCTATTTGGGCCATTTGAATTTCAAGTGCGCTATACGAAAAAATACCCCATTCTGGCGCTACCATTTTGGCACAACTTGGACTACGTGTTTGCTCGAATCGCTTCATTGTCATTGTTGGGAATGGTTGGCTTGATCACGGCTTTCTATTGGTCCTATCATGTGAATCATCAAGACGAAGATGATTTATGGGCGAACTTAAATGAATTCCAAAAACTAATTCTTGAGCCTGAAGAAGAGATTAAAGAAAAACCACCAGAAGAGCTTTCAGGTAAAGAGGCTGCCCGTCATAAAGACGAAGAGGGGCTATTCGGTAAAAAAGATAAGCCAAAAGAAGATAAAGCTGCTTCTAAAGATGGTGCGCAGACAGTTGATAAAGATAAGCGTGAAGAAGACAGAAAAATCGTCTTCGATCAGTTAGCAGCGATGGGCTTGAATGGCCCTCAGGGCGCTGTTTCAAATGTGTTCGGTCCTGGCGGACTTGGCGGTGGTGTCAACAATGCACTTGGCGGCCTTGCAGGCTCCGCAATGGGAGATGCCGGTGGTGCAGGTGGTCTTGGTAGCCGTGGTACAGGCGGCGGCGGCGGCGGCGACGGCCTTGGTGTTGGTGGTCTTGGTAGTGGTACAGGCCGAGGCACTGGTGGTAATGGTGGTATTAACCTTGGTGGCCGTGGAAAAGGTCGCGCGAATGTGAAAGCGGGCCGTAGTAAGATTATCGGCTCACTATCGAAAGAAGAAATTAACCGTGTCGTGAGACGTCATATGGCTCAAATCAAGCACTGCTACGAAAAAGAATTAAACAAATCACCGAAACTGCAAGGTAAGCTACTTGGTTCTTGGACGATTAGTGCTGCAGGCTCGGTCTCTAAAGCGTCAATGAAGCAAAATACAATGGGCAATAAGAATGTTGGCCGATGTGTGACCTCTATCATCAAGAGAATGCGTTTTCCGAAGCCACGTGGTGGCGGTGTTGTTTACGTAAGTTACCCATTTGTCTTTGCGCCATCCGGCGTGTAAGTCACTGTTTTTTAATAGGCCCGCGTATTGCGGGTCTTTTTTTTGTATTTACACACACATTATTCGCCAAATTCGTCCAGTTTTCGTAAATATTAATGACTTTAACTTGGGAATTTATTTAATGAATCATTATCATCGCCTTGCCTTCCTACTTATCTTTATTTCTTCGGCGTGTGTTTTCGGGCGCTCTTCGAAATCAAATCGTGCTCGTTCTCATGCCGAAATGCTGTGTTTAAGTAATGGCATTGAAAAAGGGCCGATTCGGTTCTCTGGCCAGGCCGATAAAAAGAATATCGAACACGTGATCTCTGGCGCGATCGATGACATGACAGACTGCTATCAAGAACATGTTGCTGACAAAAAGTTGATTGACGGACAGTTCACTTTGCAATGGGTGCTTAATACATGCGGGCGAGTGTCATCTCCACAAGTTGTGACCAATTCTTACCAATCTAAAGAATTGAATTCCTGTTTGCTCAAGTCGATGCGTGGGCTCAAGTTTGACAAGCCAACAGGGCGCGGTAACGTCATGGTCACTTACCCAATCAGCTTCGAGATTCAAAGATAGTTTGGTAGATGAGAGTTTCGCTCTAGGGCAAAAACAGCTTGTTTAAAAAAAGAGTCAGCTGACTTTTTGTGCTTTATAATCAATCCACTATTTGCTAGAGAATACAATCAAGGAGAGACCTATGTTTCGATCTATTCTCGTTGCTTTATTTATTGTTCCAGGCCTAATTTTTGCGCAAGACGAAACGATCGCGGCGCCAGCCGATGATGCTGCGCTTGCAGAAGTTCCAACAGAAGTTGACACGCTTTCTGAAGCGACAACGACAATCGATTATCTTGAAGAAACAAGCTCTTTAGGTGGGGCAACAGGGTTTGTATTTCCAATCGGTTTTTATATTTCAGGAGACTTTGGTGCGTTTTGGCGATTGGGTGGTTATGGTGATAACGGCGCGCTTGGGTGTATCCGATGTAAGCCTGTCTCATTTTCTTCAACTCAACCTTGGATCGGATTTAACATCGGTTATGATTTGAATTCGACTTGGGGTTTTGAACTATCTCTGTCAAATGGATTCGTTGGTGATGCGGCACCGGTCGGCTACGACGCTGCTGTTCAAAAAGAACCGAGTACTGATATTTGTCGTGACGCGCAAGACTGTTTGGTGCCAGAGCACTACAGTATGACCATGTTAACGTTGGGTGTTGCAGGGACATGGTATTTTCTCGACCGCCTTGCTTTTAGAGCAGAGCTATCGGCTGGTGGTGCTTATATGACACCCGATCCAAACCCGACACGTTTAAATGCGTTTGAAACGTCAGGTTGTGGTGGCTCATGGGGTGATCCTGATCCGTCATATGCAAGCCTTGAAAATATTGATAGTCCAGCAGATCGATGTGGCGGTTCAACAAATGGTGACCTTGGTATCGCCTTTGGTCTCGGTTTGGGTCTTCGCTACGCAACTTTGGCGACAAATCTTGTTGTTGGTTTAGATGTGAACTTATTGGGTGTATACAACCCGAACGTACAAACAGGACATTTATTTGGTTCGAAACTCGGCAGTCCGCTTCCGATTGTGCCAGGCATTGCCTTATCGCCAGTTATTAAATACGTTATTTAATCAACGCTATTTAGGTCGACTTTCAATGTCAAAACAAACCATACAACTTGATAGAAACCTTGCACTCGAAGTGGTGCGTGTGACTGAGGCTGCTGCATTGGCAGCTGCTAGACTCATGGGCCGTGGTGAGAAAGATCTCGCGGACCAGGCTGCAGTGACCGCCATGAGACAAGCATTTGAAAACATGGAGATGCGAGGTACTGTTGTCATTGGCGAGGGTGAGCGTGATGAAGCGCCAATGCTATACATTGGCGAGAAAGTTGGTGCCGGTGGGGAAAACGATCCTGAGGTTGATATTGCGGTTGACCCCTTAGAGGGAACAAATTTATGTGCATATGGTCGACCGAATGCGCTGGCCGTTGTCGCTTTGGCAAGTAAGGGCAACTTCCTACATGCACCAGACACTTACATGGAAAAGATTGCTGGTGGGCCGGACACTGTTGGCGTCCTTGATATACGCCAATCGGCGACAGAAAATTTAAAACGTATTGCTGATGTCAAAGGCTGTGGAATCGACAGCCTAACGACAATTATCCTTGAGCGAGATCGACACGATGATCTGATTCGTGAAGTTCGATCAGCTGGTGCGCGTATTCGTTTGATATCTGATGGAGACGTCAGTGCGGCGATTTCAACATGTATACCTGAAACAGGTATTGATGTCCTTTTTGGAACAGGTGGGGCTCCTGAAGGTGTTTTGGCTGCAGCTGCTCTGCGCTGTCTTGGCGGAGAATTTCAAGGTGTGATTCGACCTCGTAATAGCGATGAGGCTGAACGCGCTAAGAAGATGGGTGTTGACTTAGACAAGGTTTATTACATTAATGATTTAGCGTCTGGTGAAGTGATGTTTGC
>JAHDGS010000094.1 GCA_020627505.1 Myxococcota bacterium
AACGTAGAATATCATAAGTTTTATTGTCGCCGAAACCGAGTTCTGGCACGAGCGTCTGACGATCCAGGCGCCAGATTTTTGTATTACCATGGGCGATAAAGATGTGCTCACCAAGCACGACCGGTGATGCTGTTATATTATTGAGTGGTGCTTTAGTATTTCCAATAGCGCGTTCCGCCGTAATTTCCCCCTGCGAGTTCACAAGTCGAACGGTCCCATCGTTGGTTGCGTATATGACTGAGTGTTCCTCATTAACACGAATACCTTGCGGACTCGCCCCGCCAATCCGGACCATCGAGCTCTGGGTCGCCGGCGTCGCTATTGTCCATATTATTTCCCCTGTCATTAAATCAAGCCCAAGCAAAGTGTCTGACTGGGTTTGTATGACCACTTGTTTTGGCGCCGTCTGAAGTGTGGCAGGCGACTTATGTATCGCCTCATTTAAATATTGTTTCCATAACACAACACCTTGCTCGTTCCGCGCGATGATCCCACCTTTTTCATCTGCGAAAATTGTGACGCCGTCAAGGCTGGCCGGCGGCGCCGCAAGACGTCCCGACAGTGCTACGAGTTGAAGGCGACTCATGTCCTTCGTGTCAATCTCTAATGCCTGTGCTTGCTGTCCCCCAAGCCAAATGGATTGCTTGTCGGGTGTTAAAAGCAAACCACTACGCTCAGCCGATCGCCATCGTTTGCAGTCTGCCATGCGTGATGCTGGCTTAATAAAACTACCCAGGCAGCCACTCGTTTGCGATAGTCGAATTGTCTCGACAGACTGATATGCGTTTTGTGTTTGCCCATGTTGGCTGTTTTGGTGCGTTGAAGCCGAAAAATCGTCCCACAAACTGGCCTGAAGAGGCATACATACGAGGCACACTACACATAGTAGTGTGATGCGAATGCCTTGGAGGCTCTCAGGGGTCTTTTTAGCCATTCTGTCGCGTTTTATCCGAATCGGATGCATCTTCTTTATCGTTGTTCGGAACAGCCTCGCCGAGTTGCGTATAGATACGCGTTGCACGTTTCACATATTCTTGGTTATCAAATTCCGCTAAAACACGGCCAGCTGATTTGAGTGCAAGATCTTTGTTTGACTTTGACAGTGCGACCTCAGCCGTACGCAGCAATGCGACGGGTAACCCACTGTCATTTTTAGAAACCCAAGTATTCAACAATGCAAGCGCCTCGTCTGCCTTCTTTTGGCCAATTAGAACGCCTGTCAGGCCATCATAGGCTTGTGTCGACAACAATCCCTCACTATTGATAAGTGCTCGATACTGTCCAGCCGCCTTTTCGAGCTCGCCGGCTGATGCGTATCGACCAGCATTGATGAGCTGTGCCAGGTTTTGTAGTTCCGGTGAAGAGAGACTGGACTCAACGACACCATCTTGACTCAACAACTCTTCAAAAACTTGGTTTTCTTCGGCCATTTTCTCTGAGCCCTTAGAATTCATGACCGAGAGTCCAATGCCGGCAACGAGGAATACACCTATTAGCGCGAAGGCAATGCCTTGGTTATCTTCGAGCCAGTTTGCCCACGCGCGACCAGTTGCCTGGAACTCATCTTGTATTCCAAGTTCGTCACGGCGCTTTTCTTCGGCCTCTTGTTCAGCGAGAACGGCTTTTTCCTCTTCAGTCAGCACATGCTTCTTTTTAATTGCCTTACCCACAGATACCTCCAAACATCATCAAACCTTAATTGATAAATTGTTTACCCTATATTTCTCATGTGACAAGCGCCTTGTGGGCAAATCAACCTTTTAAGTAGGTGTTATTGTATTTATCCAATGCAGCGCGCACTTTACCTGATAATAAGACGGCCCCAAGAATATTTGGGAATGACATCCCGAGCACCATAAGGTCTGAAAATGTCACCACATTATCAAGAGATATCGAGCTGCCCATCACGACAAAAATAAGGAATATAAGTTTATAATGAAGACTATATTTCTGACCAAACATCAGCGTGAAGCATCGTTCTCCATAATAACTCCAAGAGATCATCGTTGAAAAGGCAAACAACATAACGGCGATAGTTAAAACGAAGGGGAACCACGAGATAACACTGCCAAAAGCCTCGGAAGTCATCCTCACACCTTCAACACCTTCAAGTTTATAAGCACCTGTGATCACAACAGTCAGACCGGTCATTGTGCAGACAATGATCGTGTCGATAAATGGCTCTAGGAGTGCCACGTAACCTTCACGGACAGGCTCACTTGTTGTTGCTGCAGCATGTGCAATAGATGCCGACCCCACCCCGGCCTCATTCGAAAATGCAGCGCGGCGAAAGCCAGTGATCAAGACACCTATGAGACCGCCAACACCCGCCTTAACAGAGAATGCTTCAGATAAGATAAGGCCCATCGTCGACGGAATTTCTCCTGCATGCGCAATCAGTACCCAGCCACAAGCCAGCAAATATATGCCGCACATGCCTGGCACGACGACCGATGCAGCCTTGCCAATTCGTTGAATCCCCCCAACAATAACCAACGCGACGAGTATCGCCAATACAACACCGAATACCCAGCCATATCCATCAAGAGGACTCTTTCCTGTTAACGGATCGGCAAGTAAACCTTGAAGCGCACTAAAAGCCTGGTTCGCCTGAAACATATTTCCGCCGCGAATAACATCGCCAATACCTTGCCAACAGGTGCCCATGCCGTACCCGCCAGCCCGTCTTTTAGGTAGTGCATCGGCCCGCCTGATATACCACGTTCCGTTTTAACGCGGTACATTTGTCCAAGCGTGCACTCGACAAATTTTGAGGTCATGCCGAGAAAGCCGGCAAATATCATCCAAAAAATTGCGCCCGGACCGCCAGCTGAAACAGCGACGGCAACACCCGCGATGTTGCCAAGCCCGACTGTGGCCGACAGTGCCGAAGATAATGCCTGAAAATGCGAGATGTCACCATCATGCTCGTCGTCATCATATTCTCCACGAATAATATCAACAGCATGCTTGACGCCGGTCAAATTGATAAATCGCATTCGCAACGTGAAGAAGACAGCACCACAGATTAACCAGGCGACAATGAATGGTATCTCAAGATTTGATTGATCAAGTGCATCCCATTCAGACGGCGCGACAACGCGATGTTCAAAGTCTTTGTGATTACCCTCTGTTAGCTTCACATAGAATCGATGGGTGTCATCGACGAGTTCATACTGAATGACTGTCCCGTCTTTCAGTGTTGCGCCAACAAAGTCTTCGGGGCGCTGATGGTTATCCCAGAAGGCGATATCATAAAACAAGACGCCAGCCATCGGAGCGACAATATATGTCCCAACAGCCTTGTCGAGCATTTGAGCGGCACTGGGTCCAGATGGCTCAGTCTCGCCACGTGCGCTAAAAGAGAAAAGTGCGAAAGATGAAAAGACAATAGCGAGAAGATTGATTCGAATCATGCATACTCTTCGCGCGGGCATGGACGTCAGTCAATACCCTTCATAAAACGGCTCCAACGAATATCCGGCAAGAAGAATGCACCTAGTTTAAACGTATGTTTAGAGCCGTTCACGCTTAACCATACCCGGGAAGCAGTTCCCTTGATATTATCGATCGGAACAGCACCCCACCGCCGTCCATCATGGCTATTATTCCGATTGTCGCCGACGACCAGCACGTGACCTTCTCGAACAGTACACGTCTCGGGCCCACACTTTAACCCTGGTAAACTATCGATCAGCCGGCCCGGCCACGGAATTTGCTCAGGCTGATTCTGATAAATCGCGTGCGACACTTCTCCTGTTTGCTCAATCTTGTGAACAATATTCTTTCTGAGGGTCCAGCCACCAGCAGTATAGTTCTCGTAAGAAGCATCATATGTCACATCTGTTTGCGGATACGCCTTATCATCAACGGTCATCAGGCCTGTGCCATCAATGGAGATGCGTTGGCCGGCCACTGCGACCACCCGTTTAATCCAGGGCTCACCTGCATTGACTTGTACATATGGTGGCGCAGTAAACACAACGATGTCACCAACCTCGGGTTCGGCCCAGCGGACGATGTAAGATTCTTTAAATGGTGTTGGTATCCCGTAATCAAATCGGGTCACAAACAGATGGTCTCCAATCAGTAATGTCGGCACCATTGAAGCCGATGGAATTTGGTATGGTTGGAGCACAAAGCCTCTGAGAACAAGTGCAGCAATAATAGCAACAGTCATCGAGCCACCAGGGACCTGGCGAAACTTTGCTCTCCGTTTGGTTTCCTCTGTAATATAGCGTTCGACTGCCGCAATGTTGGCCTTGGTGTCACCCTCGAGGGTCCTGCCGTTCTTCACATCAGAGGCGACTGCCCGCATGGCCATTGACACCATCCTTGGTGTTTCTGCGCCTTTGCGTTCAAAGCGACTGATTTCTTTCTCAAGCCGTTTCGTATATAAAGACGTCGCAACATGCGGTCTGACATTCAAGATAGCGTCAATGATTCTTGGCCCAACTGAGTTGATGCATGTATACGTGATACCACCAGCAATGAGAAGACCGACAACAACATTCGCCCCAGTCCCATTGGGCACGAAGAATAGCGACCAAAAGACGTATGTCGCCACAAAACCAAGTACAAGCCCGATGGCATACGCGAGCCATTGTCTTTTGTGTAATCTCATCAATCCACCTTCAACACAGCCAAGAATGCATCTTGTGGAATATCCACCTTTCCAATCGATCGCATTCGCTTCTTACCTTTCTTTTGCTTTTCAAGTAGCTTTTTCTTTCGCGTGATATCACCGCCATAACATTTCGCGGTCACATCTTTTCTCAACGCCGAGATTGTTTCTCGAGCAATAATCTTCCCACCAATCGCGGCCTGGATCGCAATCTTAAACTGTTGCCGTGGAATAATTTTCTTCATTTTTTCACACAGCACACGTCCTCGACTTTGTGCATAGTCTTTGTGGGCAATAATTGAAAGCGCATCAACCGGATCTCCATTAATGAGCACGTCGACCTTAACAAGATTAGCCTGCTTCTCGTCGTCTAATTCATAATCGAGGGATGCATAGCCACGTGTCATGGTTTTGAGTTGGTCAAAGAAGTCAAATACGACTTCAGCAAGTGGCAAGTAGTACTCTACAATCACGCGATCTTGAGCGCCATACTTCAAGTCCTTCTGAATCCCTCGGCGACTTTCACATAGGGTGATAATCTGCCCGACGTAGTCCGAAGGTGTGTGAATTGAAGCAAGGATAATTGGCTCATAAATTGTCTCTATCTCCGACCGGTCTGGCAAGGCGGCAGGATTATCGACTAAAATAGAGTTCCCATCTTTACATTCAACTCTATAGATAACAGTTGGTGCGGTTGTGATCAGCTCAAGGTTGAACTCTCTCTCTAGTCGCTCTTGGATAATTTCCATATGCAATAACCCAAGAAAACCGCATCTAAATCCGAACCCAAGTGCTTGAGATGTCTCTGGCTCATATGTCAGAGCTGCGTCATTCAAAACGAGCTTTGACAAAGCTTCTTTGAGGTCATCATAGTCAGCATTATCAACAGGAAAAATACCCGCAAAAACGACGGGCTTCACCTCTTTAAATCCGGGTAAAGGCGAGATTGTATCGAGGCATTTTTTGTGGGTGATGGTGTCACCCACTTTCGCATCCCCAACATCTTTGACATTTGCAATGATAAATCCGACATCGCCTGCTTCAAGCTTCTGCAATATAGTGGGTCTGGGTGCGTAGACGCCTACCTCGTTAACGAGGAACGTCTTTTTATTGTGCATCATCGCAATCTCATCACCTGGTTTAATTGTGCCTTCACGTATACGCGCAAGCACAATAACACCTCTAAACTTATCAAACCATGAATCGAAGATAAGGGCCTGAAGTGGAGACGATGCATTCCCGGTCGGCGCCGGGATGTCTCGAACAATCGTTTCAAGAAGCGCTTCAATGCCAAGGCCCGACTTTGCTGACACTTCACAAGCATCTTGCGCTTCAAGCCCGATGACATCTTCTATCTCATCTTTGACCCGATCAGGTTCCGCACTTGGTAGGTCAATCTTATTGAGGACAGGGACGATCTCGAGATCGTTATCCATGGCCAAATAGACATTTGCCAATGTCTGCGCCTCGACACCTTGGGCCGCATCGACAACAAGTAGTGCCCCATCACAAGCAGCGAGAGAGCGACTAACCTCATAGCCAAAATCAACATGCCCAGGTGTGTCGATGAGATTAAAGGTATATGTCTCCCCATCTTCAGCTTTATACATCAGTCGAACAGCTTGACTTTTAATGGTAATCCCACGTTCCCGTTCGAGATCCATATTGTCCAAGAACTGGGCTTGAAGCTCTCGTTGAGTTAGTGCCCCGGTCTTCTCCAAGATCCGATCGGCGAGCGTACTCTTGCCATGATCGATATGGGCAATGATCGAAAAATTACGGGTTTTCTGACTCATGTCTTGTGCATATCACGCTCTTTCATGACTTTCGACGATTAGTTGCTACCTTTCTTGATTTTTATCATAGAAAACATAAAGATATAGGCGTGGAGAGATTTATGAGACAATTGACATCATATTTATGCCTTGCATCCTGCCTCGTGTTTTCGAGCGCCTGTGCGTCCAAAAAATCAGGAGATAAAAAAGACGGCGAACTAGCCGACGTTGACCAAGAAGGTTACGTTAAAAGACTCCCTGACGACACATTTGATCCAGCTTGTTGCAACCGTGTTGAGGTTGATTTGAATGGTGATGTTAAACCCGACGCCTACGAGTTCAATCGAAAAGTCAACGGACGTGTCGTGACAGTCCGGAAAGAAGTTGATATCAACAGAGATAGTAAAATCGACCTTATACGCTTATATAACGATAACGCCGAACTTGTGATGGAACGAATCGACGTTGACTTTGACGGACGTGTCGATGTTGTTAATATCTACGGTGACGGCAAGCTTGTCAGGAAGGAATACGACACAAATTTTGATAAGATTGTTGACGTCACACGGCACTACAAAGAAGGTAAAATCCTCCGCGTTGAAGCTGACCATGACCTAGACGGTCGGGTTGACTATTGGGAATATTACGATGGGGGCAAGTTAGACCGCGCCGGCGTTGATAGTGACGGCGATGGAGAGGTTGACCAATGGAGTATCCGTGAAACAGCTGAGGAAGGAGATGATTCTTCTGAGTCTTCCGAGAAAGGTTCTCAAGACGCCTAGCGGTGAGTACGCTTTATATCGTACAAGGATCTCTAGCCGACCTCATCGTCGGCAATTTTCAATTGGAAGGTGGCTATTACGGCGGCCCTGATGCTAGTGACGCTGCACGCCGTTCCTTGGCCCATATGCCAGCATACTTATCGTCTCTCCCTTACGGAATTGGAGAAGAATCGTGGTCGCTATCTCAAGAGCCGACAGTGCAGCACATTGAGTTTGAACCTTCGTTTCATGACTTGATTAAGGCTGCGCGCCCTAAGCTTGAGCCTTATCCCGGCTTTCTAAAAGTGTTATTCGGTTATCGAACTGTTGCTTCACATTTATGTAACGCAACAATGTTCAGCACCGCAACCTTCGAAAAACCTTTTTCCAAATCGAAACGTGTTTATGGTTCACTGGCAAAGTTGCGGTCAGAGATTGAAGAACTCAGCTCGGATATTCTTTTTCGCGCGTATGTTCGCTCACTAAGTCAGATGCAAAATATTTGTGACGCTGCAATGGCAGATGCGCAGCCACTTATGATCGTCGACGTCTCAACAGCAGCAATAATGCCAACGGAGTAAGAGAAACACCCGATGTTGACTGGCATGTTCGAATAACTTGTCCTGCGTCATTTGAAATCGTGACGCCAGGTGCAACGGATGGCCTCCTTAAAAGATCGTCTGGTACATTGTTGGCATTTAAACAGCCGTCATCAGCACGAACCAGCACCTCATTCTTTTGGGCCGGATGGCCAAGCCCCAACACGCGTGGTGTCGCCATTCCCTTAGACCATCCCCCACATGGGTCCCCTAACTCTTGGCCGTTAGAAAATCCATCTTCATCACTGTCGACAAACACAAGTCTCTCCCAAATCACTTCATCACCAGCGATCACTTGCTGGGCGTCCCGACCAAAGCTATTTAGATGCAGGCCTGGTCCAGGTGTATGGCATGTATGGCACGCAACTGGCGCGGATGGTATGTCGTACATATAGGACTCTCGCGCCTCGAGGGCGGATGCCGACACCAAGACCACAAGGGCCGCCAATACACTCATTCTACTCATGTGCCCTCCGTCATCCACCGCGGCAATCGCTTCTCTTTGATGGCCGTCAGGCCTTCTACATAAGATGGGTCAGCGTAACATATTGCTTGGGCCTCAGCCTCTCTCTGGCAAACCGACGCTAACGCTTGTGTGCCCGCCGTCAGTGTTTTTTTCAGCTCCGCCACCGCCAGAGGGCTTCCACGTTGAATATCATCGGCAATAGCCATCGCCGCATCGATGACCGATCCATCTTGCACGATGTTTGATACGATGCCGATACGAAATGCCTCTTCCGCCTCAACCATGCGTCCCGTATACATGAGTTCCGCAGCTCTCGCATCACCAACAGCTGCTTTAAGCAGTCCTGTTGCAGCCATCCCCGGGTGAATGCCCACGCGGACAAAGTTCGCAGCAAAGCATGCTGATTGACTCGCAATTCGGATATCGCACGCCAAAGCGAAGCAAAAGCCTGCGCCGACTGCAGGCCCATTCACAGCCGCAATGACTGGCACATCCATATCGCGAATTTTCAGAAATGCCTCGTAGAAGCGGATCATTGTCTCTTTGTTTTCAGCGGGTGGTTTTTGTGGCCGCGCTTCTAAGAATGCGAAGTCTCCGCCGGCACTAAATGCACGACCAGCCCCAGTTATAATGACTGCTCGCGCGCACTCCGGGAGACCGTTGATGACGGCATCTAACGCATCCGCCATATCCCAGTCCAGCGCATTTAGTCGATCTGGACGATTGAGTTCCCACACCTGCACTGTATCGTTTAAATGCGACGTTGCTTTAATCATCTGTCGTGCCTCCAGAGACAACCTCTTGGCGAAGCGCACGCTGAATTGCCTCTCGCTCACTCGCAACAAACGGAGCCACGCATATAATGCTTCCGCCGATGGTCAACGCTAGCACGGCAAGAGAATGGTCTTTTGACAGTACTGTAACACAAGAGATAGCGCCAATCACAGCCGCCACATAAAGTAGATTTCGAATGCTCTTCGGCTGTGAGGTAGACGTACTCCCTGACACAATTACGACATGAGACAGGGCAAGAAAAACGAAGAACGCTGCTAACCATAAGACGCAAGACATGCCAATGGCATAGCTCGCAGCTGAAGCCGGCTCTCCTATGAGGTGTGGCACGAAAGCAACGAGAACAGACAACAGCAGGATCAAAAAATAGAATCCACGACCATGTGATAACTTCCGATAAATTGAAGGCAATGCTCTAAAGTAATTGAGGCCGCTGAGCCACGTAATAAATGCAATGACAGCCGTGATAAAATATATAGACGCTTCTGGCCCGCCTGACACATGGGCCATCAATGCAGAAAACCAACCGACAAGCGCCCATGGCAACCAGAACGGCCAACGCATATTTCGGACAGCAACCAAAATTGTCATAATCAATATCAACGCTATTATTCCGGCCACGTGAAATGTGACGACCGCGCCTGTAGACCACTTCAAAGCAACATACACAAATGCGCAGCCACCTTGCTGTAAGATTGTCTTGAGTTTTCCTAGGCGACTCGTCACAAATTGGACATCAGTCTGAGCTGCCATAATACGCAAGCCGGTGACAAGAAACTCCCTTGCCAATATCAGGCCAACAAGCCACGCCGGCATAAAGCCGCGCACAGCAAAAGGAACCAGTATCGCGACGAGAAACAACTTGTCTGCAAGTGGGTCGAGAAAGGCCCCGAGTGGTGTGCCACCATATTTTCTGGCAAGATAGCCATCCACGAAATCAGTCGCGCCTACGATGGCACCAAGAACCAATGCCACGCGCAGTCCGACGTCTCCGCCAGTCAGTATCATATGGCTGATAAATGGAATCGCCGCAATCCGTGTCATCGTGACATGGTTTGCTGTGATGCCAAATGGCGGCCTATTCTTTGGCTTCGACGAATCCACCTGCAATCAAGTCCTCTGGGTCCGCATCACGCGTATTGGGTTTAACCTCGGCGTGTGTCGCGCCTTTCCATGCATCTGGCACATCGAGGTTTTTCCATTCGATTGTACCACCAACAGTGGTTCCACTATACGTTCGTGAAACGATGTTGAAACGCAGTGTGTATTTCTTCGCGTCAGATGGGAACTTTGGCAATCCGGTGTAATATCCGATTCCAAGTCCAGGCGGCCATTCCTGAATCCAGTCCGAAGGCTCAGGGTTTGGCCCCGAAGGATGGAAAATATTCGGCGGACTATTGGTTGAAACTTGCTCAACAATCTTAACGGTCTTACCAGGCTTCACTTCGCCTTCACGTAAGATGGCAATCTCAAGTCCCTGGAAAGATATCTGGTCTTTTGAGGCCCCCCAAATGGCCATATCCATTTTCAGGCCTGGTTTACCGC
>JAHDGS010000007.1:0-15646 GCA_020627505.1 Myxococcota bacterium
AAGGAGTGTTGAAGTGATTGAAGCCAGTTTACCACCAAGTCTGCTACCGCAGTATGATTCAATTATCCCTTCGACCTCACCGGATGCGACAATTTCGATTCGGGTGATGAGTCATGCACATGATTTATGGCGTGTTTTGAGACTTGCAACGCACAGTGCCCATGCGATCAATATTGATGATTTTATGGCACAACTCGGTCAGACATCGACCGACTTAAAGAATGATTTGATCTCATGGACAGTGAACCCTGAACAACGGCGTCCAAATAGACGGCGCGCCCTACGCGAAAAGCTCAAGAAGACGATTGCGAGTGTCGAAGACTTACAGTTTCGCTTAGAACGTTCTCGACGAAGTTATGATGGGACGCATAGTCGAATATTGATGTCGCTATGGCGATCTGGTGGGCACTCAAAAGAACGACTGACGATTGCGCACATCTTGCAACATGATGGTGTGAAGATGGGTATCGAAAGTCAGATTGAGATCACCAAGCGCATGCTTGAAACGATTCTGGGCTTAGCTGAAACCTGGACTTAAAGTCAAAGTCCAACGATTGTCTGTGGCCGATGGATGATTTAATCGTTTTGTATTAGTAGACGATTGTCTTAGCGTTTATTTGCAATTTAAATGAATATTTCTCATATTGAGATCGTTCCATTGTGGAGTTTAAGGAGAATAACATGAAAAAATCATTGGGAATCATCGGACTTGTTTTATGCATGTTGCCGTTGACTGCTTGTCGACACACGACTGAAGAGTCATCTTCTCAAACAGTTCTTGATCCAGATGCAAACGATGGTTTGGGTGGTACAGGAACAGAATCACAAGATATTCGAAGTATTTCTGAACGTATGGCGCGCGAGATCGTTGGTATTCGCTGGCCAGAAGGCAGCGCTGTTCCACGGATTGCGGTTTTGCCATTGACGAACAACACACGCTTTCGTGTCGATCCACAAATTATCCAAAACAAATTGACGACCAATCTTGTGAAGTATGCAGCAGGCTCTTTGCAGTTTATCGCAAGAAGCAGCGAGCAAGCTGTTTTGGAAGAGCGTGCAAAGAAACGAAGCGGTCTTTATGACAGTGGTTCCCAGACTGAAGCGCTGGCAGGTGCTGACTATTTCTTGAAGGGTGAAATGCGTGCCTTATCAAAAGGTGCTTCGGAAGGTGTGAGTGATTATATCCTATACACATTTCAACTCATCAATGCGGAGAATGGTATTATGATGTGGGCTGGCGACTATGAGACCAAGAAATCAGCCGATACAGACGTGGTTTACCAATAAGAAGAAAAACAGGGAGCATGATTATGAAAAACTGGAATAAACAACTGATTGTCTTATTGGCGATAAGCTTAACGGCCTGTGCTGGTTTGCGTCGGGCAGAGACGGGTGTCGAGCAAGCAGTCGATAATCGCACAACCATCCCATTTGAGTGGGGTGAGGTCTACTGTGGAGAGGGAACAGTTTGTTCTGAAATTGAAGTGACACGTGTTGACGTCGAGCAACGAAATGGTGGAACCGTATCTGTGATGTTTCATAACCGCACTGGTTATCAAGCCGCTTTTCAGGTGAGCTTAGAAATTGTTGATGCAAATGGTGTGCGCCTTGATGGTACTAACTATGAAGACTTTGGCTTACAACCACGAAATGACCGACGTTACGAAATGCCGGGTATTTATAAGGAAGGCGCGAAAGTACGCGTGCTACTCCGCGGACGTAAAGACCGCGCAACGATCAAATAGGAGATAACGATGAAGAAAATGAATCGATTAGGTCTATTGCCAGCGACGATTGCTTTATGTGGACTCTCATTTATTGGGTGCGCTTCAAAACCAAAAACATCGGCGATTCCCGCTTCTGCACAAAGCACAAGTGGTGATGTTGTGAATGAGACTGTGGATGATCATAGTGTCAAAGATGCAGGGGCTGCGCTTGAAGGTCGCATGGAAAATATTTCGGCACTGAATAAAGCTGTTGGCATGCCCAGTATTGCGATGATTCGTGGTTTTTATCAGTTACCAGTGGCCAACCCACTTGGTGCTGCTACTTTTCAGCAAGGGAATATCGCGGGTCTACCAACAAACCAAACCATTATTCAGCCTTCAACAAATCGACCTTATGCGGTTGAACCGGCAGATGTATTCGCGACAGATGCAAGCCAAAATGTCATCAATATGCTTTTGCAAAATGGCATCAAATTGGTCGAGTTACCGATGGCTGATGCGACGAATATCATGAATGCTGAACGTGAAGCGATTGAACAAGAGCAGGGCGTACAATGGAATCGTATGACACCATCCGGTGCTGATTATCTGATTTCAGTGCAACGTGGGCAAGGTGTACCTGGTCCAATTTATCTTGCGCGTATGATTCGGACAACTGATGGCGCAATCGTTGCTGTTAAATCGGTTGTAAACATTGGTGGTCCATACAATTTTGGCCAGTTGTTGGTTGATACAATTGAGGCCGGTCTAACGACAGCTGAGAAACAGCAAAGTGATGCGGCAGCTGCGCAATAAGTTTATTAAGCAACAGGCGACGTACATGATTCGGATCGATCGACAACCTATCTTAGTGGTGTTGATCGGTCTTCTTGTGTTGAGCACTGGCTGCAGTTCGACACGGTCTTGGCAAAAGATCAACTATCAGCCGAAAGGTGAGTTGCTTGAGGCCGCACAGGTTCAGAAGATTCAATCAAAGAATAAAAATGATTCGACATTGATTGGACTTGAGTATGCCCTGAGTCACCTGCGTTCAGAGAATGGTGATACCCAACAAGCCAAAGCATTTTTGGAGCAATCCGTGCTGACGTTTGAAGACTTGAAAGCACCCAAGAATATGTCTTCAGCGTTTAGTCAAGATATTGATAAACCATATCGTGGTCGCGCCCATGAGCGGGTTTTTGCATCGATGCTATTGGCTATGCTCGATATGACAGAAGGTCGCTATGATATGGCGATTCCGAGTTTGAAGAATGCTGAATTCTTAGACGCCCGCTGGCAAGCCATGAAGTATGGCACTGATAGCCCATTGATTTATGCCCTCGAGTTATTTGCGTTGAAACAAAATCAACAAGTCGGCACAGGCGATTTTGACAGAGCACGATTTGGCCTCGAGAATGCATTGCGATTGCAAAATGCATTGGGTGTTCAAACAGAAGTACGTGAGCACCTCGATACAATTTTTGATCGACCAAAATCACTCTCTTACGGCATCGCATCACGCCTCTTTGAAGAAGCGTTATTGTCTGCTTTGATGAAGTCAGATGAGCGAACAGACATTTCAGTGATCTTGAAGACGGCTGTTGCAGATGCACAAGCATTATTTAAATCTGTTGAAGAAATGCTTGATTATGATGATTTGGCGATTCGATATGGTTCACTACAAAAATATCTAGGCAAAGAGGATTTTGAAAAAATCCTGGAAGAGACAAAGTCACATATGGGAACAACCTTGCAAGATATGGCACTCACAATGGCTGATGCGCCAGTCATTCAAGACATGTTATCAACGGTGCTGACCGAGAGTCGTCGGCAAGCAGATGCCATTCACCACGGTGTCACAGCGGGAGATATATTGATTAAACTAGAAGGGAATGGACCACAGGTTGAACGAATTGGTCAATACGGCGAAGTTGCACGTATTCAGAAATCAGAATCATCTCGTGAAGAAGATGGCATACATACCACACGACGTGATGGGCAAAGCTATGCGTGCGGCGTCCATCAAGGTACATCTGATGATGCGACATGGATCCGTCTATGTGCTGAAGCGGGTGAGGCCGCTGGACCAATTGCGCAAGAGGGTTATGGCCTTTGGTCGTCCAGTTATCAAGCGACCTCAGTTGTTGGTCGTCGATTTGAAGAAGTTTTAAAAGATCGTGCGCGTTTTAAGCGAACAACAGACGATGTTGCAAAAGCAGGTTTGACCATCTCTGGTCAAATGTTTCAGGCTGCAGGCGATGCATGTAATGACAACGATGAGGAGTCATGTTTGGCGGCAGCCGGTTTTTTCACAGTGCTGGGATTGATCACCGGCATCGTTTCACTTGTCTCCTATAGCATCGGTCAAGCAACTCATCCTGAAGCGGATAACCGTTATGTGAGAAACTTATATGAGAATGTCGAGATCTATACTGTGTCAGATGCGATGTCTACACCTGTCGATATACATGATATTCGCAAAGGTGATACAACGGGCACCAAAAAGAAGTCTCTAAAGGATAGACGATGAGACACGTATGCTATGTCAGTTTACTGTTCATCTTTGGGTTATGTTGCGCATGTGGGCATGTCCCAAATGCAGAAACCTTTTATTTTAAGCTCAAGCATGAGACGGCACTGTATGAGAAACCAGCCGATCTCATTTCACAATTTCAAGCGCTTTCTCCTGATGACCAGGATGGTGAAAAGGGTCAATTACTTAGATGCCGCATGGTTCGTGGCCAGCTTATGGTTGCAGATGCATATAACTATAAAGATCGTGATTCGGGCCGGGTCGCGCTACATAAAATTATAAAGGGCTATGAACACAGCCATGCTCAATTTGAACAGACGTGTCGTGATTTCATTAGAACGCCACTTGGTCAACAATTTATAAACGCACAAGACAACGAAATAACGAAAATCAGCTCGACTGAACCTTAGTCCGTTGCATTAATATCATATCTAATTTTGCATACGACTATGCAAGTTGGCATATTGCTGAAGAGGTCATCTTTGAACCACTTTATTCGTATTCCTATCCTTCTTTTTGGCATCGGTTTGTCATTAGTATGTGCTTGTCGAGATACTGTAGAACCGACAAGAGATGGCGGAATTATAGATGGTTTTGATTCACATACTTTCTCTGGTTACACATCTATTGAAGTATTGCGTGACTCGACGCTCAAAACGGATAAACAAGTTGGCCTATCAAAGTTTATTGTGACAGGGATTGAGCAATCCAACGCGACGTTGAGTTATTATGATCTTGATTTCTACACCTACCATGATGAGTGGTACTGGTACCACCTGCTCAATGGAGAGCAGCTGCCCGGCGCGAATGAAGCAACATTTGACGGAATGTTCTCAACAATTCAATCGGTGTATAGCTGGGCCGAAGACAACCGGTTATCTTTACCGCTTGATTTACGCTTTACGCGAGATGGCCGTTTATATAGTGAGCGGTTTTATGCGCATGGTATGCGACGCGTTGGCGACCCATTAGAGAAAAGACAGGCACCTCGAATGTGGGTACCAGGCTCTCTTGTCGTCCCGACCTCTTTAAATCGTCCGGTCGGCTTTACATTAGAGTACGCTGACATGCCGCAACACATTGAGCTCATACGTTTGTTTGAAGTCATTGCTGAAACGTTGCCAGCCGAACTTAGGTCAACGTTGGTATGGTATACCCGCTCATCGGAACAAGCAGATATTGCCACAGCATTTGTCGAAGAATATCCAGCTTTCTCTGAACGTATTCGAGGCTATGATTCATTGTCGACGCCGGGCGATTTCGAAATATATAGCACAGGCACTGCCGCTGGTCGTATTCGATTCGTTGAATCTGAAGAAGGCCTCTCAGATATCGATGAAGATGATATCGTTATTTTCACGTTCATTCCAGATGAACTACCAATCTGTGCTGCTGTGGTGACGACAAGTCCGCAAACAGGACTGGCACATATCAATTTATTGGCTCAGAATAGAGGTATACCTAATATATATTGGGCTGATGCGAAAACAGATCCCCAGCTCGACCAAATTGAACGCGGTTTCGGCTACGGACTGTTTGAAGTCACCCGTGATGAATTTCATATTCGTCCGCTTTCTCGCTCGCAGTATCTTGCTTACCGTTCAGCACGAACACTAACTGAGATCGAGGTGCCAAACGGCGAACTTGATAGCGATCCACGCTTTGTCACCAATGATATTTCAGACCTTGAAAGCCTATTCTCTTACACGCCATATATTGGAGGCAAAGCAGGTGGCTTTTACTATTTAACAAATGCAGCAGGTGTGCGCACGCCACCTGGTTTATTGTTTTTGACAAAAGAATTTGAGCGGACACATCGACATCAGCTGACGTCAGAATTGAGTTGGGTTTTGAATGAGGCAGGCGTTGATCGAGATCGTGATTATCGCAAGGCCTTATTGGAAGGCGAGGGGAGTGGAACTTGGTCGTCTGATGCTCGAGCAATTATTGATGCGGGAGGCCTTCAAGGTATTTATAAATCACGTGAGATTGATGAATATGATCTAGCAGAAATTAATGGAAAGCTTCGCGAACACTTTGTTGAAACGATTGGTTTATCCACAATGCAAGGACTGCGGTTTCGGTCCTCAAGTACTGTTGAAGATCTTGAAGGTTTTAATGGTGCTGGCTTGTACCGCTCGAAAACTGGATTTTTTTCTGAGGCAGGAGGACGTTCATTTGCCGACGCCCTTCGTCGTGTCTGGGCTTCATACTGGGGGATTGAAGCATACGATGAACGGTCACTCTTTAAAATCGATCATCGTTCCGGTTCAATGGCGGTTGTCGTTCACCCACGATTCGATGATGATAAAGAACTTGCGAATGGTGTTGCCGTGATTCATATCAACCGTGATGGCGGGTTGCGTGGTGTATTAAATACACAAATAGGTGCACTATCTGTTGCGAATCCTGAGCCAGGTATCTTACCCGAAGTACTAAATATTGTAGGTGATATCGATCAGCCACGCATAGAACTTCAGCGTTATTCCTCTGAACACACAGAACGAATTTTGCCTGAATCAGAAGAAGAAAGCCTGTTGCAGCAGTTGATATCAGCGTCTGATTTTTGGCTTACATCGAATAACGAATTATTGGCTGAACATGTCGAGCGTTCTTTAGTGACGCTTGATTTTGAATATAAGTGGATGGATGCAGGCTGGCCAACATATACTGATGGTCATATAGAGCCGGCGAGTGTTATTCTCAAGCAGTTGAGAACACTTGAGCCATCGACTCGATTTCACAATCAAGCAATGCGAGATTTAGATGCACCTCAAGATCGAAAAAGTCGCGCTGAGCAATATGAAACCATTCATTGTGAAGCCGATGCTAGTATATTGGATTTAGATATTTTGTACATGAGTGATCGTGGCGTTGAAGATTTTTCATCGCCAATTTATCTGCACCGACTGAGGTGGCAAACAGATGCTGACGCCATCAATATTTATGGTCATCAATGGCAGGATGATATGGCTGTGCTGTCGGCAACACAAGAGCTTGCATTATTTTCAGCCGCATATGATGCGCAGGTGACAGTCGATCTTGAAGCATCTCGCATGCGCTTTAGTGATGGCGACGACTGGATCGATTTAGGCGCGTGTCGTGTTGATATATTGTATCAGGACCCGAGTCGCACTCTATCGGCGTCCACCTAATGTGTATATCAACTCTATTTTTTCATTCAGGGTCTGTATCTGTTCGGCCTGTGTCCGTGCGATATTCCATAATATCGCATTCGCAAGATGTTTGTTCATAAACATCGAATTTTGAAAGTGTTTAGCATCGAGTGAAAGAACTTCAACTGATGTTTCTGCATCAGCTGTATAAGAACGTCTTTGTTGATCGAGTAGTGCACTAAGTCCAACGACGTCATGTGTTTGCGCTGTGCGAAAAAGCTCTTGACCGATATTTGGAATGAGGCGGCTGAGTTGTAGTTGACCTGACAAAACAATGAAGAAACGATCGGCTTCTTCGCCTTCACCAAAGAGTCTTTGTCCCGCGCGGAGTTGATGCTTTTGATGACCTACAAGGAGATCTGCAACCTGCTCATTATCTAGTGTCTTGAACAGAAAAACATTCTTTAGCTCTTGATACATTAAAGACCAAGCTCTTCGAGAAAGCGTTCGGCTTCAATCGCGGCCATACAACCAGAACCTGCAGCAGTAATAGCCTGGCGATAGTAGTCGTCTTGAACATCTCCCGCAGCAAAAACACCGGGAATATTGGTCACAGCTTTGCCTGGTTGTGTTTGAAGATAGCCATTGTCTTTAATTGTCAATTGCTCGACGAATAAGTCGGTGTTTGGTTTATGTCCGATAGCAATAAAAAGGCCGGTGACAGGAATTTCTGATAACGCTCCGGTTTGCGTATCTTTTAGTCGAACACCAACAAGGTTTTCTTTTTTGAGGGCGCCGAATCCAGCCTCTTCGGTGATATAACCATCAACCTGTTTGAAGAGCGCCCACTCAATTTTCGGATTGGCTTTCGCCCGATCGACCATAATATTTGAGGCTCTAAATTCGTCTCTTCTGTGAACAAGCGTGACTTTCGACGCAAAACGAGTGAGGAAATTTGCCTCCTCCATTGCAGAATCTCCTCCGCCGATAACAGCGACATGTTGATCTTTAAAAAAGGCACCATCACATGTTGCGCAAGCCGATACTCCACCGCCAGTTGCCATGAGTTCTGCCTCTTTATCCACGCCGAGTAATTTCGCATTCGCACCAGTCGATATGATAACCGTTTCTGCTTGAATTTCGGTTTCTCCTGCCCATAATTTAAATGGACGCGACGAGAAATCGACACGGTCGATATTTTCACTGACGACACGGGCACCAAAACGAACGGCTTGAGCTTTGAATTTATCCATCAGTTCTGGCCCAAGAATACCATCTGGAAACCCTGGGAAGTTTTCGACATCAGATGTGATCATAAGTTGTCCACCAGGTGTATTTGGTACAGCGCCTTCATAAACAAGTGGTGAAAGATTTGCCCGTGCTGTATAAAGCGCTGCGGTCCAACCCGCTGGGCCTGATCCGATCACAACAACTTTTTCCCTTTGATTCGACATAGAGTCCTCCGATTTTGTATAAATACGGCACAGATACATGAAATGTCACGAATTTTTGCATGAAAAAAGGCTTCTTTCTTGCGTCGCGTCAAAAACGAGATATATTACGCATGTAGGTGAAAATCCTATATCACTTCTAAGGAGATCAACATGTTGAAAAGAAACATTATTTTCGCAATGGTCGCTATGCTTGCTCTTGGTTTCGTCGCCTGTGGTGACGATGATGACTCAGATGCAGGCGTTGACGCTGGCGCGGAAGAGTAAAAACACACATTACTTTGGAAAAAGACCCTTCTGGGTCTTTTTTTATGGGGTCAGGTGTTTTTATGGGGTCAGGTACCAACGGCAAATTTTGTGCCAACATTGAGATTGATTTATTGAGAAAAGTTTTGTGTCCAGTAGTGGCCATAACTGCCGCCAGGTGAGTAGCCGACACCAAGATAGTTGAAGCTTTCACGCATCATATTTCGGCAATGTCCTGGAGAAGCTTCCCATCCGTCTACAGCTTGCTGAGGAGAACGCTGTCCTGCTGCAATGTTTTCGCCTTGCATTTGGCTTCCTGTCCATCCTGCATCACGTATTCGCTGAAAAGGGGTACGACCATCTTGGCTATTATGATTAAAATAGTTGTTGTCAGCCATATCTTTTGAATGCAAGTAAGCTGCCTTGCGAAGAATATCGTGAGGCTCAACAGGACCGACAGGTGGCATTTGAGTTCCACCACAGTTTGCACCGCGGGCACGAACAACATTTGTTAGACGAAGAACTTCCATTTCCCAGTCATGCCATTCGTTGCTGAATTCAATATCTTCATTAGGATCGCCTGGCTCTTCGGCTTCCTCTTCCTCTTCGTCACCTTCATCATCAGCCGATTCATCTTCTTCTTCACGATCATCATCATCATCTGAACCGATCTCGTCTTCAATCTCTTGGTTTCCGGCACGTGGTCCTGAGATATGTGCATCGCCAACAACCGGTGTTTGAGCGTTATCACTTCCATTATTCTCATCCACATAACCGTCACCAGGACCGATTGTGGTGTTGTTTTGGCCTGGAAGTTGTTGACCATTATAGTTACCGTACGTGGAGTAGCCAGATTGACCATTCCCTGAAACCTGTTGACCACATGCGCTGAAGAAAGCGAAGAATAACAAATAAGGAATGATCTTGATGAAATCCATATATTAAAGGTAAGAAATATATATATGTCGGAAATCGGTTAAATGACCGATGCTGACGATAAAATTATTTCTTTATTTATTAGGTGGTTATAGTGGATAGTCTATATTTCATTCCAGGGGCATGCTCGAAAGCGGTTCATATTTTATGTCGAGAGCTTGATCTCGAGATCGAATTGAAGCGGGTTCGGAAAAGTGACAAAACAGAATTGTTGACAGTTAACCCGCTCGGGCTCGTCCCTGTTTGGGTGGAGTCTGCTGGAACAGTCGTTCGTGAAGTGTCCACAATTCTACAATATATCTGCCAACGTGAAGAAGATGCGCGCTTCTTTGATACACAGAATACTCGCCACAAGTATCAAGTTATGGAACGGCTTGGATTTGTCGCGACGGAGTTACATAAAACCTTCGTGCCATTTTTTGCACATCGAGGACAACATAAGCAGGAAACACTTGATATATTTAAAGACGATCTATTGAAGAAACTTCAATATATTGATGGGCTTTTGTCATCATATCCCTTTTTCGCGGGGCAGACTTATTCAATCGCAGATATGTATCTCATCGTCGTCTTAGATTGGTGCCAATACATAGACCTTAATTTATCTGTATATGAGCATATCAATAAATGGATGACTTTGATCAAATCACGTTCCGCATTTATCGAGGCAACGACGATTGAAAACGACATGCGCACATCTTCAAAATGAGACAAGGCCGTTTTGACTTGTCGATCATATGAATGTGAGCCATAACAAAAGGGCAAAGGAGAATATATGTCACAATTACTACAGACGATAGCACAGCAACTCGGACCGGCGGCACTTGGACAAATGAGTCAACAACTTGGCGCTGAGCCCAATCAACTGAATCAAGCAATATCTGTTGCACTGCCAGCATTGATTGGTGGGCTCTCAAAAAACGCACAAGAGCCGCAAGGCGCAGCATCTTTATTCGGCGCATTGATGGAAGACCATGTGAAAGATATTCAGCAACCACAATCAAGCGGCTTACTCGGTGGAATCATGTCAGCGCTCGGAGGTCAAAGTGGACAAGGCGCTGGACTTGAAAGTGTTTTAGGGTTGGCAATGGGGATGATGGGCCAACAAGGCAACCAGCAGGCATTACCAACCGCTTTAAATGGCACCGGTATTCTTGGCCACATTTTTGGCGCACGTCAGCAGAACGTCGAACAAGGTGTCGCGCGTGCCAGTGGTCTCGACTCAAGCATTGTCATGAAGTTATTGCCGATGCTTGCACCACTTGTGATGCGTGCATTAGCAAGCAAAACACAAGAACAAAATCTCAATGCAGGTTCACTTGGGCAGTTTTTATCATCTGAGCAAAATGCAATTGAACAACAAGCACCCAATCAACTCTCAGGTCTATCGGCATTTCTCGATCAAGATGGTGATGGAAGTGTCAGCGATGAATTATTGGCGATGGGCTCTCAGCTCTTGAGCTCTGGGGCCTTATCTAGTTTATTTAAGTAGGTCGAATCTATTTAAGTAGAGAACAATTCGAATAATATAGATATGCACCATCTATTGATGGTGCATTCTTATATGCGAGACATAATAAAGCCAATAATCGATATGCAGCAGCAATAAATTGCTGGAAGTCGAAGCCCATATCGTTCAAAAAATCTGAGAATGCGTGGCCCACAAAACATGGCGACGGCTGCTGTTATTGCTGCTAATATACCGAGTTCCGTCATCGGAACATTTACAGGAGTATATATCAACGAAATAGATTCTTTGAGACCAGCGGCAAGTAAAACAATAGCGCCTATTTGAAAAGAAAACCGGATGGCTTCTTTCATCGCAAATCCCATAAACAATAAGCACATCACTGTACTGCCAAACCTGGAAATACCCGGCAGTAGTGCGAATACTTGAATAAGTCCGACAATGATCGCGACGAGATAAGTGGGTCCGGATGAATTGTTTTCTGAACCTTTGATACGTCGAGACCGCCAAACATGATCAGCGAGAAGAACGCTTAATCCCGTGATACCAAGGAATAAAAACGTCCAACGCGAGTCAGCAAAGAACTGCTCGATGCGATCTTTAGCGGATAGACCCACAATGACGACAGGTATATTAGCAACACCTGCACAAAACCACGAATGAAAGTCCGGATCGCTGAAGAGTGCCTTCAGCTCCATTTGCGGACACTGTTGCCGGAGCAGTAAAAATAATGAGGTGAGCTCTTCTCGAAGGTATAATAGAGCACCGAAGATTGATGCCAGCTGTAAAACAACACCCAAAGAGAATGGCAGAGACGCATCATGCAAAAATTGATACGTCCAGTTCAAATGGGCGCTTGACGAGATGGGCAAAAATTCACCGACGCCTTGAACAATAGAAAGTACAAAAAGATCGAGGGCGTTCATTTAAATCGCTCAACAGCAACATGAGGGCGATCGGTTGCAATACCCCAGACAGGTTCTTTAAACCAAAAATCCAATTCGTTATTAGCATTGACAGTCCACACAGAAAAACGCAATGCAGCTCGTTCCACATCAGAACGTGCTTGATGCCACTCTTGCCAATTCGTTTCTCGCAATATCGTGGCATCGAAGTTGAAATGAGAAATTTGTGAAGCGAAGATTTGATCCATGAGTGCTTCATGGTTTCCGTTAAGCTGATTCCATTGTGCCCACTCAATATTCACGCCAGCATGTGCTGTTTTAAGCGTCGATTTTAGCTCTCCTAAAAGGTGCCAATCAAAACCATGGAAAAAAATATCATTTTTAAAGTGCGCGTCATCTAGGGTCTTTAAGATATTTTTAACCGCATTTGGGTAGGGCTCGCCGGCATCGTCATTTTTCAACTCCAAGCTCAACATTGAGCTCGGTGATTTTGAAAAGAGTTCTAATGCGTCCGCCAAACTTGGGAGCGTTTGTTCTGTCAGGTTGCCCTGAAGATCTTTTAAGCGAATGTCCTTAAGATCACGAGAATGAACGTCTTTGATTGAGCCAGATTCAACAGTCGTTCGATCGAGCATCTCATCATGCAACACAACAGGCACACCATCCTTTGTTTGTTGAACATCGATCTCGATGGCATCAACAGAAAGTTGGATTGCCCCGGTGATTGCTTCTAATGTATTCTCTGGCCAAAGGGCCGCACCACCACGGTGGGCAACAATAAGTGGTTGTCCTCGCATAGCATGCTGTAACTGATCGTGCCGAAAATCTCAAGCGGGCAGGGGATATCAACTTGCAGGCGATTCACTAAAATATCCATTCAGCATGTCATCCTGGCTCATAGACGAGCTCACAAGAACCTCATTCGAGAGGTTTAAAATAGCCTTATGATCGATCATCGGCTGTGTTTTGTGTGGCTGATTTTGAAGGGCCTCGAACTCTTGAATCACAGAATCTGATTTCTTAAAGAGTTGCTTCAAATATGAGTTGATTTTCTTGTTAGAGAGCCCCGAGAGTGAAGCCTCGAGTAAAAAGTCAGTCATCTGAGTTGCATGTTCCTTTTTGATCTTTTTGAGCGACAGAATCTTATCTATACTCTTTAAAATTTGAGATTCATTCACTTGCAATTGTTCAGCGACGAGTTTGCGCATATCGTCTTTTCTCTCATCCAAATATCCAGATTGAAGGCGTGTGGCGATTGCTCGAACGATCAGCCCACGATTATTTTTTATCTCAGAATCTTTTGAGTGCAAAACACTTAGTAAGATAACGATAATATCAGGGGTGGTGATGCCAGGTGTATCCTCTATATCTGATAGTGCCTGAGAAAAATCCTCTGCAAGATGATGTGAGCTCAAAAGCCGATGAGCAGCAAGTGGCGTCGTAATATTGAAACTATACTTAGATATCGTTTCAGCGATTGGCTTGGGAAGTGCGTCTGAAGCGAGTACGATTTTTGAAGCCGAATCAGCATCAAAACCAAGTTTGAACAGCGTTTGCTCTTTTTGGGCAGCTGTGAGTTTGAAAAGACTGTTTAAAAGAACATAACCCCCGTGAATTTCGTCTTCAGCGATATGAGAAATGAGATGATCGAGTTGTTGGTTATTGAGCTTAAGTTTTTTCGGCGAACGGTTTCGTATTTCTTTAGCGAGTGAATCAAGTGAATTCTCAGTTGAGATATACTCCTCAATGAAATTGCTAAGCGAATCGATCGTTGGGGATTTAAACAATGCAGTTAACTGACGCTTATCTTTAGATGATAACGTACGAGAACCATGATCTTTCATTTCAGATAATTTTTTGATTGAGCCATCTTCCATCTGCATTTGAATGGTCGACATATCGTATTCAATGGCTTTGCAGTATCGAATCAGATATTTAATAGTATCGGCGGGGAAGTCTGAAATGGGGAGGGGATTTTGAAAAACATTATAGGTATTCCGTGAATAAATATAGTAACTCGTCGAAAGTCGTCCCTCATTAATAAGTTCATTCACACGCGCAAGAACAGCGAAGAGTTCTGGCGCCCAACCAGCTCCAGGCGCATACCAGCAATTGGCACCCAGATGCATATTCCATCTTTCTCTATTATTTATGAGAACTGAATCAGCGATATCAACTTGTGCATCATCAAAACCTGGGCGACGTACACTATCGTAGAGCCGTCGGATTGAGATTTGCGTATTTTTTCCGAGCTCTTTGTTTCCAAGTTTAATACGTTGACTCGTCCCGCGTTTGGTTTGAAAAGCAGATGGTACATTTTGCTCTTCATTAATTGTAGTCAGCTCAAAGACTGAATGGCGGTCGAGTGACCTGCGACGACCATCACCATCTCTATAGTAAATAGAGTCAATTGGATACTCAAAAGCTTTAAAAAAGCGGAGCCAAACATGCATGTTTTCTTTTGTGAAATCTTGTTCTAAAAAAGGCCGTTCGAAGAATTCCGAAAAATTGTCAGCAAATATATCGCCTGATATTTTTCCGGCGTTAGCAAGTTCTTTTAAGCGCGACATTTTTTGAATCTCGCTCATATATAGCTCTTTCTCTGCACTATTCTTGTGCTGCTGAATGGTGGCGAATGAGAATACCTCTTTTTGATTTTTATATCGATCAATGAGTGGTTGGTCCGCCAGAAAACGTGGATCTTTGTATATTTCCTCATCGCTTGGAAGTGACTGACCTTGATATTGAATTGTCTCGGGTTGAACTTCGACTGCTTTGCAAAGGCGCCGAAGAATCGGCATGACTTCTTTGAATGGACCCAGTTCTGCTCCATGGTTGATCAGTCTTTGCACAAGCAGACGGTTCTTTGGAAAGGAATTGAAAGCTTGTGTTTGATTATTTAAATCTAACTCAAATGCACGTGCGATGATTCTGAGAAGGTTGAGTTTTGACTCGGTGCTGGACTGATTGCGCCGAAGCTGATGCATGGCGTTCTGACCGTAGCGTGCATAAAAACTTGTTCTATCAAGTGAGCGAAGGGCTTTATCTGATAATAACATTTTCTCTGGATGATCAGTAAGGGCCTCTGAACCAATATGTTCTTCGATACTTTTTTGTGACGAAAGTCGCCCAAGAGGCTTTGCAGGCTCGCAAAAATCTGCCATTAGGTTTTCTTGAGCTTCGACAAGTGGGTCTTCTTCTATTGTATATGTGAGTGGTCGCCCAAGTGTTGAGAGTGGTGTCGATGGCGGGGTATATTCAGTTGACTCAGGCACTTGAATATAA
>JAHDGS010000007.1:15746-45450 GCA_020627505.1 Myxococcota bacterium
ATTTGCGGGACGCCAGGTAGTCGTGCGACTCGACGTAAACTATCATCTGACATATTCATCGGCTCATCGAAATTTAAAAGCGCTCGAACTTCATACCAATTCCTATTATTGAACTGTGTTGTGCCAAGCGGTTTAGCTGGCGGAACCGGGTTAATACCGATTTCGTCTGAAATGAACCGCTCTAAGGATTCGGGCAGCTTGAGCCCAGGTACTTCTACTAAAGGTGTCGACTGGTCGGCGCCGCCGAGAAAGGTGAGAAGCTCACTGTATGTTTCCAGTGCAGGCAGAACATCATAAAGCATATTTTTTTTGGAAGGTGTCTTGATATTCAGTCGCCCGCCAAACAAAATACGTTCTTCTTCATTCGAATGCAGCAAGGTAGAGATATATGCTTTGAGTGTTGATGGTGAGCGAACGCCTGCTTCAAATGTCATGGGTTGCTCAAGCTTTTGCTGCTCAAATACATCTGTCATTTTCTCTGTCTTTTGAGAAGCACGTGCTGTTCTTTTCGATGAGAGACTTTTTATTGATGATGTCGTTTTGATCTTTGTCATATTTTTATCTTTTACAAATTTTGACGGTATCAGCCGAAAGTAGATTTCGGTTGTAGCGCTCTTCACGAAAACCAAAGAGGCGAGCTTCATTGTCTCCGTGAGCTGTATCGATCCCATTTTCTTCTGGTAACGGGAGCTGGGCGGACCAGCCGAGGCCTTTAAAATCAAGAGATAGAACCTCTCCTGGTTGAGCCGTCGTCCCGTTGAGCGTGAGTTTATTGGGAATAAGCCATGTCTTTTCTTGTTCGTTGGAGAGCAACCTTCGCGAAGGCAATCGAATGGGGTCAATCCCATGTTCTCCGAGTTGAAGTGTGACAATGCAACCTAAATCACCGTGCTCATCTTCTTTTGGTAGCTGGCTGTTGACCTTTAAGACCCATCCACCACCAGGAAATTGTGGACTATGTGGCACGCGAGCGAGTCGAAGACGAGGCGGATCAAATGTCGAGCGTGCACGTGCTTCGGCACCAAAAAATGTTGAAGGAACAAGTTCATCATTTAGCGGGGTTTGTCCTTCAAAGAATCGAACTTTGTCGAGTTTCTCTGTCCGTTTATTTGTCACTGCTTCATGATCGAAAAAATCGTCATTACCCTGACTGCTCTTGCGAATAAATGAGGTGACGGGCAAGCGAAATTCTTCATCTTCAGGAAGGGCGACCATGGTGTAACCAAATCCACGCACACCGAGTCGAAGCTCGGCGCCTGGTATGGCGGTGACACCATAATGCCCACCTGCTTCAATACGTTGGACGGCCCGAGAGCCATCATTAGGGACAGCCATGGACTCAAGTCCTAGTCCATCATTTTTGTCTTCTGCGTTTTCAAATGCTGCGGTTCCGATCCAAGGAATATCACCTTGATTTTCGAATTCGATTTCCCAGTGTGTGAGTTTTTCATTTTCGTCACGGATTGGTCGAACGACTGCATCACCATAGCAGGTTTCTTGGTTATTGATTCGATCGAGTATCTCGTTGAGGATTTGATTCGCATTTTTGACATTTGAATTCATGCTTTTGATATTTCTAGCATGACTTTCCATGTTACTGGTCTGTGGCCTACCTGAGCCATACCACGTGAATTCATGAAAATCGATTTCAACGGGTTCTCCGTTGAGGGGTGGAAGTTCGACGACGCCAAAGGCAACGCCTCGCAGTCCTAATCGAATATGTTGTCCTGCTATGATAGGCACACCTAGGTATTTTTGGCCTTCTTCAAAGGTTTGCCAGGAAACGCTGCCGTTGGGGTCACAGAGTAGGCCATGTCCAAAATTTTGATTATCATCATGACGTTTGGTCGTGAGCGCTTCTTGCCGCGTTTTAAAAATATTATTTGTGACACCAACCACATCTTGGCCTGTGTTGTGGACGACCAGTTTCCATAATTTGTTCTGTGGATCTGGAACAACATAGCACTTTCCGGCAACTTTAGTCATGTGTCACCCCCAATCGATACTCATGCTCGGTACACCCATTCAAATTGAGTTCTTGATCGAAGCGCGTAGGAGGATTTTCGACAAAATCGAATGCGTCACTCATAGCCCCTTCATCTGCCTGAATAGTTGTAAAATAGACGGGTTTATCCCAATCACGTTGAACCGTAAATATTTTCTGTTCGACAAATTTCATTGGTACAAGTTCAAACCTTAGCTGTGAGGAAGGGGTTGACTGAACTTCAATATCGAGCACTTGCCCTTCACCAGACACAACAGGTATTCTTCCACTTAAATTGTTATTGAGAAGATTGTTTCGTTCACCGTAAATGTAAACTGCTACGGGCGCGGGATGATTATTATTGATTTGTAATAGAACCCGGCCATCATCATATTGATGTGTGACCGTGATGTTGGGACACGACCATTCATGTTGCGGTACCGGTTCTTTGACCTGAGCAGTCCAATCGATTGCTTGACGTAGAAGCGACAGCGGCTTCTCGTTTTTCTTGAGTAGTTGCTGATGTACTTTTTTTATATCTTCTTGGTAAAAATCAGTATGTGCCGTCGGTTGATAATCTGTATCGAAGCGTGGCTTAACCTTAGAGAGCGCATCTCTGAAATAGGGTTCAGGAAAGCCAGGTGTTCGCGCACATTCTAGAAGTGTTGATTGTATATAGCTCCCTTCGTGCAAACGTTTCAAAGCATTCTGTTCGCTCACAAAGGTGGTTGCCTGCTTCATTTCATTCAAATAGAACTCATGGCTCTCCTCTTTCAATTGAGCTAGTTTATTTTCAAAACTAGATATCTTTCGAAAGAGGGACTTCCAAGTAACATCTTCAGGTATATCTCGTATGGTATTAAAAAAATTTGTAGATTGTTGATACGTTTGATCAAGTTTATTCTTGAGGTTTTCATACTCTTGAGCTTTTGGATGCTCAGGATTTTGTAGACCTTTAAGGTTGTTAGATAGTTGATGCATAAAAACATGCGAGCGTTGAAGGCTTGAGTTCGTTTGAGAAAAGTATCTACGGATATGATTGATATTGTCGGCGATATTTTCGACGTGGGTAAGTTGTTGATTTGCTTCGTTAACCGTCGGCATAATATATTGATTTGTGTATTGGTTTAGTTCGGTCGTTCCGACTGATAATGCTTTTGAATCTGAATAGGCAAGTATAGAGACCTGCTTAGTACGAACAAGGTCAAGTTGTCGATGAAGTGTACGAGACGCATCTTTTGCTTTTTTCTCAAGCCATTGTTTGACGGGCTCTGGATGGGGACTTTGACGAATCTTGGTTATGACCCTTCTATATTGGTGTTGGTGATTGTGTCGCTGGTTGACGAAAAATTGTCTTTCAGTTGTGCGTATAGCCTGCTTATAATCGATTGTAGAATTGATATCTTCACGATAACCTTCCAGTAGTCGATTTGCCTCGTAATCTGTGATCATTCCAGGTAGATCTTCATCCGAAATTTGAAGTAACTCAACGCGAAGCCGGTTGACTTCGTCTTTCAATTCGAGGGCTTTTTGAGTTGTCGCCTGACCCTTCGAGTGCAGCGGTTGATATTTCCACCAATAGGCGTCGACGTGGCCATCCTGTTCAAGCCGTGTCATAAGTTCATTACTCTGATTTTGTTGTCGCTGAACACCACGGTCGGCCGGGCCACCGGATAGATATTGAATTGATTGATCAAGTAAAGTGGTTAGTGTTTGTGTTTGATAATCAAATGCAGGTTGCGCTGGGACATCAACGCGCTGAATGTTGATGAGTTCCTCAGCATTCGATGAACCGTTTGGATCAAGGTCCTGATTGTAAATGCGAATCAAATATGATTTGCCGGCGATCTTCATAATATGATTCTATCGAATAGCGCTAACGCACTGCAAAATATAATAGGAATGTCTATTTTTGGAACACCCAATTATATGGTCTTTTGAGCAGAAACGACATACACACAATCGCGGTCAAAAGCCCCATACAACGTGTAGGTGTCGTCATGACATGGTTCGAGAAAATATCCCCTTTGATTGTTTATGGCACACTTGAGCAAGCATTCTTGATAGTTTTGATCTGCAATACGACTTTCTGGCGAACCAGGGAGCATTTTATAGACGGCCTCTTTAACACAAAAACACCATGTCCAAAAATGATGCCGTGTTGATAGTTGTCTTGTGTATTGCCTTAAATATGCCCATTCGTTGTTAGACGCAATTCGCTGAACAATCCGATAATCAATTGGTCGATTGATTTCGATATCTAAACCGAGACGAGCCCTGTGGGAGACGACTGCGCACCAGATATCTTTGGTATGACTCACGCTCATGTGATAGCCTCTTGGTAAAGTTGGAGTGCCCCATTGGTCTCTCGATATTTTTGGAATGTTGATAAGATGGTCTAGATCAATATCTCTTCGAAAATCCTGTTCACCTTTTTCTAAAAAATAACTGTATGTCGTCCAGCTCTGCTCGTTTGTTAGTCTATCGATACGACTTTTTATATCCTCAGGTTGCATGTGGCTATACTTGAATATTCTTCAAGAGTCCTTTGCAAGCCAGTTCCTGGCAGAATGCCATCACAAATCCCAAATCAGATGCAATACTATTTTGATTTAATAGCGCTGAAATAGCCTGTGGCGCATGCCCTTCAGATATCAGACCAATGATCGCAGCTTCTATTGGCGATAAGAGTCGCCAAAACATTCTCTCGATTTGTCGATAAATGAGGATAGCTTCAGGTTGTTTGAGTGCCGGACAGTTTGATGATTGATCTGTTCGAAAGACATCATATTTGAATTGTATGAGACGAACATGCTCGACCAGTTCAACTTGTGAACCAGGCGTGATATGTCTGACAAACATTTCATCGCGTCCTTCTGGGGCGTTGAGAACCTCTATTTCTATTGTTTCCCATAAAATCAATTCGGCCAAAGCCGGATTGTTGTTGAGACAAGTATTTGTGCCGTCAAGCCCGGTTTGAAAGACCCATTGACCAAACTGGACAGGAATCATCCAATAGATGGGTTCATCCAAAATAGCTTCTTCAAGGTATGTCGCGATCAATTCTTGAAAGAGATCTTCGCCAACATATGTTTGAGCGCGAGGGCAAGCCTGACGGATGACATTGAATAATGTATTTCTCACCAATCGGCGATAGATAGATAGACCGGTCGATTGGACATTGACATCAGCCTGAAAAGTGAGCTCCAGAAATAACTGCTCGCTTGGTATTTTTTTAGACATCTGCAAGCACCTCTTCTCTGAGCTGTTGCAGCATGCGCACTTCTTCCTCGAGCGCCGATAAAGTTGGGATGTCTTTGTCTCTTTCTAATAAAATTGGCGTACGCGGAGAAATTTTGGGCAGCGTATATCGAAGTAATTCAAGCACCGGTGGTGGAATGGGTTTTCCGTGGGTATCTATTTTTAGTCCGCTCTCATCATCTTCGTGACCGGCGACATGTAGTTGAAGCACACGCTCTAAGGGAATATTATCGATAAATGTGATGGCTTCAAAATCAAAATTATGTGCGTTGACAACGATATTATTGATATCGAGTAAAAGTTGGCAATCCGCTTCTTGGACGACAGCAGATATAAATTCTGTTTCGGACATCGTCGATTCTGGGGTTCGAATGTAGGCAGAGACATTTTCTATCGCGATCGGTAGTTGAATGATGTGCTGGATTTCACGAATACGCGCAGCCGTTCGCTTAACCGTTTCAAGATTCATACTGGGTGGGAACAACTCGTGTAAGACTTGTCCATGTGCTTGCGTCACACAGAGATGATCGCTAAACCATGGTGTTCCAACATCATGAAGTAACCTCGAAACGCGCTCCCAATAGTCAGTATCAAGTGGATTCAGGCCTAAAAAATCCCCGCTCAATCCATGGCAAACGGTCGGGAAACGGGCCAGTGCCATATCCAGTCGTCGTCCGCGCCGCCCGCCTGCTTCAAAGTAGTTTTCTGGCGCGATTTCAATGAATTCGACCGGTGTTTTCAGTCTTTTAAGAAGGGTATCAGCAAATTGAAAACGAAAGCCGAGTCCGACAGGGAAAATAGCAGATGTCCAAAAGTCATGATGTCGCATTTTATTCATAATACTATCAACCAAAAAAAATCACGGGCGAACCCGTGATTTTGGAATGATGGGGTTCGACTTATTTAGAACCACCACATGAGCCTTCTCCGCATGAGTGCTCACCGTCTTTTTTGTCGCCACCGCATGAGCCTTCAGCAGCTTTTTCACCACCGCAAGAGCCTTCAGCAGCTTTTTCGCCACCACATGAACCTTCAGCAGCTTTTTCACCACCACATGAACCTTCAGCAGTTGCAGCAGCTTCAGTCGAGCCTGTTGAGGTTACTTCAGCAGATTTTGTAGATGAACAAGCAGCAGCAGCAACCAAAAGAGTCGCAGAAGAAAGGCCTATTAATAGGTTTGATTTTTTCATGAAATACGTCCTTTACGCTATGTCAGATGAGTCTGACCGTTACTCACTCAAAACGAGTGTTGCACAAATTTTGTTACAAAATTGTCTTAAAGGCAAGAAAAGAGTCGATATTTTGTCTGTACATGAAATTCAACCTTCGGTATCTTAAAATGCGGAGGGTCTTTGAGTTCAAATAAGTCACAGCAGCTTGAATCATCTTTTCAAAAGATTGATGCGCTTCAAGAACGTAGACGTGCTGAAAAAGAAGCGCGTTTCGCGCAAGAGGCTGAGTGGCTCGAGGCGGCACGTGGTGGTGATATACAAGCCCTAGAGGCGTTGCTTAAGTCGAATGCAGATCGTCTATTCGCTGTTGCCATTGGTATTCTAAAAGATCCAAGTGAAGCAGAAGACGCTGTTCAAGATAGTTTACTCAAAGCATATCGAAAACTCGACACTTTCAGTGGGGAGTCGGCATTCTCGACATGGATATATCGAATATGTTTTAACACATGTCTCGACTATAAAAGAAAGCATAAGCGGAGTCGTTCTCATCTTGTATCTGACCACACCTTATCTGCTGATCTTTTTCAGGGGGGGGATCGTTCAGATCTCAAAATGGCGATGCCTGCTGGCGCCCAAATGAAAGATCCGCTGCAGCGTATTATGGAAGGTGAATTGAATACCCAATTCGAGGCCGCTTTGGAGCAATTATCAGAAGCCCACAGCGCTGTCATCATATTGAGGGAAGTTGAAGGTTTATCATACGATGAAATTGCAGGAGCGCTGGATATTAACCGTGGGACGGTCATGTCGAGGTTATTTCACGCCCGTAAAAAATTGAGTGTGATATTGAGGCCTTATATTAAAGAGGTTGATAGCGCACTTTCGCTGGTAGAGGGAGATCATGATGAATAAGTCGCCAATATTGAGCGTCTACATCCATAGGAAAGAATTTTAGGAGAATGCTGTGTCGGGCGAGCATGTACAAATATTAGATCTATCTAATCTCACATTTGAGGAGCAATGTGAGGCGATGTCTGGTTTTGTCGATTTGTTTGTGCAAAATGCACTCGATGAATCAACTGAGTCCATGCTATTTGAAACATTTGCGACCTACCCTGAGGTTGCCGGTTATTTTGACTCGATTCTGTCAACCCATTCTGTCAATTTAGCACCTGCACAATCGGTTGAACATGATTGGTCGCGTCTCGATGAGGAGCTTTATTCATATTCTGAGACAGAAGCTGCTTTGTGGCAATACATGGATGGTGAACTGAAGCGAGAACAAGTGAGTACAAAAGTGCCCTCATTGTCTGCCGAAGAACTTCTGCATTTCTATAGAGAGCAACAGCTGCTTGAAGTTGGCCTGCGACGCATTCATCAGACATCAGATATATCGCATAACATTGTTCAACGGGTGATGAATATCATTCAAACGACCTCACCCGAATCACGGGTCATTCATCCTGTTCCCACACATCAAAGTGTGTTTGACCGTATCATCGATTGGTTAGCACCAGTTACATTAGTCGGTACCGCAACAGCTGCGATTGCAGTGATGATATTTGGTTTTTCGCCGCAAACAGATTCAGAAAAACCAGTCCAATTCGCTGAGCCCTCGGCGCAAGAAATGACTAAACAGGGCTTGGATAAAGCACAACAACCTTCGGTTAAGATAGCTATTCAAAACACTGAAGATGTTTCAGTCGAGGAAATCGATAGTGAAGGCCCTTTAACAAGTATTTTTGAATCGGAAGCACATCATGTCAAAATCATATGGATAGCTGAGCCGGTTGAGGTGAACTCGTGATTTCTATTATTCTGAGGAAAATGATTTTTGTAACTTGTCTGTTGGCGATTGGTGTGTCGTCACCCATATTCACACAAACATCGGATGATCAGATCTCTGAGCATGTTGATGTATGGGTGATTGGGGCGACCAAGCATAAAGGTCCCAAAGTACGATTTGATCCTGCCTTGAGAGGCCTCCAAAAGGATTTGGTCGGATTACCATACAATCGATTTAAGCTACTCAAAAAGAATGATTTCAACTTGAAGGTCGGGCAACGAAGCCAGATCGCGTTTATGGGGCCTAAAAAAAGACAGCGTGCGATGTGGGTCGAACGCTTAGCGGGTAAGAAAAAAAATAAGATGCGATTTCAAATTTCGATCCCTGCGATTCAATTCAAAACAGTTGTTTCTTTGAAACGCGGTAGCTTTATGATGTTGGGTGGTCCTCAATCAGATAAAGGAACACTCGTGTTCGCTCTGAAAGCATTGTAAGAACAGTCGACCTTAAATCGGTTTAATTTGAGCGATCGTCTGACCACGTTTGACAGCACCATGATCTTTCTTTCGTTCGACAATCTGACCTGACACCTGCGCTTTAACAGTGCTGACTGAACGGCCACGTTTGACTGAGGCGAGTTCTTGTTTTGCTTTGACGAGATCTTTAGCTGCGCGCAAACTTCCATTTCGTGCGGCTTCTTTAAGTGCCGAGATTTCATCGTTTAATGTATTGATCTTTCGTTGAATCGTTCCGGAGTAGCCACCTGTTATCAGCGCGATCACATCGCCACGATTGACAAGTTGGCCATTCTTTTTCTTCCATGTGAGGGCGCCACTCTGTGCGGCTTTCACGACAACGATGTCAGCCACTTTTTCTTCTTTTGCGGCAGATGCCGGCTCGGCTTCTTTGGTCGCGATTTCTGTGTCGACATCCTGTTGCTCTTTCTCGTTCTGTGAAGGTGCTTGTTCAGTTGAGGCTTTACTCACCTCACTTAAAACAGGTTTTGGGAGAGTTGGGCGAACAGGTTCTGGTGTTTCTTCGATGGCAATTTTTTCAGGATCGTGCAATCTTTTTTTAGATTGCTCAATGACAAGCTCCATTTTTTCGGATGTTCGATCAAGCTTTTGAGTTAACCAGTTAAGCGGTTGTTTAAAACCAAACATGTCGAGTAGAAATGGTGATGCAACCGTCAGTAATAAGATGCCAAACAAGAGTAAGAGTAGCCAAGGTCGCCGTTTGCGTTGAGCCAATTGAAGAGCCGCATCACGTGAAATGCGTTCTGTTGCAGCAGCCTGCATTGGGCCACGATCAGGAGCATCTTCTAAAATCTGCTCTGTTAAAATGACCTCAGTTTCGAGGGTCGGACGACGTTGTGTTACTTCTGGTTCGTCTGCCTCAGGAATGATATTCACGTCAAGTCCACTCGCCAAACTCTCGTCTTCGATGGAGATAGGATGTTGTTCTCGGACAGAACGTAAATCGGTTTCCGGGATTTCATAAAGTTCGCTATCCTCATCCATATCATCGTCTTCATGAATGGGTTCGGAAAATGCTGTTGTCGAGCTTGGCTTCGCAAGTGAGCCGCCTTCAGCAGTCAACATTTGAATATGCGCGTTGGTTTCTTCGAATGAGAGGGGTTGAAAATAACGAATCAGCACTTCGCCAATCTGAATGACATCGTCATTTTTGAGAATAATTGGGTGAGCGACACGGATACCGTTCAAATAGGATCCGTTTCGACTATCGAGATCTTCGATGACATAACCATCTTCCGTTAAGTCGATCATACAATGCGCCCGACTTAAACCTTGGGCAAGTTTCAAGCACACATCATTCTTTTTACTTCGACCGATCGTAATACTTTCAAGAATATGAAAGCGCTGACCTGCATATTGGCTGGATTCAATCTCGATATATGGCAGTGTTGCAGTGTCGAGCATGTGCCAAGCATAAGTGGATATCATAAGGAATCAAGAAATATTTCGCGATGACGACAATTCAATTGATATTCTTGCGCCATATTTCACGAAGTTCACGTGCAAGCGCACCCGCTTCAAGTATATCAGTGCCGGCGTCTTGCTTATCTCGGAGCCGCTTTGTCATTTTCAGGCGTGTATCGCGTTCGAGTTCATGCATCAGTATTTGAAAGCCGTGATGCATGATATCTTCTGGGCTTGGGGCGTGCCGCGGCATATCAAGTTGTTCTGCTATACATTGCCACAAATCATGAAGACCAGCTCCTGTTTCAGCAGATAGCAAGATAATAGGTCGTCCGGATGTTTTTGTGCGGTGTCTAAGTCCAGCCTGCAATTGGTGGTACTGACTTATCGCCGCTTGTTTATATTCTGAATCATGTTTGCTGACAACGACGATATCTGTATGTTCAATATGACCTTGTTTCAGGCTCTGTAATTCATCTCCGCCACCGGGTGGAAATAGGGATATCATCAAATGGCACATGTAGCGGATGCTCATTTCATTTTGTCCCGATCCGACGCTTTCGACGAAAATGTAGTCACACCCGATGAGCGACAGTAATGCTATGACTTCAGCCGTGTAAGGTGCAATCCCTCCTAAGAAGCCTGAAGTCGGTGAGGGACGTATCAAGACACGATCATCAAAGGCAATATCTCCCATACGGGTTTTGTCTCCAAGTAGACTTCCGCCATGTTGTCGGCTCGATGGGTCGATGGTCAAAATACCAATTCGATGGTTTTCGTGAACCAGCTGTTGTCCAAGGGCATTAAGTAACGTACTTTTACCTGCTCCTGGTGGGCCTGAGATACCAATGACAGGGGCGAGCTGTCTTTTTTGGGCCCGCCAAAAATCATAAAATTGAGAACGGTATTGGTGTCCGAGTTCACCATCATGTTCAAGTTTTGAGCATAGTTGGGCAATGGTCACCCGATCGTTCCAAGAGACACTTTTGAGCTGTGACAAGAAATCAGACATGTATCTTCAACAAATGTTCGATGAGTCGTGTCGCTGCTTGCAGAATCGGTGTCCCAGGGGCAATGATATCGATCACACCGGCTTCATAAAGTGCTTCATAATCTTGAGGTGGGATCACACCACCGACAACAACTTTTATGTGTGTGGCGCCTTCTTTTTGAAGTATATCAATGAGCTCAGGAACCAGTGTATCATGTCCGGCAGCTAAGCTGGAGATACCAACAACATGAACATCGCTGTCAATTGCTAAACGCGCAGCCTCATGTGGCGTTGAGAACAGTGGACCAACATCGACATCGAATCCCAAATCCGCGAATGAAGAGGCAACAACCTTTGCCCCGCGATCGTGTCCATCTTGTCCGAGTTTCGCAATTAAGATTCGGGGGGCACGACCCGCCTTTTGTCGAAAAGTCTTGAGCTGTGTTTGAAAATGAGTGTGTGCGTCAGAATCCATAAGATGCCTTTTATATACACCAGAAATCAGATGCGTCTTTGCTTGATAACGGCCAAATACGCGTTCGAGCCTTTCTGAGACTTCTCCAACGGTCGCTCGCGCTCGCATGGCCGCGATGGTCAAAGATAACAAGTTTCCATCTGTCCGTGCACCATCTTCAAGTTGATTCAGCGTATGCTCGACAGCTTTTGCATCACGGTTCAATTTCAGAGATGCCAGCTTTTGAAGCTGCTCTTCTCGCACTTGTGTTGTATCAATCTTTAAGACATCGACTTCGGTTTCTTGTTGTTCCGAAAGACGGTATTTATTTACACCCACAATCACATCAAGTTCTTGATCGATACGGGCCTGTTTGGCTGCCGCGGCCGCCTCGATTTTCATCTTAGGTAGGCCCTGTTCAATCGCTTTTGGCATACCACCGGCATCGATGACTTCACTCAATAGTGCTTCAGCTTTTTCAACAAGTTGTTCGGTGAGTCGCTCCATAAAATATGAACCGCCCCAAGGATCGATGACATCGGTGATGTAGGTCTCCTCTTGCAGGATGAGTTGCGTATTCCGTGCGATACGAGCTGAAAACTCGGTTGGAAGTGCCAAGGCCTCATCAAAAGAATTGGTGTGCAGGGACTGGGTGCCCCCGAAAACGGCTGCCATAGCCTCAATTGTTGTGCGAATAATATTATTATATGGGTCTTGGGCGGTCAGCGACCAGCCAGAAGTTTGGCAATGGGTTCTCAACATTTTAGATTTTGGATTTTGTGGATTGTAACCATCGATGAGCTTTGCCCATAGTTGCCGTGCTGCCCGAAGTTTTGCAATTTCTTGATAGAAATCCATCCCAATACCAAAGAAGAAAGATAGCCGGGGTGCAAAATCATCAATACTCAGGCCACGTGATAGCGCCTCTTCGACATAAGCGATCCCATCCGCAAGCGTGTATGCCAGTTCAAGCGCCGTCGACGCGCCGGCTTCATGCATGTGGTAGCCACTGATTGAAATAGAATTATATCTCGGCATTTCTTGCGCGGTAAATGCAATGATATCCCCAATAATACGCATGCTCGGGGCCGGTGGATAGATATATGTATTGCGGACCATAAATTCTTTCAAAATATCATTTTGAATCGTTCCAGACAGGGCTGAACGATCGACACCTTGTTCTTCTGCTGCAACAACATATGCTGCAAGTATTGGCAATACTGCGCCATTCATTGTCATCGAGACAGATACTTTTCCGAGATCGATGCCATCAAATAAAATTTTCATATCTTCCACAGAGTCGATGGCGACACCTGCTTTACCAATATCACCCATCACACGAGGATGGTCAGAGTCGTAACCGCGATGTGTGGCAAGATCAAAAGCAACAGATAATCCTTTTTGCCCTGCGGCGAGTGCTTTTTGATAAAACTGATTGGACTCTTCTGCTGTTGAAAAGCCGGCATATTGTCGGATCGTCCACGGCCGATTTGCATACATTGTGGCCCGAGGCCCTCTTGTGAAGGGAGCGATACCAGGCATCTCTTCTTTTGTTGGAGACCAATCTTGTTTTGTGTAAAGTGGTCTAACTATAATATCGTCAGCCGTGACTCTTTCTAGGTTTTCAAGAGGTCGGCCTTTGAGTTCTTTATTTGCTAGTTTTTTCCAGGCATCATAAGACATGGTCATCCATGTCATTTATTACAACGTAAGTCAAAACGGCACAGCGGCCATGTATATGCTATGTCATTGATTGAACCCGCAGGGGTACCGGAATTCCACTTTTGGCTGAAACGGTTGAGCCTGCGAGCCTGGACGAGAGGCGTCTTTGTAGGTGCGCTCGCTCATCTTGTTCTCGTTGTTTGATCGCTTCTTTTAACGGGGCTAAGTCTGCACAAATATTGTGCTCTGAAGATTGGCTCACGAGTTCCGCTAAAATCCATATGCGGTCGATAAATGTTGGCTGATACATCATACCCTGTATCAATGCGACGAATGTCATATAAGTTGAAACAACAAAAAGAAAACCACCGTGTCCTGGAACACCAAAACATAATGCTAAACCCGAAGAGAGGAGTCCAATACCTGCTGTTTTCAAGAACCGGAGACGTTGTTGATATTTTCTCAGTTTGAGCTTCTCGCTCAACAGGGATTGATGTTCTCGTTCAAGTATATAGAAAAACTCAAGTAGAAATAGTTGATCAAATTTTAAAATAGATTCAAATAATCTGTATGTATGATGCTCATTTATTATCATCTCTTTCGACATGTTATTATTTTAAATAATAACATCTAAATCTGCCACCATTGTCTAAATTTGAAACAAGAGGCAGATATTCATCATCATGAAATGTATTTAATGAAATAGTAGTTTGAGAGGAAGAGAACTAAGAGCCAACCTCACAAGCTGGCTCTATACCCATATCGCATAAGCGCTGACGTAAAGACTGAGCCGCATCTTTATCTTGATCAATACCAAAACCACTTTCGAGAAATTCCGCGATCTTTAAACAGGCTTCTGGTACGCCGCGGGTATTATTGCATCCGCGATCATAAATAATGAAGATTTCTTGAGGTTGAGGGTGTTCAACTCGGCCTGTTTCAAGAACTTGACCGTACTCAAAGCACGCAGCTCGACTACCACCTTCACATTGAAATGCCGTAAACATGAGAAATGCTTGCCAGGGGCGTTCATCATGTGAAGGGGCGAGCTCAATGGCTTTTTTATACATTCGGATGCCATTGATTGTGTCGACTTCTGAGGAATATTTTTCCATACTAATCAACTTGGCGTAGTTTGAGCAAGCGATCCAATTATTCTGTTCACATGATTTTTGGTAAAAATGTCGTGCTTTATCAAAGTCTTGGTCAATTGATTGCCCACTTTCATAGCTATAACCAAGCTGATTACAAGCATAAGCAGATCCTTTTTGGCAGCTTTGAGTTAAATGAATGAGGCCGGTATCCGGTTTCTTTGGCCCACCTAATCCAGTTAATTCCATATAACCCAATCGGCCACAACCAATAAAGTCCCCGAGTTCACAGGCACGTCCAAAATAATGTCGAGATCGTGGAGGCTGTCCACCATCAAAACGTTTCTCATCGAGTTTGCCAAGCATCCGACAACTACGCCTGTCGTTTAATTTGCATGCTGCTTCATATGCTGTAAGTGCAGCCTTAATGTTCGGCTGGCCAAGTTTATCAGACGTGTACAACTGGCCCAAAGATTGACAACTTTCCCAATATTCGAGACGACAACCCTTATCATAACTATCTTTCACCTTTTGCCAATCAGGTTCAGGCCGGCTCGCCCGTCGATAGCCATCTTTAAATGCCTTAATGGCCAGTGAGGACGCGGGAACGGGGGCCTTTGGATCATGATTTTCTGATTTTGATTGCTGCTTTTGACAGCCTGTACCCAAAAAGATCGCCAGAGATAATAATGAGATGATGTAGTTTGGACTAAAAGACATAGAATAAAGAATAGTCCTTGGTGATCTCAAGATCAAAAATACGACATTCCTAAGCATAAGTAACTATAAACATTGTTTTTTTTATATTTTAGGGCCTACCTATTTCAATTTTGGACATTTATCGCTAACCTGATTTTCACTTCCATTATTCTCAAGGCTTTTAGCCAACGAGGTGTTATTATGTTGAATCGCTCTTTCGGTGCGGCCCTTTTGGTGTGCCTCATGTCCGTTTTTACGGCCCAAACTTCTCATGCGGCTTTGTCCGGCATACCTGAAACATGTACAGATTTCACAACCGGTGGTTGGTGCCCTGGCGGCTGTGCACAACAAACCTTAACAGGTGGATTTACTGTTGAGGCTGGTGGTGGTGCTTGTCTTTGTGTTCTTGGTAGCGCTGGTGCAGATACACTTGGCATAGTTGGTGCGCATACGACATATTATATTTGTCTCAATTCAGGTAATGATGGTGTTGTTGACATCGCGGGAGGAACAGGCACTTATACAACTTTCATTTCACTTGGTACAGGAGATGATTTTTCAACGACTGCAAATGGCGCTGATACTGTGGATGGTTATGATGGTGTAGATACGATCACAACAAATGGCGGGGATGATACAGTTACCGGCGGTGATGATAACGATACAATCAATACGGGTGATGGAAATGATACTGCATATGGTGATGATGACATTAGTGGTTTACTGACAGGCGATGATAATATTCTAGGCGGGACAGGTGATGATGATATCTTCGGCGGCCCTGGTGATGATATTCTAGATGGTGAGTCTGGAGCAGATAAAATTAATGGTGACGATGGCAATGACCAAATACTTGGTGGTTCTGAGAATGATGTACTTAATGGTGGTGATGGCTGCGACAGTATTGATGGAGAAGGTGGTAACGATCAGATAGATGGTGGTTTAGGTAATGATTCATGGGACGGAACAACACCTTGCAGCGATCCAATCTTGACCTGTGGGCCAAATCTACCAGGCGTATGTCGTGGTCTTTGTGGAGGAGCAGGAGATGATACGATTAACGGTGGTGATGGTGAAGATTGCATCGATGGTGGATCTGGCAACGACCCGCAATTGAACGGTGACGCTGATAATGATGTTATTTTTGGCGCATCAGGTTCTGATACGCTTGATGGTGGAACCGGTAATGATATTCTTAATGGTGGTGGTGATCCTGATACAATTAGAGGTGGTTCAGGAGACGACCACTTAAATGGTAATCAAAGTGTTGATTTCCTCGTTGATGGTGAAGGTGGTACAGATGAATGTGTATGGGTCGATCGGGGTTTTGGAGATTATACCGGCGAAACACCACTTAACTGCGAAAATACCACTTACGCAGCGATAGATAATTTTGATGTGATTCGTACAGCTCAAGGTCTTGCATTCCAATTTTCGACCATCACAGAAGTGGGTACATCTGGTTATTCTGTTTATATGCAAGATGGAGAACGCTTATTACCACTGCATAAAGGTGTTATGACATCACTTCAGATAGATGTGACTGGTGCACAATATGCGAAACTATTTGAAGTTGATGTTCCACAAAATGAACATCTTAACTTCGTTGTTAAAGAGCATCGATCAAATGGTGAAATCGCACATGCAGGTGTATTTTCTGTGGATATGCGTCAATCTAAATATGAAGATTTATCGTTTAAGAATAAACGTTTCGTCATGCGCCAAGCACGTGAGCCGCTTTCGCCGCGAAAGCCAAAAATCGACTTCTCATCATTAACAGGACGATACCAACGCCTGAGTGGGACTGACTCAGATATCATCGCTGGCCTAAAGCTCGAAACATCGACACGTGGCCTATATGAAGTTCGTTATGACACGATTGCGGACGCATTAGATATGTCAGTCACTGATGTTGTTGAAGTGGCAATGTCAGGTGATTTTAAGTTGGAGCAAAATGGTTTAAGTGTTCCCTATTATGCGTCTGAATCAGGTGTCGTTTATTATGCGGACCAACCCACTTCTATCTTTGGTGAACAGCAGGTCACATTCTTAAAAAGAGAATCAGGGGAGTTGTTGTCTGTCAAAGACCTTTACAATACTGAAAGTGCTTCTGGTCTTGCGATGAAACAACTTCATTTTGAAGAGAACCGTTTTGCGGGGACAGCGATTGTTGATAACGCGGTGAATGACTATTGGTTTTTTAAAGCGATGGCAAACGATCGTTCAGAATATCGTGAAACAGCGATTGAATTTGAAATCGATGCGTCCGTGATCGATACAGAAGCGAATGTTGAGAGCTTCATTGAACTGGGTATTCAAGGTGCATCAACACCTGAGGTTGTCCAAACTTATGATGTCCTTTTGAATGGCGAGATGATTGATTCGATTCGAATTCTTGGGGCAGAGCGCCGCGTTCGTACACAGACTTTTAATGCTTCGCAATTACAAGCGGGACTAAATACAATTATATTGAAGGCGACAGCAGCCGATGATGTTCAGGCGTATAGTTATCTTGATTATGCTGAGATTGTTGTTCCAACACACATGGCAGGTGTAAATACAGATGAGCAACTCATTGGTTTAGGTGAGTCATTCGAACTCAATGATGCTGCATGGTTATTTGATTTAAATGCTGGTGAGCTATATCATGCAGAAGAGTCAAATGCAGATGTCGCGCTTGAACTTGGCCATACATATTTTGCTGCAGATATGCTTTCAACAGATGTCGCTGTGACAACGATGCATGAAGTCGAATATCCGGAAGCGGACTACCTGATTATTTCGCCAAAATCTCTTGCGCAGTCTGCGGGGCAATATGCAGACTTTAGAACAGAAGCTGGCTTACAAGCGGCGGTTGTTTATATTGAAGATATTTATAATCACTTTGGTCGAGGGTATACAAACCCTGATGCCATCCGTCATTATTTGAGAAAGCTTGATATGACGCATGGTCGTTTACAATATGTGTTGTTGCTTGGTTCAGGTCATTATGATTATCGAGATATCTACGGTAACGGAGCACCGCTTGTTGCACCGAAGATGATTTCAAATGATGCAGGTGGTTTGGCTTCTTCAGATCAATTGATTGCTGATATTTATGGTGCAGATGGTGTTGCAGATGTTGCGATTGGTCGTTTACCAGTTTCTTCAAATACTGAGGTAGTAGCTTACCTTAATCGTATTCGCGCATATGAAACATCACTTCTTGATCAGACATCAACATTCGAGCGAGATGTATTTTTCCTCGCCGACGAAGCTGATTACAGTAGTAACTTTTCGATTGATGTTGAGCGGCTCGTTGAGTCACTACCAGCCGATATTAGTTCTGAAACATTATTTGCAGATGAACTTCAAGGCTCTTTTGCCGATGCGCTTTCTGCGGGGCTGAATGGCGCAGGTTACTTTAACTATGTTGGACATGCAGGTCTTGATCGTTTGATGAAGAATGGACAGCTCTCTCCTGAGGTATTACGTGAACTACATCGTACGCTAGACCGTGATATTCCTGTGATGACTGCGATGACATGTAATGCAGGACAATTTGCACATCCACGCGTGACGGGTTTTTCTGAGCAAGCGATTCTCGGTGATGCAGCGATTGCATTGAGTGTTTTTGCGCCAAGTGGTGTGACAGTCGATTCTGATAACCAGAAGATTAGTCAGTTCTTCTTTGCTGAAGGTTTGCACGCTGCGGAAGGAGAACGATTGGGTGATGTCACAAGTCGTGCATTGGCCATGTTTGCTGACGAGAACGATGATGGGCGACAAAGTTTCTTGAGTTATAACCTTCTAGGCGACCCAGCGATGCCGATGCCTGTTGTTTCAGGAATCGAGCAGGGGCCGACTATTGAAGCCCCATCGCGAGAAGGCGGCAATGCCGTTGGAAAAGACTGGATGAAGATGCTGGCTAGCAGCTGTGCACAAACCAGTTCAATGACATGGTTATCACTAATAGGCTGCGCACTATTCTGGCGTCGCAGACGTGATTAATACAAAAGATAGCTTGTTGTGAAAACGAATAAAAAAGCTCTTCAGTTGAAGAGCTTTTTCTTTAGGATTGCGTACAGAATACTGACACCTAGAATAATCCACAGCGAATACCCAAGTGCCATTTCTTTTGGAGAAGGGCCACTATCAGAAAATATTTGTTCAATACGGCCTGATTCAAAGAGCGCTTCTAAATCATGTTTAGCAATGGGAACGACTTTGCTCATGTCTTTGTGAGCGATGACGTATCCGTTCGATTCTAGTTTATATCCAGCGATGAAATAGTGGATCGTATGGCTTTCTGCAATGCACATATCTGGCTCGCCCGCAACTGTCTTTATATCGCTACGACATCTGATGATAGGGTGGCTACCCGTTAAACCTGCCATGGCATCTCCTTGTTTTATAGAGCCGGTAAACGGCGTCGAACCGCTGATGGACTAAATACAAATATCGTTCAACCAAATCAAGGCTCCAGAATAAAATTCTGGATTTTATGAGGAAATGTCAAGAAGCACTCAGGAATACTGCTTGACGATGCATTCCTTCAAAAAATATTCTAAGTTCCTAAGCAAAAAGCCGATAAATCTATTTGAGTTTAAGCAAGATATATCAGTAGGATGCCTTAAGGAGTTATCATGAGCTATGCACCTTGGGTCTATGAGCAAACCCCACGCGGGGAACAGCAGTACGATATTTGGTCGAGACTATTAAAAGATCGAATTATGTTTTTGGGGACGGAGATCAATGACTCGGTTGCCAACATGATGGTTGCGCAGTTGCTCTATCTTGAAGCTGACGACCCGGATAAAGATATTACGCTTTATATTAATAGCCCCGGTGGCTCTGTGACAGCGGGGCTCGCAATTTATGATGCGCTTCAATACGTACGCCCGACTGTGTCGACTGTTTGTGTTGGGCAATGTGCGTCCATGGGTGCGGTGTTGTTATCAGCGGGCGAACGCGGGAAAAGATATGCATTGCCACATAGTCGTGTGATGATTCACCAGCCGCACGGCGGTGCCGGGGGCACAGCGCTTGATATCGAAATACAAGCGCGTGAGATCGTAAAGCTACGTGGCTTTTTGAATAACATTATCGCGAAAAATACAGGGCGCTCCATTGAAGACGTCGAACGAGACACAGATCGTGATTATTACATGAGTGCACAAGAGGCGATTGAGTACGGCATTGTTGATCACTTGATCGAACGAAGGCTTTAAGTATGAATTTTTTAGAGCGTTGGTTTGATATATTTGACTTTTCCGATCGCGATCGGCCTCATCTGCAGGTTCATATCGATCCGACCAAGCACAAAATGCTCGCTTTTGATATCCGTGGACAGTGGCGTCAAGAGGAACTAGAGGCAGGATTATCTCAATTTCTTGTTAACTTCACGCATCTGTGTCGAGATATCAGACATGATTATCTTCAAAAGGCAATTGAAGAAGCGAAGCGCGAGGCTGGTTTACTTGATAAAGTCTTAAGTCGCCCGAAAAGATGGGTAGAGCAGGCTGAGTTGCATGTCCCCCAAGAGCGTTTCATTGGCGAAGCGGCGAACGGGGCCATTCGAATTGAAATCGATGGTCGAATGGCATTTCATCGTGTTGAGGTTGGCGATTTAGATTCTGAGGCGATTTTGCCTTTGGCTCGACAGGCCCTGAAAAATGCGGATCGACTTTGCTTTGAGCGATGGCGGGCGTGCCTACTTGGCGCACTCGATAGTCAAGCTTTATTGCAATCGGCTTCTGAAGAGATCGTTGATGTGACAGCTGAAGTTACTGAATAATTTCTGAAAACCCATAATTCCCCTCAAAATTTCTTAAATTGAATCACTCAGTTGTTTCATTTTCAATTAAAGGTTTGAAATTTGGGTTTCCGCTTAGATATGCGTTAATACGTCAATAAGACCCGGGAGTTGGCTATGAGAAGTGGTTGTGTTCGACACGTCCTAATGTTTTGTATGACGAGTCTCTTTTGTGCAGACGCACTGTTGGCTGTATGTGGAGATTTAGTCCTCGAAGCTGGGGAAAATTGTATAGATGGCAACGCTGTGAGCGGAGATGGTTGTGATAGCAATTGTCAGCTTGAATATGATTGCGTCAACCTTTTTCTGAAACGACCTGAAGTGGGTTTGATTGAAAGTGATGGGTTACCCACACCTTTTGCGGGCCGTGCATTTACGCAGCTGGATAGTACTGCCGACGATACTTCTGTCACAGGCTATGTACCCTCTGAAGATGTGCAACCTGGCGCGCGTGTGACATATGTATTTGACTATGCCTTTCATGCGGAGCGATTCGCGATTGATAATGGGTTCTTAGATACGGCATTGAACGATCGAATTGAGATTGCTGGTCTTCGACAAATTGATTTAATTTTTAAGAATGAGACGGGTGATGAGATTGCACGCTTTGATAATATTGAGCTTGATAATGAGAGCGGTCAACAAGTGATTTCTCTTGGTGGAACGGTCATGAATGTTTTTCAATTCGATATGATCATTGATGCCGTCTACCAAACCGAAGATGACCACGATGGTCAATGGAGTGATATCTTCCTCGCGACGCCAAACGAGTGCTGTGGTGACAATGTACTTGGGACGTATCATGAAGCAAATGTTTCTTTTGCTCAGGTTGAAGCGTGTGACGATAATAACCGGTTGCGTGGTGACGGCTGTAACGATACCTGTCGCATTGAAGAATGCGGTAATGGGATTGTTGATGAAGGTGAGCAATGTGATGATTCAAATACGGTATCAAACGATGGGTGTAACTCACAATGTCTCTTTGAGCGATGTGGCAATGGTGTTGTGGATGCAGGCGAAGAGTGTGACGACGGAGACACTGTTTCTGGTACGAATGGCTGTTCTGCATTTTGTACGATAGAGGTCTGTGGTAATGGTGTCATCGATCTCGGTGAGGATTGCGATGACGGGAATGCTGAAAGCGGTGATGGTTGTAATTCCCTTTGTTTGAGAGAGATATGCGGCAACCGCGTGATCGATCCGGGTGAGCTATGTGATGACGGTAATGTGTCTTCGGGGGATGGTTGTAATAGCCAGTGTCAATCCGAGGTGTGTGGTAACGGTATCATCGATATTGGTGAAGAATGTGATGACGGTAATCTCGGTGGAGGCGATGGCTGTAATGGTGGTTGCCAGCTTGAAGCATGCGGTAACGGTCGTCTTGATGCCGGTGAAGCCTGTGATGATGGTAATGTCATCAACGGGGACCAATGCTCTGATGAATGTGAACGAGAGATTTGTGGTGATGGTATTGTCCATGCCGGTGAAGGCTGCGATGACGGAAATCTTGAGAGCGGCGATGGCTGTAATGCAGGTTGCGAACTTGAAGTCTGTGGTGATGGTAAGATCGATGCCGGTGAAGAGTGTGATGATGGTAACTTGAATGCAGGCGATTTTTGTTCTGAGCGTTGTACTTTTGAGATCTGTGGGAATGGTGTCCTTGATGTGGGTGAAGCCTGTGATGACGGTAATGTTTTTGGGGGAGACGGCTGTAGTGCACTTTGTTTGATTGAAGTCTGTGGCAATGGTTTTCTGGATGGCAGTGAAGGCTGTGATGATGGTAATACAGACGATGGCGATGGTTGCAGCGCAACATGTATTCTCGAAATCTGCGGGAATGGTATTTTAGAAGGTGATGAGGCGTGTGATGATGGCGGCTTTGCGTCAGGAGACGGTTGCACGGGGCTATGTCAAATTGAGGCGTGTGGAAATGGTCGTCTCGATGTCGGTGAAGGTTGTGACGATGGTAATCTCGATGATGGTGACGATTGTTCATCAACTTGTATTCCAACAGATTGTGGCAATGGTGAACTCGACCCGGGTGAAGATTGTGATGATGGGAATATTGAGAATGGTGATGGTTGTAATACCGCATGTCTTGAAGAGGTTTGTGGTAATGGTGTGGTTGATGTCGGCGAAGGCTGCGATGATGGCAACACGGATGATGGTGATGGCTGCCGTTCAGATTGTGGCCTTGAAATCTGTGGTGATGCTGTTGTCGATGTTGATGAAGGCTGTGATGATGGCAATGTTGAAAATGGTGATGGCTGTTCTGTTTTATGCCAAGTCGAAGCGTGTGGTAATGGGCTCATCGAATCTGGTGAGCAGTGTGATGATGGTGATGTCATATCAGGAGATGGATGCTCTACGGACTGCTTGATCGAAGTCTGCGGCAATGGTCGACAAGATCCAAATGAAGGCTGTGATGATGGCAATAATAATAGTGGTGATGGATGTAATAGTCTCTGTGAACAAGAAATATGTGGAAATGGGCGAATCGATATTGGTGAAACCTGTGACGATGGCAATACAGCTATGGGTGATGGTTGTGATAATTTCTGTCAGCATGAATTGTGTGGCAACGGATTGATTGAAGCCGGTGAAGGCTGTGATGATGGTAATAACTTCAACGGTGATGGTTGTAGCGCGAGTTGTCAGCCTGAACTGTGTGGTAATGGCGTTGTCGAACAAGACGAGGAATGTGATGATGGCCGTGAAAGCGATATATGTGATGATGATTGTACTTTTGCCACCTGTGGTGATGGACAATTAAATACAGTGGCCGGTGAGGCGTGTGATGATGGGAATGCTGTTGAGGATGACGGTTGCAACCTACAATGTGAGATCACATCGGTGTGTGGCAATGGTATTCTCGAGCGAGGTGAAGCGTGTGATGGAGACTTATTTACAGATGAAACATTGGCAGAAGGGGTTTACTGTGATGTTAACTGTGAAGTGGTTGAGCCAGATGTCTTCTTCTTGACGGGTGGTGCAGATGTCTCTTGCCAGCAATTGAATGAATCAGCTTGGATACTCCTAACGATGTGTCCTATCTATTGGCGTCGACGTCGGACACAAGTCTAGTCGGAGGAATTATGCCAGTCACAACGCAATCCAATGCATTAACATGTTCTTTTTGCCAGAAAACGCAAAAAGAGGTGAAGAAATTGATTGCTGGACCAGACGTTTATATCTGTGAGGAATGCATTGAGTTATGCACAGAGATCCTTGGCCCTGAAGCGTCGGAAGATGCTGAAGATCGTGCTGAGCGAATGATTCCTGCCGAAATCAAAGACGTTTTGGATCAATATATTATCGGCCAGCACAAAGCGAAGAAAGGACTGGCTGTTGCTGTCTACAATCATTACCGACGTTTATCGGCGCTTGCGGATGGAGAAGATGATATTGAGCTAGAAAAAAGTAACATTCTCCTTATTGGGCCAACCGGTTCAGGGAAAACATTGCTGGCACGAACATTAGCACGACTGCTTGAGGTTCCATTTTGTATTGCGGATGCAACAGGGCTAACAGAAGCTGGTTATGTTGGTGAAGATGTGGAAAACGTGATGGTCTCTTTATTGGCTGCGGCTGATTATGATGTCAAAAAAGCGGAGCGTGGGATTATCTACATCGATGAGATCGATAAGATTGCGCGACGTAGTGAGAACCCAAGTATTACACGTGATGTTTCAGGAGAAGGGGTGCAACAAGCACTATTAAAGATGATTGAAGGCACGGTTTGTAATGTGCCACCCAAAGGCGGCCGCAAGCATCCTCAGCAAGAGTTTTTACAAGTGAACACGAAACATATTTTGTTTATTTGTGGCGGTGCCTTCTCTGGTTTAGATGATCTTATTTCCAAAAGGCTTGGTAAGCGTGCGATCGGTTTTTCAGATCATGATGTTGAGTCTACCACTGTGCAAGACAATGATTTTTTGCAGCATGTTCAGGTGGAAGACCTTTTGCGTTTTGGGCTGATTCCTGAATTTATTGGTCGTTTGCCTGTTGTCTCAGTGCTGAATGCACTGGATGAAGAGAGCTTGAAGCAAATTCTGACTGAACCTAAGAATGCGATCCTAAAACAGTATCAAGCCTTATTTCAGCTTGATCATATTGACCTAAGGTTTACGGATGATGCCGTTTCCGCGATTGCGCATGAAGCGATCGAGCGTCAGACAGGTGCGCGTGGGCTGAGAGGTATTATCGAGCATGTCATGAGAGACTTGATGTATGATCTACCCGATCGACAGGGCGTCGAAGAAGTCATTATTAATGAAAATGTGATCTTACGTGGAGAGGCGCCCATCATTGTCATGGAAAAATCAGCCGCGTAATTGGAGAGCAAGATGGCACAGAAAAAATATGAACGTCTTCCGCTTGTGACGTTGAGGGATTTAGTGGTTTTTCCAGGAATGAATATTCCTTTATTTGTCGGGCGTCCGAAAACCGTCGCAGCAATTGAAGAAGCTTTAAAAGCCAAGTCGACATTGAAGAATAAAATTGTGCTGACAGCACAAAAAGAACCGATGACTGGCGATCCGCTGCCGGCCGAACTCTATACAGAGGCTGTCGTGGGAGAAATACAGTCATCCGTCTCTTTGCCGAATAATATGGTCAAAGTGGTTGTATCGATTCAGACGCGAGCAGAGATCATGAAATTTCATCCGGCCACAGGTGAAGCCGATACTCAAACAACGGGTCGTGATGAGCCGTATTATGTCCGTGTCAGAACGAAAGAGACGACCGATAAACTGTCGGCTGCAAAGAATAAAAAGTGGGCGAGTGTCCTTAAGAAAGCATTTTTAGGTGCGCTCAGTCGAAAGGTCAAAGTGTCGCCTGAAATCGCGCGATATATTGGTCAGCTCGATGACGCAGAATTAATTGCAGACTTGCTCGCGGGTTATTGCGCTTTCGATTTAGGCATCAAGCAAAAGCTGCTTCAAGAGTTGAATGCGGAACGTCGTTGTGAAGTCATCCTGAATGTGGTTAAGGGACTCTCGCGTGATCGCAAAAAATCAGGACAAGCCAACAGTGGTGAGCACAAGTCACAAGCAGATGCGATGGAGGCCTTGCAGGCAGAGCTGAATGCGGATTTTGAACGCTTATCAAAAGAGCTTTTTGCTAAACCGCTGACAGAAGCAGCCCGCATACGAGTTGAAGAAGAGTTGAAGAAAATGCGACTGATGCCTGCCATGTCGGCAGAAAGTTCGGTGATACGTTCATATCTCGACTGGATTCGAATGTTGCCATGGGAAGCCTATGGTGATGATAATCTTGATCTCGAACATGCGACACAAACGCTTGATGCAGATCATTACGCACTTGATAAAGTTAAAGATCGTATACTGGAGCATCTTGCAGTTCAGAAGTTGGTTGATAATCCGCGGGCGCCCATATTATGTCTTGTTGGTCCGCCCGGTGTGGGTAAGACGTCACTAGCTGAATCTATCGCGCGCGCTTCTGGACGGGAATTTGTTCGCTTAAGTCTCGGTGGTGTGAAAGATGAATCGGAAATTCGGGGACATCGTCGAACCTATATCGGTGCGATGCCTGGAAAAATCATTGGGGCTTTAAAGCGCGTCTCAACGAGCAACCCAGTTATTTTGCTTGATGAGATTGATAAGATGGCTTCGGATTTTCGTGGTGACCCTCAAGCGGCTTTATTAGAGGTGCTTGATCCAGCTCAGAACAGAACATTCATGGACCATTACCTGGACCTTGAATATGACCTATCGCGGGTGCTCTTTATTTGCACGGCGAATAGTATGAATCGGTTGAGTTCGGCGTTAAGAGATCGCCTCGAAATACTCCGATTGTCTGGTTACACGGAGCAAGAGAAGGTCGAGATTGCTCGGCAATATTTGATTCCGAAACAGCTCGAAACGAATGGGTTGGCTGAGTTTTCGATTCAGCGAGATCAAAAAACATTTACCCGTAAGCGATTGAAGGGTGCCAATATCCGATTTTCGAATGCGACCATCAAAAACCTCATCGAAGGTTATACACGTGAGGCTGGTGTACGTAATTTAGAACGGCAAATAGGAACGTGTGCACGTAAGGTGGCGATGCATTTATTGGCAGATGCCCGTGAACCGACCAAAGAACAGATTAAGCGTGTGAAAATACCGAAGTTTTATTCGGAAAAATGGAAAGGCCTTGATGCCTCTACGCGACAAAAAAACGAGAATAATTATCGACGAAAGGCGGCGATGCGGGCCCAACTGCATGGGACGCAGGTCAAAATTGGTGCGGACGATCTTGAACAATACCTCGGCCCCAAAAAATTCATTCGTAATCATGACAAGAAATCTCAAATCGGTGTGACGCGTGGACTCGCTTATACATCTGTTGGTGGAGAGGTCTTGTTGACAGAGGTGTTGTTGACGCCAGGAAAAGGTAAGGTACAACTCACTGGTAAACTCGGGGATGTGATGAAGGAGTCTGCTAAAGCGGCGATTGCATACACGCGTTCACGTGCAAGTCATTTTGGGCTGTCTGGAGATTTTTCAGATCGGATTGATGTTCATATTCATGTCCCAAAAGGTGCGACACCCAAAGATGGTCCTTCTGCTGGCGTCACCCTTGCGACATCGATTATTTCTGCGTTAACACGGTTACCCGTTCGTCATGACGTGGCAATGACAGGTGAAATTTCACTGCGGGGGCGTGTATTGGCGATCGGTGGACTCAAAGAAAAAGCGCTTGCCGCACATCGTATGGGCATCAAGACAGTTGTGATTCCCAAAGAGAACGAAAAAGATCTTGAGGACATCCCCGAAGCGATTCGAGAAAAGATTCGCTTTGTGCCAGTCGAACATATTGATGAGGTACTCGAGGTTGCCATTGCGCATAAGGATTTGAAATCATATTGGGCAAGTCTTAAAAAGAAAGTTCCTGAAGATGTTTTTGGTGATGAATCGTTCGGGCGACGGTTGACTAAATCGTCACGTGCAGCGGTGCATTGATATCATTTAATATACCTTGCTTTCGGTTATCTACAGTTTAAACATTGTCTATGGCGCGTTTTGAAGGAAAAAAAATCGGTCAGTTCTTTTGTGTGAAGCGCATTTCGTCGAGTGCATCACATGATGTTTATCGGGCAAAATATCTTGGTGGCAAACATCCGCCGTTCGAACGATTGATTGAACAAGGCGCAGATGTGTTACTTCGAATCACGCGGCACCAAGATGATTCATCTTTGTCGCGCGTGATGTGGTTTGCAAAAGAAATGAGTCTCATCGCTCAATTAGAGAGTCATATTTGGACACCGCTGATTGTTCGTGCTCAAGATGCTGGTTACCATTACGCGGTCATTCCATATGAACGGGGCCTCAACTTGCATCATTTTATGATGGCACTGCAAAGAGAAGACATTGCTTTACGGTCACCGATATGTTTCTTTATTTGGCATCAGATTGTTGAGGCTGTTGCAGAGTGTCATCAATATATATCGCTTGATGGGATACGAGAACCAATTGTGATGGAAGATCTTGGTCCAGGGCGTGTGTTTATCGCCGAAAATGGTCGCGTGATCTTATCTCGTTTAGAGGCTGCAAGTCACCGCATTGCACTTGAGCAGCCGATGTCAGGACATGCGCCGGACATGATGACAGCGCCCGAACAAAACCAACTTGAATCTAGTACGACGGCAACCGATGTGTATCGTTTAGGCGCGCTTGGCTTTTGGTTATTTACACATGGACTGCGGTGCCCGGATTATATGATGTCATCTCGATTAATTTGGCCAAAAGATGTTCAGATTCATATGAAACTCAAGACAATCATCAGTCATTGCGTGGCGCATAATCCGATTGAAAGACCGTTGAATGCTTTGGTTGTGATGGAGTTCTTAGAGGCCATGTCTCAAGATATGGACACGTGGCGACAACAGCTTGCCGAAGTGATTCAATATGTGAGGAGCGGCGCATCATGAACATAACTCGAGCCCATTGTAGATACCGTTGCGCAATGCTGATGCTATTTTTAATTGGTGCTTTGGGCTGCCATACAACGAAGCAGGTGCTAAAACAGCTCGACGTGATGCAGCAGCAATCGATCGAAATGATTGAACACTCGGAAGATATCGTTTGGGTCGTCGATTTGTGTGCGACCTGGTCTGCAGATTGTGTGCGTATTGCAACGGCTTTATCAGAAGCTTGTGACTTACGTTGCAGTCAGAACGTTAGAATGATGTCAGTTTTATTTGATGATACAGATTCTCCTGCGATTGATGTTTACAAAAATAGGTTTGCTTTTCATCAAGAGGTTTTCTTGGCAGGAGAAGAGCTACGCTCGGGAGAGGCTACATTTGGTGAGGTTGGTCAAATTCCAAGGATGCTGATGATCGATCGGTCTGGCCAGATTGTTTTAGATGAACGTGTGACCAATTTGTCAGCCGTCGATATTATTCAAAAAGTTGATGAATTGCTTGTGGATTGAATTCGTGAATTTTATTCACGAAATCGACCCAATTGGCCTTGACGTTCGGCAAGTGTTGCCACAAAATATATCATCAGCTGTGGTGGGTATAGCTCAGTTGGTAGAGCATAGGGTTGTGATCCCTTGTGTCGCGGGTTCGAGCCCCGTTACTCACCCCATTGAAGACCGCTTTTGCGGTCTTTTTTAATTCGTGACCTAACTTGCAGTGCCCTGAGCCTGTCGAAGGGTCGAAAGGCCGGCAACAAACGGTTTAAAATTATCATCTGCAGTGGTGTTTATAGCTACTGGTAGAGCATAAGGTTGGCGTTTTTGTTTTTTTGGCCTTGTGTCGCGTCGAGCTTTTTAGGACTCGGGAGCCCCGTTACTCACCCCACTCAAGACCGCTTTTGCGGTCTTTTTTAATTCGTGACCTAACTTGCAGTGCCCTGAGC
>JAHDGS010000007.1:45550-51226 GCA_020627505.1 Myxococcota bacterium
CGGCAACAAACGGTTTAAAATTATCATCTGCAGTGGTGTTTATAGCTACTGGTAGCATAGGGTTGGCGTTTTTGTTTTTTGGCCTTGTGTCGCGCCGAGCTTTTTAGGACTCGGGAGCCCCGTTACTCACCCCATTGAAGACCGCTTTTGCGGTCTTTTTTATTTCCACTTACTCCACAGGCCGAATCGAAAGCTGAATTTGAGCCAATCCAACATTGCCAGCACCAAACGAATCACCCTGACCATAAAGGACTTGGGATGAGAAGCTACGCACATTCCCTGCTGGTCTTAAATCGAATGTCGCTTCAGCCGCTCTATCATCAACTGAGCCAAAGTTATAGCCTGTGAATCCATCATCATCCATCACGATGACACCGATACGTTCAAGTTCACTATAGTTGAAAATGATGCTTCCAATATTTTCGCCAGTATATGAAGCGTACTGCTCTTCGTCGAGAATACATTCAGTGTTACTTGGTTCGTAGCCTTCTTCGACCGGCGGGCCAAAGCAAACCATAATATCCGGTGTATCACCCCAGTTATGTTCTTGATCCAAGGAGACGAAATCAATGTTGATTTCCCACTGTGAATTGGCAGCCGGCTCTCGAATACAAAATTTTTGTTCACCTGTGTACGTCAGCGTTGGGTGGCGACTGACGAGATAAGAACTCCCAGTATTATATGTTTCGACGCAACGATAACCAGGATCACAATCTGAAATGTCCTCACATCGCTCACGACAGAGCCCAGTTGTCCCGCCGATATCCAACTCGGCAACATAACTACAGCTCAGATCTTCGGAACTTGTGTCAGGGCATTCGTCATCTGAGAGTAAACACACATCATCTTGTTCAAGCGTACATGATTGTGCACACGAACCGCCGCAATCGACGCCGCGTTCATTGCCATTTAATAATTGATCGAAACATGACGGCTCACCAGATTGACATGGTTCACAATCACCTCCACAATCGATTCCCGTCTCCCGACCATCTTGAATCCCATTCTGACAACTTGAACAGGGTGGACAGTTCGGTCCCCCGCAATCGATCAACGTTTCTTGTTGATTGAGCTCTCCATCATCACAAGTTGGATCAGGACAGGTCAGACACGCTGGTCCACCACAGTCGACCCCGGTTTCATCACCATTTTGAATTCCGTCTGTGCAAGTCGGGCCCTGTGGCGCGCATGGTGGACAGAAATTCCCGCCGCAATCAACATCATCTTCATCTCGATTACGTCGTTCATCAAAGCATGTTGGGCATGCCGGGCAGCTTGTTCCACCACAATCAATGTCCTCTTCGTCTTGATTTTGTCGACCATCAAAGCATGTTTCTAAGTCTGGGTCCGGACAAACTTTGCAAACGCCACCACAATCAACATCTTCTTCATTTTGATTGAGAAGTCCATCACTACAAGTCCCTTCACCAATACCAACACTTTGATCGCAACCGGTGGACAATAAGGAAAAAGCGACGAGAAAAGTAAGTATCGATAAGTTTTTAAACATGAGACATTTTACTGTCTCACCTAGGCCGTCGCAACAAAAGCCGATGCTGGATCTCGCTGAGACAATAATGAATCTGCAGTGATATGCTGTTTTTTAAACAGTAGAGCACTATTGATCAGTTGGCTAAAAAGCGGATGCGGCTTGGCCGGGCGTGACAAGAATTCTGGATGAAATTGACAAGCGATAAATGATGGATGTCCATAAAGCTCAATAATTTCAACAAGTTCATTATCAGGAGAGGTTCCTGATATGACTAATCCAGCAGCTTCTAATTGTTCCCGGAATTGATTATTGACTTCAAATCGATGTCGATGGCGCTCGGAAATGGTGTCAACCGCATAGATCTTTGAGGCAAGCGAACCAGCTTTTAGCTGACATGGATAGGCGCCAAGTCGCATTGAGCCGCCTTTTTTATGAATATGTTTTTGCGATTCCATAATATGAATCACGGCCATATCTGATTCTGAGTCGAATTCAGCACTTGTTGCTGCTTGCAATCCTGCGACATGCCGGGCAAACTCAATCACGGCAATTTGAAGTCCAAGACAGATTCCAAAAAATGGGATATTATTTTCACGGGCAAACTGAACGGCTTTTATTTTTCCTTCTGTTCCTCGTTCGCCGAAACCACCTGGAACAAGAATACCATCACAACCTTCAAGGGCTTTTTCGACAGAGCCTGATTCAAGCATTTCACTATCGATATTGATAACATTGACTTTTGCACGTGCGGCCAATCCGGCATGGATCAATGCTTCATGTACGCTTTTATAGCTCTCAGTCAGTTCCATATACTTACCAACAAGTGCGATGGTAACGTTATCGGTTGGGTTTTTATAAGCATCGACAAGCTGGTGCCATTTGTCGAGCATAGGCTGTCGACTCCATATATTGAGTCGCTCAACAATTTGCGCATCTAAGCCTTCCTTATTGAGCATCAATGGCACTTCGTAAATTGTGTTTAGGTCGGGACATGAAATAACTCTATTTTTGGGAACATTGCAAAATCGAGATATTTTTTCTTTTTGTTCTTCAGGAACGATGGATTCTCCTCGAAGGACGAGAATATCAGCTTGAATACCAATCGAGAGGAGTTCTTTGACTGAGTGTTGGGTTGGCTTTGTTTTGAGTTCATCGGCCGTTTTAATAAATGGCATATAAGAGCAATGAATAGAGATGGTGTTATCTGGTCCGCGTTCTGAGCGAACCTGGCGCATTGCTTCAAGAAATGGAAGCGATTCAATATCACCGACTGTGCCACCGATTTCGCAAATAAGGACGTCGAAACCTTCCGCCGCGGTTTCAATGCGGCTTTTGATTTCATCGGTGACGTGTGGGATGACTTGAACGGTTTTACCGAGGTAGGCGCCGAGGCGTTCCTTCTCGAGAACAGATGAATATATTTGACCGGCCGTCACACTATTCCGACGGGCCAGATGAGATGAGATGAATCGTTCATAGTGGCCGAGATCGAGATCTGTTTCGGCACCATCATCTGTGACAAAAACTTCGCCATGTTGGAATGGACTCATCGTGCCCGGATCAACATTGAGATATGGGTCGAGTTTCATGATGCTAACATTGAGGCCTCGACTTTCGAGCAGCGCACCAATAGAGGCAGCTGTAATACCTTTTCCGAGTGACGAGACGACACCGCCTGTAACAAAAATAAGCTTGGTTTTTCTGGATTCCATGGCTAAAGATCTCCCATGGAAGTATGTGTTCACACGATGAGATATATGTGTCAATTGGGGGAATGGTGACAACAACAATTAATGTCTTGAATGCTCACAATTGGTCGGAATTTGAGGCCGAATGTCAAGGCACGTCGTCCTTATGGGCGATCGACCTGGAAACAGATGCTTGGTCTGCATTTCGTCCACGCGTCTGCTTGATTCAGCTGAGATTTTCACCAACCGGTCCAATTTGGTTACTTGACCCCTGCTTGCCCGATGATGGTGGTATGTTTGAACAAGGGCTTGGCTGTCTAACCAAATATGGTGCACACAAAAAATGGCTATTTCATGATGCTGTGAATGATTTGAGATTTCTGACATACGATCTGAATCTACCGATTCAAGATTTAGCAGATACCGCACTGGCCGCGCGTATACTCAAATATGAGAAAACAGGTTTGGGCGCTTTGGTTCAATCGGTGTTGAATATCCATATTGATAAAGCCGGTCACCAAGCCGATTGGCGCGGACGACCTTTGCCTGAAGACTTATTAACCTATGCCGCTGAAGATGTGCTGTATTTGCATCAATTGTGGGAAAAATGTGCTCAAGACTTAAAAAATGCTGCGCTTGAGCACGTATTTATGGATGAGGCAATGGCGCTGATTCTTGAATCAGTCCCATATCGTATGGATGAGCCAGAGGATATCGCTTCTCGAGACGGCAGCGAAATCAAAAAAATAGATTCCTACCCAGTCGAGGTACAGAGATGTATACGGTGTCTATGTCAAGCACGTGCGTATTTAGCTGCGGAACATAATGTTCATGTTGGAAAGATTTTAGCGAATTATCATCTGATCAGTACAGCCGAATATTACGCTCAACATAGACAGATTCGTTTCAAGCAACGCACACGGCTTAAAGAGGATCATCAGCTTGCACAAAAACTGGAGGCTGCACTCGATAGTGATTGGCCTGGGCTTCAATACTGTCCGCCATCACGCGAGCATCGTGCAAAAATCAAATCATTGAAATCGATGCGAAAACAGCTTGCCGAAAATCCTGCGCATCAACATTATCCGTGGATCTTGACTAGCAAACAACTTGAAGCGATCGCTCAGTTGACACCTGAAGACATTGAGCCTTTGCTTAAGAAGCAAGATTTAAGTGCACTTAAAGCATCAACTAAGCTGCGCGATTGGCAAGTTGATGCGTTTGGCGCAGAAGTTCTTGTTTGGCTATCGACGCACTGAGCCACCCAACCATGAGCGTGCCATCGACGACAGCGATACGGTCTGTTTGTTCGAATAAGGTGAGGTCGAGCTCACTCAATAGACTTTTTGCTTGGACGGTAAATGGACTGGGGCCCATGATGTCGGCAATTGTGCTGAGCTGATCGGCTGAGGATTGACTGAGCGCATTTTGATCAATGCATCCAACAAGTATTTCATCAGAATTCGTTATCGGGATCCAAGCCCAATCAGACCATTCAAAAGCCTTCATGCCAAGCTGTGCCAAATCGGTTGGCGTGAGGGATGCCCATTCTTTTGCCATCACATCTTGAACACGAATAGGTGTCTGTTCGACTTGTGGCGAATCGATATTTTCAAAGTCGAGTGACCATGCATGTACGGGCTTATCCATATCTTGGTACTTGACCATTTGCTGGACCATACGCTTGAGGGTTTGATTCGGACTTTGTCGTGTTTGTGTTTTGTCACGTCGCTTTTCAAAGCTTTTTACCATCCAATGTGCACCTGTTTGTCCAGACTTGACACGTTGGATGAGGGTATTCATATATTTTTGAATATCGTTTTCGCTGATATTGGCATGGCGTAATCCTAATTCCGCACACGGAATAAGTTGGTTTAAAATCAATGCAACAGCGTGATGGGATCGACCATCGACCCATTCAAGTTGTGCTTGAAGACCGTTTTTTGCCACGGCAAAAAAGTTTGCTTTGATACTATCAAATGAGATGAGCTCACGTGGGCTTGAGGATTGATGAGAGTAATAAGACATCAAGCCATAATAGAAGGCCGCATTGGCCATGACATCATGCAGCGTTGGTCCAGCTGGGAGGACGCGATTCTCGATACGTAAATGTGGCACGCCTTGGTAGACGCCATAACAAGGTCGATTCCATCGATAGACGGAGCCATTATGTTTTTGCAGCGCAGATAATGCAGGAATTGTTCCTTGAGAAAATAATTGACTTGAACACTCAAGGTCATCATTCTCAAACCAGATATGATAGCGTGTGACATCTTCTTTGAAAATTTCGGTAACACAATCCTGAATCCAGTCGTCACCAAAATGAACACGTGGCAAAGCGCCTCGCAGACGTTGTGCTTGTGAGCGGGTATCGACCGTTTGCCTAAAAACAGCAATGCGTGTTTCTGCCCAGAGTCGTTTACCAAAGAGCAAAGGGCTATTCACGGCAAGGGCTAAGGGCCGTAATCGTTTGGGCCCAATTATAAAGATTAGCAA
>JAHDGS010000095.1 GCA_020627505.1 Myxococcota bacterium
GATTGGTGCCCGTCGATTGCTGGCGATGCTTATGCGTCCGCTGGTTGATATTGACTTAATTCGGATTCGCCAGAATTATATTCGCTTGTCGATGATCCATCGCCAAGTATTGACAGAAGTTCGTCGATTATTGACAGGTATTTATGATATTGAACGTCTGGTTACACGTCTTGTTGCCGGTCGCGCTCGGCCAACAGATATACAATGGTTAGCGCGCTCTGTCGATGCGGCGGTAGAAATCGCACAGGTGCTACAGACGATCAAGTATCCACTTGAAAAAGAACTCTCCGATGTGGTCGCCAGATTGATTTCTGAAACGAACGGACTCGCGGATGCATTTATTGATGCTGTCACAGATGATAGTGTTCGACGTATTTTTGCTGAAGGGTATGATGCGCAATTAGATGAACTTGTGCATGCGCACTCACAAGTTGACGCTCGATTAAAAGACTTTGAGGCGAACGAGATTGAGAAAACGGGTATTCCGAATTTGAAAGTGAAATTTAATCGCGTATTCGGCTATTTTATTGAGGTCCGTAAGGCCCATGTCGCACGTGTGCCTGAGTCATATATTCGAAAGCAAACGATTGCGAATGGTGAACGGTATACCTATCCGGCACTGGATCAATTAGAAACCGAGATCAAAACTGTTGAACAATCGTTGGGGCAGAGAGAAGACACGCTATTTGGAGTGCTTGGTGAAACATTGAAGCAGCATGCGGCAGTTTTTCAATCGCTGGCACATATTCTGGCCGAGATAGATGTTTATTTTGCACAGGGCGCACTTGCTATTCGGAATAATTATGTGTGTCCAACCATTCTACCGATGTCCGATCGCCGTCTACATATCATTGATGGGCGCCACCCAATGGTGGCAGATTCATTGTCATCGACAGGAGAGCACTATATTCCAACGTCAGTTTATATTGCAGCCCCAGACAAACGCATTCATATAATTACGGGGCCGAATATGGCAGGTAAAAGTACGATCATGCGAATGACGGGTCTCGTGCAATTACTGGCCCAGGTCGGATTTTGTGTACCGGCTAAAGCGGCAGAAGTGAGTCTCGTCGATCGCATATTCTCTCGTGTTGGCGCGTCGGATGATGTGGTTGGCGGGCGGTCAACCTTTATGGTTGAAATGACAGAAGCGTCGCATATTGTTCATCATGCGGGTCCACATAGCCTGTTCTTAATCGATGAACTGGGGCGCGGCACAAGCACATATGATGGTGTGGCATTGGCTTCAGCGATTGTCCAGGACTTAAATGCACGTGCCCAAGCGCGAGGTTTATTTGCAACGCATTATCATGAGCTCACGGAATTGGGCGCGAATGTGGAGGGATTACAAAATGCGCATGTTCCTGTTGCTGTTTTAAATGATGGTCTTGTTTTCTCGAGGCAACTTGAGCCGGGCGAAGCAGGACGTTCTTATGGTATTCATGTCGCCAAAATGGCAGGTATTCCGGCGCATATTACATGCATGGCGGAACAACTATTGAAGCATTATGAAAAGCAGGGAGGGGATTCGAAACAAGCTATGGCGGCACCGAACGTTCGTGTCGAAATTCCGCATCAACTTCAAGCATGGCTTAATGTGTGTTTATCGTTTGATGTGAATCAACATACGCCACTTGAAGGGACACAATTTCTGGCTTCGATGATTCAAGAGTTGAGAGAATTGACGCCATTGCAGGAGCCTCCCAAGGTATATGAGCACAATCAATAAAGCGGCGTCAAAGTGGATGCCCCGTCGTTATGATGAAGGTCTTGCGAATCAACTCGAAACGTCGCTTGATATTTCGACATTTTTGTCACAGAATTTGGCCAGCCGTGGCGTGACGGATCTCGCATCAACACAAGATTTTTTAGAGCCACGCTTATCGCAACTGAGAGATCCTTTTTCGTTTGCCGATATGAAAACGGCTGCCCGATTGTTGAGTGATACCATCTCGCGTGGCGAAGTGATCGGGGTCTATGGGGACTATGATGTTGATGGTGTGTGTGGAACAGTTCAACTTGTCGACTTCATTCGTCGACTTGGCGGGCAAGCGATTTACTACATCCCGAACCGTCTCAAAGAAGGATATGGCTTGAATAAGCGCGGGGTGGATACATTGGCGGAACAACATGCCTCTTTGTTGATAACTGTTGATTGCGGTATTTCAGCCCACGAAGAAGTGGCCTATGCCAAAGAGAAGGGTCTTGCCGTTATTGTGATCGATCATCATCAAGTCTCTGATATGCATTTGCCCGCAGATGCCGTGATCAACCCGCATCAGCCAGGGTGTCCGTCAGGTGGATTACACTTATGTGCAGCAGCTGTTGCATTTTATTTCACGGCCGCCGTTAAAAGAACCTTAGAAGATGATGGTCTGCAGATTGGAATTGATTTGAGAGACAATCTTGATGTGGTCGCTTTGGCAACAGTGGCTGATGTGATGCCCCTCCAACACGAAAATCGGGTTTTTGTTGCATATGGGTTGAATCAAATTCGTCGGCGTCGTCGACTTGGAATCAATATGTTGCTGGAGGTTGCAGGTGTTGATGTTGAACATGTGCGAGCAGGACAAATTGGCTTTCAAATTGGTCCACGGATTAATGCAATCGGTCGCTTAGATCAGGCACATATCGCTGTAGAGTTGCTACTAACAGAGTTTGCAACAGAGGCGCGCCAAGGTGCGATGACACTTGAGCAGGCCAATCAATCCCGACGAAATATTGAGCGGGAAACAGTCGAAGCGGCGATTCAACAAATCGAAACAGTCTATGCGATGCCAACAGAAGCGGCGCCAAATGGTGGGGAACACTTTGCGCTGATTGTCGCAGATGCGGAGTGGCATCCAGGTGTTGTCGGGATTGTGGCAAGCCGTTTGGTCGATCGTTATGGACGGCCCGTTATCGTCATTGGTCGTGATGGGAAAGGATCTGGGCGAAGTATTCCAGCTTTCAACCTGTATCATGCGCTGTGCGAGTGTGATTCTTGGCTATTAGGTTATGGGGGGCATTCCCATGCGGCGGGAATTCATATTTCCATGGAACGCCTTGCCGGTTTTCGGACGGCATTTTCTAAAGTCGCAGCTGAAATGCTAGATGGGGATGCGCTCACGCCAATGCGTTTCTTTGATATATCTGTCGAAGGAATGCTGCTCAATCAATCATATTGGGATGATGTAGACCGCTTACAGCCAGTTGGTTTCGGATGCCCAACACCAATTATACATATCCCTCGAGCTGATTTGAAACATCCGCGTGAATTGAAGGGCGGGCATATGAAGTGGCAACTCGACATTCAAGATGGTGTGATCGACGTCCTGCGATTTGGCGCGGCAAAGGATGATCGTGGGCTGCGTCATGGGGATGATATTTTTGTACATCTGGGTGTCAATACTTGGAATGGGCGCTTGAGGCGTCAATTGATCGTGCAGGATTTTCGCGAGGCACTCCCAAAATGATACAATCGCTTCGAAAGAATCGATCTCTGTCAACTTCTTGGCTAGACTAGGGCATACGTTCGATCGATAACAACGTTGTCGATGGCCAGCAGGTATCAAAAAGGAGTCGGCATGACAGAAGAAAACAAAGACGAACAAGGTGTCGAAACAACCCCGCCCGCAGATGGTGAAGCTTTATTACAGAAATGTATTGATGCGGATTTCAAAGTCAATTTGATGATTATTCGTGAACTGTTGACGGAAGCCCCTGAGAAGGTCGCTTTGCCTGCGCTGGCATTACGGCATCAAGCCCGACAGGGAAAATTACCTGAAGATATTATTCCAGTATTGGCCCATTTAGCTGGTGGTGCCCCGAACTGGGCTTCTTTTGTGCATTTCACCAAAGCGCTTGCAGCATTTGGTCGGCAGGCTGCTGATGCAGCTCCACATATTATCTTTCGTCTTCAAAACTTGTACGTCACAGATGATCAAATGTTTTGGGTGCTCGATAGTGCTCTTTATGCATTGGGATATCTAGGGGGAGAAGCTGCAGAGAAGTACCTGGCTGAAATATCTGCGCAGAAGCCTTCTCTTGTCGAAAAATCTAATAGTGTATACGAGGGCACAATTACAGCGGAACAGCGTGCAAAAATTCATGAGCTGACGCTCAATAATGTCACAGCCATGATTGCAATGGAAGACGCCGGAAAATGGGATAAGAAAATGACGAATCTCAAACGCAAGAAGTCTGACGATAGTAAGGCTGCGAGTAAGCCTGCAGGTGGCGGTTTGAAACCATGGATGACCAGATAAGTTATTCTTCACACAAAAAAAAGCATCCAGAAGGATGCTTTTTTTGGCGTAAATAACTCCGATTAGAGTTTTTCTTTAAACGCTTTAGCAGGCTTGAAACCAACAGTTTTACTTGCTTTGATTTTAATCTTTTCTTTTGTGCGTGGATCGATACCCATACGTGCCTTACGTTTACGTACAGTAAATGTACCAAAACCTGGATAAGCAAAACGCTTGTCTTTTTTGATTGTTTTTTGGAGTGTTCCAAAGATTGTATCAAGGATTTGACCACTTTGTTTTTTAGTCAATGAGTCGTCCGCTTTAACAAGCACTTCAATTAGTTCTGCTTTAGTCATAATTATAGATCTCCTTTTAGATGCTGAAAATCCCAGCATTATGCGGTTCTGCTACATTTAAAGTCGATTCGTCAATGCGTGAGTTAAAAAAAAGACGTTTTTTATCGATTTTTGTGTGGTTTCATGACTTGATACTGGCTTTTTGTCGTTGATGAGTTAGTAAGAGCGCTTTAATATGGGCTTATATGAATCAGCAAGAATCACATAACGAAGCCAGCTTGTCATTTAGGCCTCAAGAGTGTGTGGATGTGGTTGCGCATTATGGTATTGAAGTTGGCATTCGAAGATCTATTGGGATGGTCGAGAGGCTGCCAATAAATCATCATGTGAAATGGCTTGTTGGTGACCAATTGATTTATGATGGTCATCAATTTGTTGTTCAACCAAGACGAAATATTTTACAACGTCGTGCTGCGGGTGAGCGTGGTATTCAACAAGTCGCGAGTAATATCGATCGTGTCTTGATTGCTACGACTGCCGAGCCGCCACCTCGAGTTGGATTTATCGATCGCTTGTTGGTGATGCTTGACCGACAAGGAATTGAAGCAGCACTTCTTGTGACAAAAGCTGATTTACCTGAGGTTGAGCGCTATGCCGACACCTTACGCAAGATATACGCGACACAATATAAAGTGATGACTATCTCTGTGAAGCATAGAAATAGTATGGAAATGCTGATAGAAGAGGGCCAGCAATTTCCGCGTCAAATTTTGATTGGACCGTCCGGTGTCGGAAAAAGTTCGTTAACTGCTGAACTATTTCCCAATGATGCGGTGGTCATCGGGGCCCTGAGTGAGGCGACGGGACGCGGGAAACATACCACAACGTTTTCAGCAATTTATCGCGATAATTCTGGGGTCGAATTTGTCGACACACCTGGCTGTCGGGACTATGGTTTGGCGAATATCTCCAGGGATGATCTGCGAGCAGGATTTCACGAACTTACTCAGTTATCACCTTGTCGTTTCCGAAGCTGCCAGCATATTAAAGAAGCTGGTTGTCAATTTTTGCAAGCTGTTCGAGATGGACACATTGATTCAAACCGACATAAAATTTACTGCCAATTGTATGACGAAGTGGATAGAATCGAACGATTAAAACGAAGGGGACGTCATGGATGAGAAAAAAATCCAAGGATTGGTGACAACATTACTTTCTGCCTATGAAACGGGTGGAGCCAGCATGTACAAAAATGCCCTTCCGACTCGGTATGATGTTGAACATATTCTAACACTATCGGAAGCGATTTTATTTCCTGGCTTTTCGATAGATGAGTCGTTGACGTCCTCAAATATTTCATTTGTCACAGGCGATAAATTGTGCAGACTATTTGATGTCGTCAGGCGACAAGTTCGTCGGGAGATTTTATTGAAGGATCAGCTTGCGACACCTGATGACCGTCAGGATTTTGGGCACGATGAGGCTGATCGTGCTGCACAAGTGCTTGCGGAGGCGTTTTTGGCTTTTTTGCCGACTTGTCGCGATCAAGTTTTGAAAGATGTTGATGCCCTATGTGCTGGAGATCCGGCTGTACAATATAGAGAAGAAGTGATGCTAGCTTATCCTGGATTAGCTGCGACTGTGACTTATCGTATCGCGCACTTTTTTTGGGAATCTGGGATGCGCTTACTGGCAAGAATGATGAGCGAGTTTGTTCATAGTCGAACAGGTATTGATATTCATCCCGCCGCCTGCATCGGGGAACATTTTTATATCGACCACGGCACCGGAATTGTGATTGGTGAGACAACACAAATTGGTGATCATGTGAAAATCTACCAGGGGGTCTCGCTTGGTGCCCTGAGTGTGTCGAGAAAAGTATCAGGTGTTAAACGGCATCCAACCATTGAAAATCATGTGACGATTTATGCAGGGGCGACTATTTTGGGTGGTGAAACGACGGTCGGACACAATTCAATCATCGGGGGTAATGTTTGGTTGATCAATTCTGTACCGCCGCATTCGATCGTTGAGAATGACGCGATCGTTCGAGTCAGAAGTAAATCGAAGGGCCAGGCTATTGAACCTCAAAAGTCTGCAGGGCAGAGTCGTTGTCTCGCAACTTTATTAGGTGATTTAGACTCAAAAAGTCGATCCTGACCTAGACCGACTTCAATAAACCTGAGCACTTTCTGCTTGATTAAATCACCTCGTTCAGTGTTGCGTCCTCCCAGAATATCCAGATATTTTGATGCGGTGCGCCTTGAACGAAAATATTTCATTAGCTCAACCTTAATCGGAGTCGGTTTATTGTGAAAGACATATTTAAGGTGATGGACTGATGAAACCACATCTGTTGTACCAGGTGTCATATTTCATCTAGATAGACCATATTGAGACAGTCTAGGTTCGATAACTCGAAATTCGATACACTTATAAGTGAATATGGTTTTCAAGAGATCTTTTGAAAGGACATCTATGCACATTTTGTGTCGAAAAATGAGCATGTTGTTGTGCAGCATGCTATTACTATGCGGGTCTGGGCTGTTCGCGCAGACCAGTGCTGTTTTTAATTTCACAGTGACATATGAGCCGCCCCCTAATAACCCAACGATCATTAACCTCAATAATGTGCAGCTGATTTCGACGCCGGTCATTGTCGGTAACCAGATTGAATACAGTGTTAAACTCATTAATGATCTTCAGTCGTGGGGAACATTTTTGGTGCCCCTTGATGGTGCTGGTCGAGCACTCGAAGTCTATGTTGATGCTTATGACCCAGCAAATCCGTTTGTCAAAATCATGGAGCTCGAAAAGTCAGGTGTCAGTATGTGTCCGCTAACACTCTGTGGAAATGATATTATTGATATTCCTGAAGAATGCGATGACCAGAACTCGAACCATGGCGATGGCTGTACGCCACAATGTCTTGTTGAGTGTAACCCGTCCATAACGATAACAAGCGGTCCAACATATGATAGTGGTAATGGCAACACAAACGTTTCTTTTCGGGTTCTCGGTGTTCCTCCAGGAGATAATGCTTTAAATGACGTGATTGGATCTCTTGATTATACAGAGTCAGGGACTGCACAAAATCAAACGTTTAATGAGACAGAAACCACTTGGTTTTGGTCGAAGGGCGGACCTTACGGGCATGATTTTACGCGAACAATCACCAATGGCCTCCAGCTTGGAGACTTCACAATGACATTTACAGGTGGACGTTGTGGCGATGTATCTGTTGGATGGACAGATACCTGTGGCAACGATTACCAAGGTTTTGGGGAAGGGTGTGACGATGGTGGTACTCTACCGGGTGATGGTTGCAATAGTCTCTGTGCAGTTGAAGATATTTCGAATGTCAATATGCAATGGCCGATCTCGCACTGTTACAATAACGATACCCAACTAAGTGTTAATCTTGTTGTAGATGGTATAGAAGGCACAAGCTTTGAATACAAATGTGGTGAAGAAGTCGACCCAAATGCTGCGACCGGATTTGTTGTCACAGGAACAGCGTCTTTGACCAGTGTCACGCAGCGGATACTCACATTAGATGGCTTTGCGGACTATGATGAAGTCATTCTGGGTAACTCGACAAATACTATTTATTGTCACGTTCGTCATAATGAGATAGGCGGTGGGCAGTCTGCATGGGAAACATCACAACTTCTTAAGTCAGATAAACAAGACTGTCATCGTTGTTTCAATGGACAGGTTGAAACTGCGGCGGGTGAAGAATGTGATGATAATAATGGAGACTCTGGAGACGGGTGCTCACCAACTTGTCTTGAAGAAGGAATCGAATATGCGAGTTTCGTAGGGCTTGTTCAATGTAGTTCAAATAATCGAGAGATCAGACGTGATATTGAGGTTAAGGTCACAAATGAAGGTGCTTCTGGGGAGTGGCGTATTTCGACAACGCCAGATTGTAACAACCCATTTCAGAGCGGCATTCATGATGGAACACTGCCACTGATCAGGACAATTACGCCGAATTTTTATCCAGACTATACGGCAACAACATCCTTATATTTGTGTGCAAAGATCGACACTGACATTGCTTGGAGTTTAGAGGATACATTTTCGTTTAATATTTCAACATGCCAAAGCTGTCTGAATGGTGATATTGAAGGCGCCGAAATTTGTGATGATGGCGGAGAGTCTGCGACTTGTGATGTTGATTGTACAACCGCGCTCTGCGGCGATAATACCGTCAATGGTACGCGTGGTGAAACCTGTGATGATGGTGACGCAACAGCCGGAGATGGTTGTAATGGTAACTGTGTTTTAGAAGAAGTCACCAATGTCGTTATCGGCGTTGCTGAAGTGAATCCAGCTGGAACACCATCTGGTGCAGCACAAGCAACCATGGTTCGGTATCCGATTACAATCTCAGGAACACCTGGAACATCAGTTCAATATGAAGTTGGTTTGAGTGGGACATCCGGTGTTGCAGGTGGGGCAATGTTATCAGGCGGCCCTGTTCAGATACCTGCTTCGGGTAATCTAACTATTATGAGTGAGTGGGTTGATGACCGTGATGCTGCGCCTGACATGTTCTTCCAAGCGTGGACACAATACATGCAGTTGAACGGTTTGTACTCTTCAATGGTATTGGGTGATGAGGTCGATCATGACAACCATACCTATAACGAAGTTTGTGGTAATGGCCAGCAAGAAGATTCGGAGAGCTGTGAAGATGGGGGAACTGACAATGGAGATGGCTGTAATGCTTCATGTCAAGTAGAAGGTATTAATGTCATTATCATTGGGACTGGTGTACCGAATGGCCTCAATGTTCCAGTAGCAGGAACCCAGCCCAATACACAAATTCAGTATCCTATCACGATTCAAGGTGTTGCAGGAACACGTGTTCGCTTAACTGATGGTCTTTTCGATACCGCAACAGGTTGGCTTGTTGGTCATCCAAATATTGCGATGGGCGCGCCGACTGTGCCACCACCTGGTGAGACAGGGACACTGGTCGTTGATGCGCTGATTGATGAAACGGGTGAAATGAATGTTATTGGAAACTGGCAAGATGATCGTGATGAAGCGCCGAATAAGTATTATCGTGCGATGGCACGTAGTGTCGAGATCGGTGACACCTGGAGTGTCATGGAGCAGCAAGCTGTCGACCATGATAATCACACCTACGTTGAAGTCTGCGGTAATGGTCAAGATGAAGATTCTGAAGCATGTGATGATTCGAATTTAGCCAGTGGAGATGGTTGTAGGGATGACTGTCTGGCGATTGAGGAAGTCACCAATATTGTTGTCAAGTCAAACGCCGCTGCGTGGCTCTGTGATGCTGAAAATTTAAAAGTCAGTTCAGCAGGCAGAACTTATGGTGTTGAAGGGACAAGATATCAAATCAAATGCGATGACGCTGATAACCTTGCGGGTGCAGAATTATTAAATGACTCAAATATTGTGGGTCTCTCAAATAGCGATAGAACTTTATATTATCCCGACAGTGATACTGACCCGACAGGTTCAATATATTGTTGGGCCCGCGGAATGACATATGGGGGCGAAGGACAAACTGGCGTCTGGCAAGATTGGATTCAAGCAAGTCGATTGAAGTCGACCAAAATATGCCAAGCATGCGAAAATGGCGACAAAGAAGGTGCTGAAGAATGCGATGATGGCAATGCCGACTATACTGATGCCTGTGTCAATGGTTGCAAGAACGCAAAGTGCGGAGACACATTCATTCAAGCAGGTGTTGAAACATGTGATGACGGCAACACGATTAACACCGATGATTGTTCATACCCTCAATGTACGATCACAGGCTGTGGTGATGGTATCGTATCAGGTGATGAAGAGTGTGATGATGGTAACACTGATAATACCGATTCATGCTTAAATGATTGTACTGATGCAGCATGTGGAGATGGCTACGTCCAAACAGGTATCGAAGATTGCGACGATGC
>JAHDGS010000096.1 GCA_020627505.1 Myxococcota bacterium
TTCCTTCGAAACCTCGACACCAAACATCTCCGAGGCCACCATCGCATGGACATCAATCCCATTAGAGAAGGCTTGCCGAAGTTTCACCTCGCCTGAAATATCTGCCAAAATACGAAGCTCGCAGGCCCCATAGTCTGCTGAAATAAGTTTCGAGCCATCAGTTGGACGCACGCATGCTCTGAACTCAGTCAATGTTGGCAAGTTCTGTAAATTTGTATCATAAGAAGAGAGTCGACCTGATGATGTTCCAAATGGCGAAAAATGGCCCCTCAATCGATTTTTGTTGTCGACATAAACCAAAAAACGTTCGCCATACGTACTGATCATCTTTTGATGTGAGCGAAGCGCATCAAGGTGATTGAGTAAGTCTGACGGTGGCAAAGAACGGCGTGTCGCCTGAGAAAGCGTTGAAATCTCACGTCCATAATGTGCTGATATTATTTGCTTCAACTCGCTGTCTGAAAATCGACGCGCTGTTCGGGTCCGCTGTTCAAAGTCGAGTTGCTCGCCACCAACATTGACTTCAAGGCGCGTCGCCGTTTCTTCAAAAATAGCTTCGAGTCGCTCAATTTCCGTTTGATAGTTGACCAAGTGCGTCTTCCAGCGTGTCACATCGAATGGGACACCATTGCGTTCAATATCGATCAATGCAGGAATGAGTTGGTGCTCTATTTTTGATAGCTGATTGAATCCTCCGCGAGTCAGGTCTTCAATTTGTTTTTTCCAAATTTGAGTCAATTCAATATATGATGCGCCCGACCATTCTTCGAGATAAATGGCTGGCTCAAGCGACAATAGTCTCAACCCTGTCGATAAACAACTCAATCGCTGAGGGAGATGATAGCCACCTGTTCGAAAAAAAGTCATGGCGTCATCGAATACAAGAATCGCACCTGCTTCCTCACATTCTTTGAGAAATGTTTGCCACGTTTCAAATGCGACCGGCATGATCGTATTCTGTTTAACGGCAAGATAATGACTCACTGCCGATTCTGGGTCACGAACAATAAATATTGGCTGTGGCAAATCTGTCATCCAGACTTCAGACTAACGTATTTGATTCGTCACGCCAATTTTCAAAAATGGTTGAAGACATTTGGGCCTCTTCTCAATATTGCGCTACAATATTTTTATGCTTGAACCCATGACAGCTCGTCTTGAACAGCGCCGTACAATTCTTGTGGTTGACGATGAAGCACCGCATCGCGCTTCACTTGAGAAAATCTTTCAACGTGCAGGATTTGATGTCTTTGCAGCAGCAGATGGGCAACAGGCGCTGGAGATTCTCAGACACGAACCGATTGATGTTATCTTAAGTGATTTGGTGATGCCCAAAAAAGATGGGCGTGCCTTACTGCAAGACGTCCAACAAGATTTCAAAACAACGCCATTTATCTTGATGACAGCATATGGGACAATCGATCATGCTGTTGAAGCGATGCGACTTGGTGCGCATGATTTTTTAACGAAACCAGTTCGGCGAGGAGAAGTCTTGCATACCGTCGAAAAAGCACTGGAACACAAGTCTTTACGAGAGGAAAACGAGCGGCTCCAGCAGGCGTTGAATGACTTGCGGCTCCATGTTGGTACTGAAGCATCTTTAAATGCAGATATGCGTGCTATCGAGCATGCCCTATCCAACGCTGCACCAACTATTGCGCCGCTGTTATTTACCGGAGAATCAGGTACCGGCAAAGAGGTTCACGCACGCAAAGCACACATGCTATCGGACAGAAAGACACAACCGTTTATTGCATTGAACTGTGCGGCTTTACCAGAGAATCTGCTCGAGGCAGAACTATTTGGAGTCGAGAAAGGGGCTTATACAGGAGCAGATAAAACCAGACTTGGTCGTTTCGAACGCGCACAAGGTGGAACCCTCTTCCTCGATGAAATTGGTGATATGCCCTTGAGTATGCAGGCCAAAATGCTTCGTGTGCTTCAAGATGGTCAATTTGAACGTGTTGGCGGTCAACAACCGCTTCAAGCAGATGTGAGATTGATGTGCGCGACCAACAAGGATCTTGATGCCTTAATCAAGGCGGGCTTATTTCGCGAAGATCTTTTTTATCGAATTAATATGTTTCATTTTCATCTGCCGCCACTCGATGAGCGGAAAGAAGATATTCCAAATATCGTCCAGCAGTTGTCACAGGCCTATCAGAAAAAATATGGACGTGAATTTGAACTTGATTCAGGTGCCATGAGATATCTCATGCACATGAAATACCCTGGCAATATACGAGAGTTGCAGAATATCCTCGAGCGCGCCGCTATTTTAAGCCAAGATGGACTGATCTCTCAATCGATGCTGTCAGGCCAGCAAGATGATGCCGTAGGCCCCCCAATTACAGGTCAATCCATTCAAATCCCGATCGGTCTGACGATGTCTGACATTGAGCATATCATCATCGAGAAAACCCTTGATGCATATGATGGCGATAAAAACAAAGTGGCACAAGTACTCGGTATTGGACTTCGAACACTATACCGAAAATTAAATGAACAAAAATCGGATGGTACGCTCTTTAAAGACGTCTAATCTTAAATCGAGACAGTTCGCTGTTCAATAGATAACAGCTGGTATTTTACACTAACCTAATTTCAACCATATTCAGGAGGGGTTTATGCAACAAGGTCAAGGGGCCTATATCAATGGCCAATTTATGTCGGGTTCCACCGTCATTTCGAGTGAAAATCCTGCGCGTGATTTTGAGCGTGTTTTCGAAACCTCAACCGATTCTTCATTAATCGAACCAGCCATTTCCGCTGCCCAAAAAGCCTACGATGCTTGGCGTGTATTAAGCATGGCAGAGCGATTCACGCATCTCGAACGGCTTCGAAAAATCTTTATAAAAAGACACGATGAACTGGCGAAAGCCGTTGTCACTGAAACCGGCAAACCGCTCCGTGAAGCTGAAGCTGAAGCAAAATCTTGTGCGAATCGTATTACCCTTGTCGCTGAAAAGGGTATCGAACGTATCCGTGAGTCGGTTCTTGATAATGGCACAGGCAATGAACGTCCACACCCACAAGGTGTCGTCTTGGTTCTTGGCCCATTTAATTTCCCACTTCATTTGATGAACGGTCATATCATTCCAGCTTTGCTGACTGGCAATACGGTCATTTTAAAGCCCAGCGAACAGACACCCATGTGTGCCGATATTTATGCGCAATGCTTTGCAGAAGCAGAATTCCCACCTGGTGTTTTTAACATGGTCCAAGGTGCCGGTGATATCGGTGCAACATTATCAGCGCATCCAGCGATCGATGCTGTTTTGTTTACCGGCTCATATCAAACCGGCCAACGTATCTTATCAGCGAATCTCGAACAGCCACACAAACTGATTGCACTCGAAATGGGTGGAAAGAACACCGCAATGGTCATGGATGATGCACATCTTGAACAAGCAATATCTGCGATATGTCATGGCGCATTCTTGACCACGGGGCAACGTTGTACGGCAACGAGCCGTGTATTGGTTCACCAATCAATTGCAGAACCGCTCATCAAGCGTTTGGTTGAGGTCTCGGGCCGGCTTAAGCCGCAGGACCCTTTTGAACCCTTGGCGCCGTTTGGCCCCCTGGCCAATCGAGCAACATTTGAGCGTTTCAATCAGCTTCGCTCCAATATTCAAGGTGCACAAACACTACTTAAAGGACAGACACTTGAGGGTGGAGCCTTTGTGACCCCATCAATACATTTACTTGAAGATCCTATGACTGCTGCTGCATATTTAGACACAGAACTTTTTGGACCAGATATTTGCGTTGAAATTTTCGCTGACATTGATGACGGTCTGTCACGCCTCAATCGAAGTCAATATGGTTTATCGAATTCAATATTCACCCGCTCGGAAGAAACATATGAACATGTCTTCCATGCGTCAAAATCTGGCTTATTGAATTGGAACAAAAGCACGAATGGTGCGTCTGGCGAGCTGCCATTTGGTGGCGTCGGTCGTTCAGGCAACCAGCGACCTGCTGGTATCGATGCCGTTCGATATACCACCTACCCGGTTTCAGGCCTGCACGTTGAATATGGTGTTCCCGAACATTCTGCAGCAGTCGCATCTGCACTTGCCTCACCAGACGGAAAACGAGAAAAGAAAACAAAACAAACGTGTACACTCAACCAACTAATTTTGCGGCATGATATCGAAGCCTTATTTGAAAAATACCGTATTTTTGCAGATGACGTCTCTGGTCCAAATCTGTTCTATAAACGATCGGCATTTCAGGCATTTCTCCCACTTGGAAAAAACATTGAGCAGACAAATTTTTATCAAACGGCGGGCTTTATGGTCGACAACGAAGCGGATGCGCCAAGTCGGCAGATGTTTCGGATCACTGCTCTTGATATAGAAGCGATTCGCCGCTCTGCATTCCTTGAACCACTCGAAACAGCCTTGAAGGCACTGATTGCCAATAAGCCCGAACGAAGCCTTTCAAGAAGTCATAACGGTGTTCAGACGCCGAAGAATGGTTCGATGCCACGCTCTGCAAAAATGCTATCTCGGATGTATGCCAACGACTTCGTCCCCAAAGAGCGTAAAACACCGGTTGTCGATCTGGCCAGTTCATATGGCCCCTATATTGCGAGTGTCGATGACACACCTTTAGTCCTTCTCGATGCAGCAAGCCAAATCGCAAGTCTTGGCCTTGGATTCAACGCGGATGAATTTCGAAAGGCATATGACCGAGGAGAACTCGATCAGTGGCTTTTATCCAATAGCGATGTTGGCGAATCTATTTGTGAAGCTTTTCGTCAAGAGCTGGTACAACATACTTGGGATGACTTAAAGCATATCAGTTTTACAGCAGGTGGCTCCGAAGCGAACGAAAAAGCATTCGATCTTTGTCGTGTAAATGGCCCAGGCGGAAAACGCATCATCGCTTTTGAAGGCAGCTTTCATGGTCGAACCATGATGTCTATTCATGCAACATATAACCCGATTAAACGCGCACCTTTTGAGTTTAAGGGCTATGAAGTGTCTTATGTGCCCTTCCCTGCATGGAAGGACCCACGACACGAGCCTGTGGTGACCGATGATTGGGTTCGCGCATGGTCACAAGGCGAAAGCCCAGCCTTAACAGGTGACCCGTTATGCGATCTTGAAATTCAAGCACTTCAAGCTGTCGATGTATCGATTCGACAAGGCGATATGTGTGCTGTTTTGGTTGAACCGATGCAAGGTGAAGGTGGAGATAACTATGCCACGGCCCGTTTTTTCAATGGTCTCCGCGCACTCACACGTCACCACGGTGTGCCTTTGATCTTTGATGAAGTTCAAATGGGCTTTGGTATGGGTGGTCCTTTCTTCTGGCACGCTCTATTCAATCTCCGAGATCAGCATGGTGCTATCGATGGCCCTGATTGTGTCACCCTTGCAAAACGCGCACAAACAGGCGCCTGTCTTTCTGTCTGGGAAGACACACGTCCATCGCGACCACACTATTTGCAGGTTGCGCGTGGGCTGATTCACGCACAAGCGATTTCGGAATTTGATTGGACATCTCTTGAACGCGATGTCACACGGCGACTCGTTCGACTGGCTGAATCCTATCCACGTCTTATCTCAGATATTCGTAATAAAGGTGGTGCATTCGCCTTCGACTTGCCGACAAAGCATGCTGCGATGCAATTCGTTAGTCAACGATTCTATCGAGGGATGATGGTCTATATCGCAGGTGAACGCACCATCCGTTTTCGACTGACAAAAAGCTGGACACGTGATCACCTGAATACGTTATTTCAAAGTATTGGTGATGCTGTGGCTGCACTTGTGAAGCCCGTTGATGTTAGACTCAATCAATACGATCTAAAAGAAACCAATGCGAAGCCATGGATCAACACTGCACATGTTTCGGCTAAAAAAGTCGCATCTTCTCAATCTGTTTTGGCTGAGATGCTTTCACTGGCTGGCCCTTCGCTTGAACGTACGTGTGATCTATATCTTGCACGACATGGACAACTTGAATCACGCTTTTTGACACATGGACTTTCAAAGCTATTCCCCGAACGTGATACCGCCAAAGTGACGCCACATGAAATCGTTGAAATGATTCGAGTGCGTGCCCTAAAAGACGGCGCACTCGACTTGAATCAATACACAACACTCATGGCAGCCATTGGTATGCCGCCCGAACGGCTTCTTGCTGAATCATGTGGGACACGAATTATTCGTTTCGATCATTCTGCTTGGAATCATTTCAAAGATGATATTGTCTCCATCGAGCAAGGCGCCTACGAACCTGGTCGTCAGGACAGCCCTGCGGAACTACAGCAGATGATCCAACAAAAAGGGATTCAAACCCATTGCGCGATTCGACGATCTTCAAACGGGCCCCATTTACTTGGGTACGCGATCGGTGGTCCAGCCCATCTTTTTTCTGCAGATGGTCCACGAGACGATTGGTCCAACGATATGGGGACGACATTCTACACGGCGAATATTACCTTACGTCCAGAAGTCCATGGTGCCCAGATCGGTTTTAGACTTAAAGCGGCACAACTCAAAGATGCCGTTTCACTAAAGAATAACGATGGTCAGCCGACATATCGATTTATGTCAGGTCGAAATCGCATCGATGCAACGCACCAAATTGGCCGTATCAATCAGCGGCTCGGCGCCTATGTCGATACAACCTATCGAGGCAATCAATATGGTGATGCGTCAGGTGCGGCAGAATATTATCGAATTCCGTTGCACCATGGAGAACGCCAACAGCCCAAAACGCCATCTAATGATCTCTTGCGATGGCATGAGAGTGTCGATGCGCCACTCGGTCAACATGCTACGCCAATGGTGTCAGCCCTTAAACGTGGCGAACTCGCCAATGCTGTTGGTACAAAACTCACCTTATCAAACTGGGTCACGCCAGCGGTCATTCGATACACTGAACTCTTGCAAGCCATTGCCCCACAGGATTTGCCACATTGCTACTTCACATCAGGACGTTCCGAACTGATCGATAAAGGCATTCGTTCTTTTCGGATTCAACGTCCACGTGCACAGAAGGTGATTACATTAACCGATCAGTTTTTTGGTACCCTCACTGCTGCCGCCCGATCGGTCACTGATGGTTCATCCTATCAACAACCATTTGCGTATTTCGATTGGCCGAAGGTGGATCATCCGAACCGAGTCGGTGCCGATGCCGCTCTTCAAGCGATTGAGGCGCTGATCAAAAAGGACGCTGATGATATCCTGAGTATTCTTGTCGAACCAATTGGTGAAATGAATGGCTGGACGCTTGATGATGTATTCTTAAGTGGTTTGAATCAGCTTAGAGAGAAATATCAAGTTCCAATCGTTTTTTGTGAGAGTGCCACAGGCCTTGGTCGAACAGGACAATCTCGCTGGTTTGCCGATAGCTGTTCAATCACGCCAAATATGCTGCTCTTTTTTACAGGTGGACAACTGGGTCATATTTTTGTCGACGATCAATATTTTGTGAAAAAGCCACTCACATTAATTTCAACGTGGGACGGCGACGAAATATCTGCACATCGGGCGCGCTATGCCTTTATTGCAACAGAACAACCTGAGTATATTGAACATGTACAGGCATTTGAGGCGCACTGTCGAGAAGCACTTTCAAATCAAACATTATCAGGCCGCGGCATGTGGTTATCAATCGATTGCGGAGAATCAACAGAAGCCGATCGTGTAATTGAATCGTGCCGAACAAAAGGACTTGTATTGAAGAAAGGATTTGGCGGACATGTCATTATCTGCCCACCCATTTCAGTCACAAATAAAGAACGAGAACAAGGATTGAAGATATTACAACAGGTGCTGTCATGAAGGCCCCACGATTAATCCTGTCAGGCTCACTGCCATATGAGTGGGGACGTCAACATGGCACATTCTTCAAAGAACACATCGCAGAACTATATGCCATTCGTCTAGAGCTGACTTTTGATAAAACCAATTATACAAATGAGCAATCAATTCTAGCGGTCGCTGAACAACACACCCCCATATTGAAAGACTTCAATGCCGATTTATTTGAAGAAGTCCGTGGTATTGCAGATGCTTCAGGCTTGTCTATAGCCCAAATTGTTCTGCTCAATCATTATACTGATTTAAGAGATTTGAATCGAAAACTTCCGACACATGTTGACGATCCCGGGGGATGCACCGCATTTTATGGACATAGCGATCGTCATCATCTGCTTGGCCAAACATGGGATATGCATAGTTCGGCAGAAGACTTCGTGTGCTATATCTATGTCCCAAAGACAGAGACGACACCAGCTATGTGGTTATTTTCAATTACAGGATGTGTCGGCATGACAGGCCTTAATCAACATGGTGTTGGGATGACCATCAATAATCTGAATAGTCTCGATGCAAAAGTGGGCATCGTTTGGCCAGCACTTGTGAGAGATTGTTTGCGCCATCGAACAGCTCAAGCGGCCCACGAGAGACTCATGTCTGCTCCGATTGGCTCTGGGCATCACTATAATATCGCCGATCAGGAGCATATGTTTGGTACCGAAACATCGGGAGAACAACGCCTTGTTATTCAAACCAAGGATAGTGGTTCAACACATATTCATACCAATCATTGCTTGTCTCCAGAACTAGATGGGACCGCATGGGTACCAGCCACATCAACGACACATCGACGGTACGCGGCGATACATGAGAATATTGAAGAAAATGGTGTGCCGACCACCGCGCGTGATTTGTATCGATCATTTCAGTCGGTGAATTTAAAACGAGCGCACGACAAACCCAAAAGTGTATCGACGTGTGGTGCATGGATCATGGATTTAGATCGAAAGCACATTCTTGCTCGAAAAGGAGAGCCGACTCTAGGCGAACCTGAATTATTAGCCTTTGATGAGAGTGACTGATGAATAAACTAAAGAACACGACAGACGAAGCCCTCCACGACCTCTTTGATGGCGCACGTATTATGTGTGGCGGATTTGGCCTTTCAGGTAATGCAGAGCAGTCAATTCAATCCATTGCACGGTCTGGCTGTCGTGAGCTGACCATCATCTCTAATAATTGTGGTAACCAAGGTCGCGGACTCGCGATTCTACTACAAAATAGACAAGTTTCGAACGTCATTTGCTCATTTGTCGGCGGAAACCCTGATCTCGAGGAACAAATGCTCGCCGGAGATGTCCATGTCGAATTGAATCCCCAAGGTACCCTCGCGGAACGCATTCGGGCAGGTGGTGCAGGTATTGGTGCTTTTTATACCCCCACAGGTGTCGGTACTGAAATTGCCATCGGCAAAGATCAACGTGATTTTGATGGACGGCCAATGATTTTGGAGACCGCTTTAAAAGCTGACTTCGCCATTATTCGTGCCAGAAGAGCCGACCCATATGGCAACTGTCAATTTCATGGAACCAGTAAAAACTTCTCCCCCATGATGGCAACCGCGGCACATATTACGATCGTCGAAGCTGAAGAGATGGTTGCGCTCGGCGATATCGCGCCGGCAGATGTCCACTTACCTGGTTTATTCGTCGATCGGCTTGTTTGTCATCAGAACTTTGAAAATCCAATTGAATATCGAACAACGAGAAACACATAAAAAATCCCCGGTCATACCGAGGATTTCTTCAGTCCTTCAAAGGCAGATCGTTATAGCTGACTCGCCACATTGAGGAGTGCAGGTAGTCCTTCGATTCCAAACGTATAGTCTGAACACGAAGCAACTTCATCGGTCATATCAATACAAGCACCAACAGAGATAGGCATCTGAATTGTTTCGAGTGTGATCTGTGGAGAACAACATCGTTGCATATCACCACAATCTGATGAGTCGACACAAACTTGTGCAAGTCCTTGTTCATCTTCACAAGCAGCAAAATCTTGTGTGACGTCATAACAATGTGGTGTAAATGCACCAAATGCATTGATGCTGTTACCCATACAGCAAATTTGATCCGCACCACAATCTGCATTTTCATCACATTCAACATCGAGCAAAAATTGAGCAGCCGGGTCGGTCGCGGCTTGGCACGCACCCAAGGTTTGTGTAGAAGGATCAGGCAAATCATCGGTCAAGAAACAAGCAGCGACCAAAGACTGGTCATTCACACCAAGACAACACGTTTCATTTGCAGCACAGACTGTATTACCAGTCGCACCACAGACTGTTCCTGCTTCAGGTGCAGAACACACTTCGCCATCATCTTCTGCAGGACATGTAAACTCGACCGCGCTAAAACTATCGGTATCACAGAAATCACCACCCGTGTTTTCAGTGCGTGGTGTCGCGAAACCATCTCCATCTTCATCACGTTGATCTGGGTTCGGCACATCAGGACAATTATCGCATTCATC
>JAHDGS010000097.1 GCA_020627505.1 Myxococcota bacterium
GCCCAACCTGTAACTGCGAATAAAGCACTAAGGGTAAGTAAACCTGTATTTTTCAACATTTTTGTCTCCTTTGAAGAATTGTAATGTAATCAACCAGTTTGGCTCATGCAAGTCGGCATCTAAAGCTCCGTAAAAATATGATGAATTATTCCGTAATTCTTGACGAATATTTCAAATGTTGGCACCTTTCTTGCGGTCTGTACCTGACCCCTCAAGAAAATCCAAGAGAAGGAGACAAGAAGATACAGGGGATATCTCTCAGTCAAATAACTCTTTGACCTTATCGAAAAAACTCTTATTTTCGGGGTGAACATCATCTCCAGTCAGTTCGGCATAAGCTTCGAGTGCCGCTTGTTGCTCATCATTCAACTTTTTAGGCACTTCAATATTCACCTGAACATATTGATCACCTCTGCCATGACCTCGAAAAACTGGAATCCCCTTACCTTTCAACCGGAAAGATGTCCCTGGCTGTGTCCCAGCAGGCACCTTCATATTCACTTTCCCATCGAGGGTGGGAACTGCGAGCTCAGTGCCAAGTGTCGCCTGCGGAAACGAAATTGGAATCTCGCAAAATACATGCTGTGCTTCTCGGGTAAAAATGTCGTGTTCAGCCACTTTTAGAACGACGTATAGATCTCCGGGCGGACCGCCGCCTTTCGCCATATTTCCTTCACCGACATAACGTAGCCGTACACCAGTATCGACACCTTTTGGAATATCGATTGAGACACTATTATCAATATGCTCTTGTCCTGAACCACGACAATCTCCACATGGATCTGTAATCTGTGTGCCTTGCCCGTTACAATGAGGGCATGTTCGTGCCATTGCAAAGAACCCTTGTTGAACACGGACTTCTCCCATCCCACGACAGGTGGAACAGGTTTGCGGTTGCGTACCAGGTTTGGCTCCAGAACCTGAACACGTGCCGCATGAGCCCACCTTTGTATATTCAAGTTCTTTCTTACAACCGAATGCAGCTTCTTCAAAGGTCAACTCCATCACGCTCTGTAGGTCCGCCCCACGGCTAGAGCGTGAACGCCCTCCGCCAAAGAAGTCGCCAAACATGTCCCCAAAGATATCTTGGATATTAACCGAGAAGCCACCTGGGTCGAACCCGCCTTGTCCGCGTAAGCCATCGTGACCGAAACGATCATACGCGGAGCGTTTTTCGGCATCCGATAACACCGCGTATGCTTCGGAGGCTTCTTTGAACTTCGCTTCGGCTTCAGGGTTATCTGGGTTTTTGTCAGGGTGATATTTTAACGCAAGTTTGCGGTAAGCTTTCTTAAGGGCGCCTTCATCGACATCGCGTGAGACGCCAAGTACGTCGTAATAATCTCTCTTCTGACTCATGTCGACACAGCTTAACCACCTAAATCTAAATGACAAGTAAGGTTCAATAGACAACCCATATCATGGTAATTACAATTATATGATGCTATCTCGTCAATCTCATATCTGGCTGAGTGTGAGCGTACTTATTCTCGCGATGAGTATCCTTGATGGTTTCCTGACGTTGTATGAAGTTAATGTAGGTCTGGCCCATGAAGCCAACCCGCTGATGCGCTTCGTTTTAGAAATTCATCCAAGCCTTTTTATGAGCTTGAAACATGTCCTGCTCTTGAGCGCATTAGCACTCGTCTACCGTTTAAAAGATCTTCGATTCGCACGATCTCTCCCCGTGGGTATTTTTGTTATTTACACAGGTGTATTGAGTTTACACGGGTTAGGTATCTATCATGCACATCATTGTTCGTGCTGGCTCGAAGATGGGCGTATCAATGCAGATATGGCATTTCATATCAACCAACATGAATATATCGATGAGGTTATCAAATACCAAGGTGATTGAAGTGATGAATTTAGAGAAAAAAGAGCTCAAGTCTTTTTTCGACTGAGCCCATAAGTGAAAGGCGACACACTATTTCACACCCACATGGTAACCGTGAAGCGTGAGCGTGTCCCCCGTTACACAACACGCTAGAAGCGATATTGACCGACGAGCTCGATACTTCTTCTATTGAAGTTGTCAGCATTTGGTCGGTCTTGTCTTGGTCCCATGTAGTGGTCTGTCAGCAGGAGTGAAAGTATACCGATGTTCTTCCAGATGTACCAATGACCTGCAAATCGATATTGAAACTCATTTTGAACTGTTTCAAGTGTCGCCGGAAAAACAGCTGGCGGATTACCCATTTCTGATGCGACGAATTGACCAACATCAGCTGCGATGAAAAATTTCTTCGGGACAACCAGAGCACCAACCATCGCATTGAAGGCAAGTTGAGTTGACTCAAATTCGAGTTCCCGCTTTGCATAAACCTCACCGGTTAATATCAAACGGTTCGAACGAAGTGTCGCTGCCAAGTTTGCGGCCGGGAATCGCTCTCGAGGTCGCTGGTCATATCGTGCACCAAGAGATATCCCGAGCGTTGTTGGTACTTTAGTATATAGATATTCAGAGTCCCACCGACTCCAGTGACCAATCGGGGTGAAAATCAACTGGCCCCCAGCACCATAAGCAAAGTTATCATCTTGAAGATTTGCGAAACGTCCACCAACATTAAAGCTCACTGCGCCTTGACCACCTGCGACAAAGGCACGATAACCAACCTTTCCTGGAACCAACGGACCATTAAACTCGACAGAAATACCATTTCCTTGTTCGAAAGAGTTATAGAGATAGTATGGCGGAGTAATCATCGCACGCTTTGCATTTGAACGAACAAGCGCAGAGGACAGGCCACCACCACCGCTATTCATATTAAAGAAGTGACCACCACCGACAGGAAACTGCACCATAGCAAAAGTGAGACGCGGTGTTTTTTCGAAACGTGTTGAAATCAAGAAGAATGAGTCTTGAATGCCAGGTAACGGACCAAAGGCACGCAATTGAAGCGCTCTAAAGATCGCATCAGGTTCTGCGTTTGCTCCAAAGATATCACCCATACCTTGAAATGCATCTTCACCGATGATCTCTCCACCGTAGTTGCGATCGAGTTGAAGTTTTAGACCAGCCTGTGCAACCATGGAGAAGCGAATCCCAGGTGTGCCCGTACAAATTGTCACCTGCGGGTCAAAACGACATCCAAAGTCTTCACAGTCTGTTTTACCATCACCATCATTATCAATACCATCTGAGCACAAGAAGTCGTTTCGTTCACCATCGATATCGCCGCCTGTACCGATCAAATCTTCAACGGTCTGGCCAGGACCCAGCTGAGGGATATCATCACCTGTGACAGTGTTTTGACCAATCGACTTTGTTTGCATCGCTTTAATGCGATCCATCGACCCATTACAAACAGACACGGTTGAACCTTGACAATCAATGTCATCACAATCTTTATAACCGTCATTATCATTGTCGATAAAGTCTGAGCACAATGCATCTGAAATCTCTGGGCCGCCACTCGGCGCACATTCCGGCCGACCATAGCAGTCCGCGTCTGCACAATCGATCAGCGAATCATTATCATTATCGACTTTGTCAGTACAATTTGTTTCTTTATCTGTGCCTTCGACGATAGTCTCTTGAACAGGTGTCACCGGATCAGCATCACCAGCTGGTACGCCACCTGTCTCCCCTGCGTTGGCAGGAACATCTCCATCAGCAAGCGACTTCTTCACTGTCGCTTCAGCCTCTTGTGCGAAGCCATTTGGTGCTGCGACTGAAATTGCCGCGCATAAAGTCACAATAAACAGGTTTTGATTTTTCATCGCTTGTTCCTTTTAAATACCTTGTTTAGAAATCATTAGAATGGTTAGTAGTCGAGGGCATCGCCACGCGTTAGGCCACATATTTGTGAATCATCTTGGCATGGATTTGAACCAACACCATACGGTGAAAAGACACAGTCCGCATCTTCACAGTCTGTAAAGCCGTCACCATCATTATCGATGCCATCGCCACAATGGGAGAGGACAGCCGCTTCATTACAGGCGTAGAAGCCTGGATTATTATTATAACGACCGCGAGCAATATCACTTTCTCTTGCCGCATCATCTGGATAAATATCACCACTGCTACACTGGCTGTCCGCACAATCGACGAAGCCATTGCCGTCATTATCGATGCCATCTTTACATTTATCGAACGATGACCCTTCTTGAAATTCAGCGCAGTAATCTTTGACTTCTTGGTCATCAGACCGAGAACATGAGAAGTCACCGCAATCAGTGAAGCCATTTTCATCATTGTCGACACCATCTGAACATTTATCGATCCCTTGCTCTCCGATGGTCGCGCAATAATCTTCAATCTCTTCGATGCCGGAATCAGAACATGAGAAATCGCCACAATCGGTAAAGCCATTGCCATCATTATCGATGCCATCTTGGCATTTTTCGAGGGTGTTTTCTTGCAGTGTTTGACAGAAAGCGGCGACCTGTTGGTCGTCACCATTAGAGCAGGAAAAATCACCGCAATCAGTAAAGCCATTGCCATCGTTATCGAAACCATCTGTACACGTTGCTTGTGTCCCTTCAGGGCCACGTGGCGGACACATATCACAACCATCATCAGCACAGTCGATGGCACCATCACCATCATTGTCGACCCCATCTTGACAGAATTCAAGCGTATTCTCTTCACCTTGCGGACAGTGGTCAGAACATGATGATTCCTCACAGTCGACGCGACCATCGTTATCATTATCGATGCCGTCACGACACGTGTCATTCCAGTTTTCACGACAAGCATATTCTAAGTCGCGCCATTTGCGACACTTTCTATCCTCACAATCCGTGAAGCCATTTTGGTCGTTATCGATGCCGTCTGTACATTCTGCAACTGTATTTTCAGCCACACAGCAGGTCTCGGTAATTGCTTGGCATTGAAATTCTCCGCAATCGAATTTACCGTTTTGGTCATTATCAATGCCGTCAGTACATGTTCTAAAGTTATTTTCAGGTTCAGGAAAAAAGTCTTCTTGCCCGAGTGGGATTGTTTCACCACATAATGAGTCAGCACGAATACAATCAGGGTCTTCACAATCGATAAACAGGTCACCATCGTTATCGATGCCATCACGGCACGCATCATCGTTGTTTTCATAACCGAGCACTGTCGTCTCGGGTCTTTCCCATGCACAAAACTGGCCCATAAAAAACTGAGCAGACACGACCATCACGACGAGCCGAAGAATATGACCATTATTATTCAATGCTTTCATTTTAAACACTTCGCTTTTTGAGGGCCGTAGCGGCGTTTGAAATCGACATAAATCATGCAGCTTTGTTTTTCATCGCTTTTCACCCGACCAGACAAAAATGGTCGTGCGAGAACCGATAAAGCGTCGTCTAAACGATCCATAAGCTCTTTATCTTCAAGATAACCGACCGAACCAAATGAGAGGTAGTTCTCGAGACGGTACTCAAGCTCTTTATCTGTCACCGTCTTGTGATATGCAGCGATGACTTCATTATTTTTCGCAACATTAATAAAATCGAGCATCTGAACAGGCAAGAGTTTCTGTCGTTGAACACAGACTTCTTCACATTCGCCATAGTCTTGTTTGTGTTGCCACTTGAAAGACCGCCCAGTGTCAGACTGAACAAGGCGATTATAGGTGTTGCCATCTTTACCACCACCTTCGTGGGCGGAGTGTGTTGATGTAATCACAAACTCTGGCACACCATGGGCCCACATGCCACGCCGATTTTTAATTGCGTCGTCTTGCGCATCTTTCAGTGCTTTTTCCATTGGGTTTTCGCCGACAAACATCGCGTGTGCATAGCCACGACGAACTTGTTCAACAGCGAGGTCCTTGCAATACCATAAAATTCGGCCATATGTGTCGGTTGATAAGTCATCGGATGTACAGTGCCACACGCCTTTTTGTGCATACCAGGTTGCCATTTTTGCAATGTGGTACATCTCTTTGTAAGTCCAGCCCCCCCACGCATGAACAGGCCCATGACTTTCGAGTGTATTGAAACCAGCGAGTCGTGCCTTCGTATTCGCGAAACGGCCACCAAGTACTCGGAAGCTATCACCATCATTAAAGTAAACAGGCGCGGGCTCTCCATTTAGAAAGACTTTAGTTGTCTTCTCCGCAAAGGCAGTCGTCGGTATAAGTAGACTGAGCGTCAATATCGTCAAAAACGATTGATATGTTCGAGCGAAGAAAAAACTTCGACTTCGAACGCCTTTCATTGCTGTGGCACTCATGATCGCTCCAGGGCTGATTCTTAGTTGGATTTCAACGCGCCACGTCAAGCCTGTCAACGGCGTTGATGTGGATACCCAAAAAAACAAGTCATAACTTCTAGAATGTATTTAAATCCAGCTCTTTAGCCATATATAAGCTTAGTGTACAACCATATGCGAGATTCGTTTATAATTCAGCTGACAATGACGCTCAGGTGCCTAATATGCAATCAAACTTTGATCATATGTAATCGTAATTTCGGTCCCATACACATCATCAAAATTGCTATCATCTAATTCAAGCGCTAGCGAAGCCCAATATACTTCAGCAGCATTTAGAGAGAATGTCGAAATACTAGACACCAACGCATTCGTCGAACGAACAACACCGGTTCCGGATACATAGGTCCATGATGTCTCATATAAGAAACCATTGCTCCCAACAGAGAACCGTTTGGCCTTCACTGGAGATAAATATAATTGCCCAGAAGGCGAAACAGTACTTGAAACAGCCCATACAGAATCGATATTCGGAACACTGACAGTCAATGTCACATTACACATCGTTCCACTGTCGACGATCGAACTCACCACACCAACCGGCATGATACCTGTACTATAATCTGATGCATCCCCAAACACGGCTGTCAGCACGCCGACTTCCCAACCGTATGTCGTTGTCACCTGGGCACATGTATCATCGACCGTAAATGTCGATCCTGCACTTGAAAAAATAGGTAATGCGCCCGGCGCAGATGCATCGTCACTATAGTAAAGTAGATGTGCCGTATCTGCTGCGATGCGCGTTGCAGACAAGGGTGACATTTTTCCGCCACCCGCCCTTTTCCAAAAGTCTGCGACATGATTTGCTGCATCAAAAGCAGCAAGATTTTTAGAAATAATGGTTTCCATACGCTTGCCATTTGTCGACAGAGATAACGTAATCGTTCCAACAGCTGTTAACGCCATGACAGATAGTAAAAGGGCAAAAGTCAGCTCAAGGACAGTAAAGCCTTTGACGGCACGCTGTTGGTTTTGAATCAATCTCATAACCGTTTGTACCTCTTGAAAGCGCCCGTTAATGCACAGACATCTGAGTTATCAGTAAACGATGTTGCAGCACCAGCTGGAAAGAAGGCACTTCCGCTCTCGCCACCCACATATTCTACCAAGATACAAATCTCGGCCAACTGAAATGAAGATGTGTCAATTTCTGGGCTCACTGTCATATGAACTTTCTTCAGCCCCTTTGCTTCGGTGCATTCATAACTGAGGCTATTCGCCCCATCGCCAGATGCCTCGCCTGATCCCGTAGCACCACAACTATCACCGATAAAATTCAAGTCAAGGGTCGCAATACCAGACTCTGCAGGTAGATCGCGTCCTGACGCCATAAGTGTTTCTCGTAGCGCAACATTCGCGGCAGTCATCGAATTCATTTGATTGAGTTGCGACGCTTCAACACGGACTGTCGAAAAATATGCCGACATCAAACTCGTACTCACACCAACAAATATAGTTGTCGAAATTGCAATTTCGAGAAGGGAGAAACCACGTATAGGCGCCGTTCTGATGGTGCTCATATCTTTGACTCCCCATTGATCATGTTATCAGCCATATTAACAAAGCATGTTGACGTCTCAACTTGCCCATCAAAGTCATGACATTCCAAAAATTGCCCCAACGCAGTAATCCCAACAATCGATTGAAAATTGGATGACGCATATTCTTTACGAAACTTAAAGAAGTTTGACGATAGTGGCGATGTTGTCGAACAATCTGTCACGATACCATTCGAGCGAAAGATCAAGCACTGAGAAGCTGCAACACCAGTTTGCACACTCAATGTTGGTCCGGAGACCGAAATCGTTTTGAGGGTTGTCCCAACTGTTGCACACCCATCTCCTTGATCTTCATATATCGAAATATTAATTGCTGTCGGCGTTGCACCACTGCCAGGCTGTTTAAAACATATATCAGCAGCTTCTCTCATGGCATAAGAACGAAAGAAAGAAATCTCGCCTTTGACCTGTCCAACACCTTGATAATGATTACGGGTCAAAACCCCAGATGTCACTGCAGATAAACCATATCCAATAATGACACCGAGCACTGTGATCACAACAACGAGCTCGATGAGGGTGAACCCCCTTTGTGAATGATCCGATGTCAAAGTCATAATTTATGATAACTTAAAACTTTAGCGGACTATGGTTTTGACTCAAAGCGGCACAATATGAGACAAATAATCATGTCTGAACAAGAAAAAACACTCTCACAGCGACTTGCCGACATCATCAATAAACATGCTTTGGCTCCAATCGCATTTGCGCACAGCTTAGCTGTCGAAGATGCCGTGATTTTAGATGCCCTGTGGCGATTAAACCCGTCATACATCAAAGATATTCATGTATTCACCCTCGATACTGGCCGACTGGATCCGGCCTCTTATCAATATATCGAACGAATTCGGCACCACTATAAAATGACACTACATGTGTACACGCCAGCACAACAGGCAACAGCCACACTCATGACCCAAAAAGGTGCGCTTAGTTTTTATGATAGTATTGAGAACCGTAAAGAATGTTGCCGAATCAGAAAAGTTGAGCCGCTCAATCGGGCTTTAAAAAATACGGCTGCCTGGATTGTTGGCCTCAGACAAAGTCAATCGGTGACAAGAGCAGATCTCCAATTTTCTGAAATCGATGATATATCAACATCTCGTATTAAATACGCACCATTATTCGACTGGTCCGAACAAGAAGTTTGGGCATATGCCACATCACATAATATCCCGACACATAAGTTACATGATGCAGGCTACCCATCGATAGGCTGTGCCCCATGTACCAGACCTGTCGATGATTGGGTTAAGGGTCAAGACAACACACGCATCGATATACGTTCCGGACGATGGTGGTGGGAAAACCCTGACAACAAAGAATGTGGCCTACACGTCAAATAAGAATTTTATTGACTGGTTGCGCGAATGGCCTGTGCACCATCAACTGCATCATACATTTCGACATCTCCATCTTCGATCAAATCATCTAAGATTCGACGTCGCACTTCAGGAGAATTACTCAGCTGAGCTGAACGCCACTTGGTGATGAAGTAGCCCAATCCAACGTATCCACCTTCAAATTTTTTCTCTGCTGCACGTAATTCTTCTAGGAAAACCTGACAAGACTCTTCATAAACATCATCTGATGAATCATCCCAAAAAGCATCATCATCAGTACCTTCTCGCTCAAAAGACGTTAATCCGTCCATGAGATCAATATATTTAAATGCCGATTTGAGGACACGATGAACGGTACCTGACGCCCCCCAGGAAGCAACATAGACAGGTTTACCAAGGCTTTGCACAGCTTCTATCGCAGCAAGATGTTCGACCCCTACGCCAATGAAGACAGCAGCGTCGTACCCATTCACCGCAGCAAGTCGTAAAGATTCAGCGATCAATTTTGCGTCAGAATCACAATCAGAAGATAGACGAACTTCAGCTCCACATGCGCCACAACTCCCTCTATGTTGTCGTCTCGGCGATCGAACAACTTGAAAACCTGGCTGTACCTCCAAAATATCGAGAAATGAAGCCAGCTTATCACCCGCACTACTTGTTTGGGCGTTCGCGTCAATTGCTGTGAAGTAATATGCACCGATCAGCTGGGTTCCACCCACTGATTCGACAATCCAATTATTCATTTTCTCAAAGTCGATACGCTGACCTTGCGTCGCGTCACGCCAACCGGTGTAGAAATTCCGACCAGCGACAAACAGTCCAATACGCATTGAGTCCCTCCATTCAATACATTAATATTGTCCTAATTATTCGATCAGATCTTTAGGCATGTCAATATTTGCAGCTCTTCGCTCAACAATGTGTCAATTAGTGGAACAATTGTTTGCAATCTCAGAGAGCGCCCAACGGCGAGCCGTGTATGTTTGTGTAGGCGTTTCACTCGATTCAGATTGAGCACAGCCTCTTTGAACATCA
>JAHDGS010000008.1:0-12751 GCA_020627505.1 Myxococcota bacterium
CAAAATTGAGTAATTCCGTACCAATCTTAATGTCCATCCCGATAATATCGGCAACAAAAGCATCCACCGTTCTATCTTTTGCGACCTGTGTATTTTTCAAGGCTTCAGATTCTTTGATTGTGTTCTTGGCTGGCTTTGCTGCAACAGCACGTGCAGGCTGACGGCCCCTGGCAGGAACTGGCTCGTTATTCTCTTCCCTAACAACAGGTGCTTCTCCTGAAGCCCGAGCCACAACACTATCTAAAATCGTCACCAGCGTTTCTTTCTCGACCATTGGCAGAGTTGCCAAGAAGGTCATCAGCTCGACCTTATCGATGACACCAAGATAAGGCTCAACAGTTTTGATGTAGTCTTTTTCTTCTACTTTTAGAAGCGCCTTGATTTCATCTGAGACTTGACTGATTTTATCTGCCTCAATACCTTCAATCTCAAGCGCTTTGAGCTCTTTACAAAATGCCGCAACTGTTTGTTTGCCACCTGACTTCATCGCGAGTTCGACAAAAGGTTGATAATCGACCAGTTTTTGTTCTCCGTCTTCCTTGGTCATGACGTAGATGTCGTCTTGGGTTTTGCCAACAGCTTTTGCGAACCGTAAAAGGCCAAGCATATTGGCGTTCACCATTTCTTCTTCAACCGGACTATCAAAATAACCTTTATTGAACTCGAAGTTCGCTTCAAAAGTCGGTTTGTGGCAACGCAGCCCATCTTCTGCTTTCAGCTCATGGCATCGTGCGAGAATATTATATATCTGCGCATCTGGGCGCCGAATCAACCATGAATTCACTTTCATCGGTTGGTGAATCGCCAGTTCGCGAATAAGCTTATCTGAGAGATCAAAACGGTCATTGGTATATGACCGCGGCTTGCCGCCGTTTCGTTCAGGATCTTTTCCAAGTGTCGCGAACCAATAGTGACTTCCATACCCACCATCTATGCTGAAGTTTCCGAGTTGACCTTTAGGCACCTCGACCTCTGGCATGATTAAACCAATCTCTGGAATGTCTGCTGGTGGCGGTGCAATGCGAGCCACCTCTTGAATAATAAAGAGATTTAGGCCCCGGCTATAATCAGGTATCTCGCCCAACAGTTCTTCTTTAATTTCATCGAGCAGATCCGGTTTACTACTAATCAGCGGGTTGATTGACACCTGTAGTACTGCCCCGTCTCGATTCACAGAATCTTCAAGGTCGAATTGGCTCATAATCATTTCGTATAAACGTTGCTCTACGTCTTCAAGTGGCGCATGCTCCGTCGCCATTAAATCACCGATCAATGTTCTTGCCTCTGGGGTGAATGACACTTCGAGGTTACCCATTCCCTCTTGTTCGAGTCGTTCAGGCAAAATAATTGACATGTATTTCAGCATCGACTCTGCGTTAAGATTGTGAAACTGTGCGGCCGTTTGACATAATTTGTTGGCATCTTTACCGAGGGCATCGACCAGGGCTTTACGTGGGTTTGTATTTGACTCTATATCGAGATCAAGCACAAACTGGAACCGCCCACCGTCTTTGCGTTCTTTCGCTATCGCGCCAAGCAAGCGCTTTGTCAGTCCTGGTTTTTCAGCAACCATTCCCTCTGCACCGATGAGCCGAATAATCGCGCCTTCTGGCTTATCTTTATATTGTTTCTCTAATTCAATAAATGGATTAGAATCGTCATCCATATCAGCCATATCAAGTGTGATGACTTCTAGCCCGTGCTTATTTTTATCTAAACATAATAAACGAGCATAAGCTTCTACCGCCTGAGATTTACCATGGCCTGGCCCGCCCACAAGTGTCATGAGAGGCCTAAAACGAACAACAGGCGAATCATAGGCGTTCGCAAAACGTAGAAATTTAGATAGCTCTTGTTCATGACCAATCAGAGATGTTTCCAGGTTGTTGTACAAGCTCTTTTGGTTATCAGACATCCCTCGTGTGATTTTCACTTCTTTGAGAAACTCTGGATTGTTCCCGCTAACATCATCAAGCCCATCACGAGAGAAGGTATTTGAAATACCGGCACCGATATTTCCACGAATAGTGCCCCGAATAGACTCAATCAGACCAGCCTTTTTCACATCGACTTCATCCGTGTTAGCGACAAAGCTATTGAGTTCGTTTAACGTAAACTCACGACCCAGGTTTTCCTCAAGCCATTCACGATCTTTATCTCGAAGCGTTTCAAAATCATCGAGATTATATTTTTTTGCTTCCGTGCGATTTCGTCTACCAATCAATGACATTTCAACCTCAATTAATTTTATTCATCCTCAAGCGCATTCTTCATTCGCTGACCCATTTGTTCACGAACAGCATGTAAGTCTTTCGCTTGCTCCGTCTTCACAAACATTCGTGGTGCGATTTTGGCGGCATTCTTACCTATTGCGATTCCGCGAATCTTGATATCGTTCTTCTTCATGGCGAAATCAACCGCACGCAGACTGCTGTCAGGTAGATTCGCTTTGCCAACTAAAATGTGTGCATTTCTGTCTTCACCCGAACGAAACATCTGTGCCGCCATGCCGATGGCAGGCTTATCTGCCGCCTTCACAACAGTCGTCTGAAAGGCTTTATCTGGTGTATAAGTATCCCATTGTTTTTTCAGCCATTTCGAGTCAAAACGGCTTGGGTATGCTTTTCGTTCTTTAAACGAATAAAGACGTCTGAGTACCCGTTCATTATCATGTTCGCCGGCTCCGCCGAGCGGACGTATCGGTGCGACTTCATCGTCATATGCGATCACACCATAACGAATGCCTAAGCGTTCTGCCGTTTCCATAAAAGTGACGATTGAATCAAACAATAAATTGATTTCAGGCGTTTTCACACGGTACTTCTGCGCGTAGTTTGTGCACTCAGGCCGACCACAATTCACACAGACCTGATTTTCAACATCAGAGACATCAAGCACATACATAAACTCGACATCACCCTTTTTTTCAACAGATTCGAGTAAAACTTCTTTTACCTGCTCGACTTGCAGCTGAATTTCTTCTTCAAGGCGTTCAACCATCTCGAAATAGGTTTCTTGCACTTTCTCTTGTTTTTGCACCATCGCCGGCGCAACCACGCGATCGAGCTGCAGACTTCCGCCACCACTCCCGCTTCGCTCAAAGCGGGTCTCCTCCTCGAGCTTTTTCTCTGGCTCGAGCTCTGGTTGACTCGCATCCACTTTGGGCGCTGAAGACACGCCCCCAGGAATTTTAGGATTATTTCCTATCGTCATCGAAACCTCGACTATGCCTTATAATGCTTGAACTCAGCAGTACCGAACTCGTCAAAAACTGGCCCGATGATTTGCCCATCTTTATGTGGAATCACGGCAGCATTTCGTGCCTCTCCATCAATATTTGGCGGTTCTTTCCAGCGTGGGCGTTTGACGGTCGGGTCAAGCATCAGCACGGTATCTTTTGGTGAATGTACCGCGCCATTTTCAACAAGCTCAACGCCCCCCATAACAACAACTCGGCCCCACTGGTCGTTAAACACAGTTGCATCTGTCACTGGGCTTGGAAGATCTTGGCCTCGTTCGAACTTATTCGTCAGCGGGTCAAATACATTAACAGTTGAGACTGACTTTGAAATTGCATAGCCATTTGGTGTTTGTGCGGTTTCTTCGCCACCAACAAACCAAATCTTATCATCAACGACAGCGACACCCATTCCTGCTCGCCCTTGAGCGCCAGGGCCAGCAATGGAATCCCACTTCTGTGATACTTCATCGTAAATATATGCTTCAGACTCAATCGGCTCACCATTCAGGTCTTCAGGAGCGACCATCCAGTTGCCTTCTGCATCTTGGGTCGGTACACGCCCACCAAGAAGCACAGCTTTACCCCCAGCTGCACCTAGCGCAGCCCCCATCAACGGTACAGGTGGCGCATCGATTTCTAAAAAGTCATTCGACTTGGCGTCGTAAATATATGTTGGTTGCGAAATATCATCACCGTCAACGCTTAGACCGGACAAGATTATCTTTGTTGGACTTAGATTTGCACTTTGAATCGTAAAGTTTACGTTTGCTAGTGCGTCAGGCAATTTCACAGGAACAAATTTATCAGCCTTTGCTGAAGCACCTGCCCTTAAAGTAAACATCTCATTGACACTACCATCCTGACCTTGGTTCAAAATCACGTAGCCTCGACCGTTTAGTAAACCTGAGCCCAGCACAAAAGTATCTGCCGGGTCAACACCAGGTACAGAACCATCATAGCCCTGTAATGCTTGGTCAGGATTCTGAATAATAATCTCGAGCGGGAAGTTTTCAACCGAAACGGATTCAGGAATTCCATCAAGGGCATTACTAAACGCACGTTTGACATCGGTAAACCATTTGTCTGTTGCCGCCTCCGAAAACTGAACAAGATAACGCTCGCCATCTTTTCCACCTTGAAGGACTTTACCAAACTGAGGTGTTACCAATTTTTTGATAATCTTTTCCATCTCACGAGCACCACGTTTCTCATCATAACCTAATTCAGCCATAAGTTTGTTCAGACGAGGTGCGACGCTAATTGTCACGGAAATATCTTTCTCTTGATCTGCGCGTTCGATAATTGGCTTCGAAAATTCTCGCATTTTCATCGCCGAGATATTGATTAAATCATCATGTGTGAGTGGCTCTGCACATATAATCGCATCAACCCGCCCTGGAACATGACCTGGTAAGACTTTTAGTGTCGCGTCTGTGTAGTGGCGATTGAGCGCATCACCAGGCGGTATATTATCTGCATCGTCCATGCCTTCATTACTCGTAAACAAGAAAATAGCATCAGACATATCGACTTCTTCACCACTACGTAAAGTCAGCTTTCCATCCTCGAGCGTTCCACCGAGGAGCTCCCAGAAGTCTTTTTGAAGTTGTTCGCGGTTATTCCCACTACCGAGTTTGTCGACCTCATCGAACAAAATGATATACGGTTTTTGCCCTTGAAACATCTCTTGCAATCTTTTGTTGCCAAGTGGCAATGTCGATTCACCAACGGCTTGTGAGCCGACATAGCCTGGAGGAGAACCGAGCACAGTGTTAAAGCCTGCTGTATCGTTGATTTCATTTAAGTTGATTCGAACATGCTTGCTCGTGTCACCATGTAACGCATGTGCGAGCGCCTTGGCAAACTGTGATTTACCTACACCAGATGGGCCTGGCACGATGATCGATGTCGGTGCCCCTGTGTAATCAGCCTGCTTCGCAATCAAACTATCGATCATGGCTTTCTTCATTCGTGTTTGACCGATCACATATTTTTCTAATGAGCGTTCTAAATTCTGGCGATATTCGGCCGTATCAACGCCACCAGTCACCTGCAGTTTGTGGACTGTTTTGGGCTTCCCTGGGCGTGAGGTGCTTAAGGCGTTTTTAATCGACTTAAACATCTCTCCACCATCGCCACCAAGCTTTTTGGCGTACTGACCGAGTTGTGAGAGGCTCAGCTCATCTTTTGCTTTTAAGTCTTTCTTCGCTGCTTCGTAAAATTCTAACTGTTCGCCTTCAAGCTTTGACGGGTCGATATTTTTGACTGCCCGTGCACTTCCAGTTCGTCTCATCATATTCATTTTATAGCTCCTTTTATGATCGGCTTACGTCAAAGATAAATGATCGAATATTAATGGGTCAAAGTTCTGACCGGGGTGTCTCAATATGCATGAAAGACATCATCTGACATATACTTTCATCATCGCGGAGATATTTATTTGCTAATTCCCCCCCCTCTCGACAGCGTATTCATATACTATAAGCTCTTATGATGGATTTATCGACCAAGGTAAAAAAAGCAGGCCTACGTGTCACACAGCCTAGATTGAGACTATTGGAGCTCCTCAGCGTCTCATCTCAACCACTCTCTTTTGCTCAAATATGTGAAACACTTGAACAACAAGAGATCGATAATGCAACGATCTACCGAAATCTTCAGAAATTCGTGGAAAAGAAGATCGTTCATACCATTCAGCAGCCTGGCGATGTCAATTTATATAGTATGTCGACACACGATCATGAACACCACGTTCATCCTCATTTCTCATGTACGTCATGTAAAACCGTTCAGTGTTTGCCTGAACTATCTGTAAAATTCAAAGAACACAATGAATGGGATAAGGCGCTACAAAATGCCGTGCTTCATTTTTCGGGCGTGTGTCCAAGCTGTGAATAGCCAGTCTAGTTTGGTTCGATGTCTGAATTGACTCCACTCTCAAAAAGAATCATCGAATGCGTCCGCGCCATTCCTGAAGGCCGCGTGGCAACATATGGTCAAATAGCGGCACTCGCTGGTGAGCCACGACATGCGAGACAAGTTAGTCGGATTCTGCATACTTGTTCTACAAAGTACAACCTCCCCTGGCATCGTGTTATCGGCAGTGGTGGCATCATTCGCCTACCAAAAGGCCCAGCATTCGAGAGACAAAAAGCTGCGCTTGAAGCCGAAGGTGTCGAGGTTAGTACAGCGGGTCGAATCGATTTGAAGCGCTTTCAGTTGTAACGCCTAGGTCAACGAGAGCGTCGAGTAATGAAAACACACGCCAAGGTAACGACCAGTAGCATACTCTGTGTTGGTCCTACAGGTGTGTCAAAGATAAATGCTGTGATAAACCCAATAAATGCTGCTGATGCCCCTATTGTGGCTGCACATAATAGGCTTTGCATAAAACCAACAACAAGCTTTGACGCGATATAGGCCGGAATAATCGTAAACGAAAAAACAGTCAACGCACCGACAATCGGTGTTGCGACGGTGACGTTGAGGCTCATCAAAACTGCAATCAACAAGGCGAGTATTCGAACAGGTACACCGCGTACTTTACAGGCTATCGGTGAAATCAAATAAGCCCTCAGGCTTGGGAACAAAATAATAAAAACGGCACTTGTGAAAATACATACCAGCAAGGCGTGCCACATATCGTCATCTGTTGAGCTCACAGCCGAACCAAATAGAAGCGTATTGATATCAGATAGCTCACCGACAATAAGGGGTGCAACAAGTAGTAGCGCCGATTGCGCAAAGATGTAGATGAGCCCAAGGGCGACATCACCCATCATGTGATGTCGTTGATTAATATGCTGAGATGTAAAGGTCAGTATCGACGTCAATATAAATGCCGCCAACATCGGTGACACCTCGACACCGAAACCATGTATTAAAAAACCAAGCGCAATACCGAGTGCTGCACACTGTGATAGCGCAGCCGTTAAAAAGACCATATGCTGGGCTAATGCGATCACACCAATTAACGACAACGAGATGCTCACCAATACAGATGAATAAACAGAACTCCGAAAGAGCTCCCACATATCGAAGAAACCACGAATATCTTCAATCATGGCTTTCTCCATGATCGCAGCGAGCTGCTTGCAATCTGATTGCATCTCCCTCTACCGAATCACATGGCGTAGACAAATCATGACTATGGAAATGAAATCGATAACGTCGTTCGAAGGCTTTCGATGACGTCACCGAGTGTGGCGTGCCATATTCATATGCATTGTACTCGGCGTCGAGGAATAAAACCTTATCCGCAATATTCGGAATCACATTGGCTTCATGTGACACCATTAAGATGGCACATTGGTGGCTCTCAGCCAGACTCTGGATGAGTGTAAATGTTTTTTGAGCCATCATCGGGTCCATCGCACTTGTGGGCTCATCAAGCAACAATAGATTTGGTCGACTCATAAATTCTTTCGCCAATAATACCCGTTGTCTTTGTCCACCACTCAAATGATGAAAAGCACGATGCATGAGCTCAGAGAGCTCAAATGCTTCAATGGTCGATTGAACATCGATCGATTGTTTCGCAAATACAGAAAGCCGGTGACTCCGAACAAGTCCTGAACGAAGAACATCTTTGACTGACAAGCTCAGCCCGCTATCGATATGTGCGCCTTGCTCGAGATAGGCGATACGTGCGCCATCGGCAATTGATATTTCACCACCGAGGCTCGGAATAAGACCCAACATGGTTTTAAAAAAGGTAGACTTGCCACCACCATTGGGGCCGATGACGGCTGCAACTTCACCCGTATGCAATTCGACTTCAAGCGGAGGTAAAATGGGCGAGCCATAACCGCACAAAAGACCGGCACATTGCAGCCGAGCATTTGAAGATGATTTGTCGTGATTCAAATCATTCATAAAAGATACTAACCTTCATCATGATTGTGCTCACCATCAGCATGCTCGAAACCAATACCAATGATGTCCGTCGAGCCGGATAAGCCAATATAATATGTACCAACTTCTAGTTCAACAGTGATGATCTTATTGATAGCATCACAACTATCTTGTGACTCAGTTGACTCAACCTCAACAGCGTTTCCGTCAGAACCTTGAACCGAAATCTCGACATCCGCTGATACAGCAAAGAGATAATCACCTGACTCTCCAGCTTCAAAGCTGATAAATTTTTCAGTGTCGCTCAACTCATCTACATCTGTACGTGTATGCTCTGCATCTAGAACAGGTGCATCTGTCATCATTTCTGAAGCAGTCAATGTTTCAGTCACGGCTTCTCCCATATGCTCACAAAGCTCTTCTTCAGGAGAGACTTTATCATCATGTTCATGCTCATCTTCTCCATTATTGCCACACGCTATTGATGCTGAAATAAAAGACAGTCCAAGAATAAGTAGCCAGTATTTTAGTGTTCGTTTTTTCATATATCCTCAGTCACCATATCAAATGATTGAATGTTCGTTGTATGTACAAAGAATTCTTCAACCGCTGTACCGATACCGATAGAGGTTTCCCCTAAATTATCAGCGATCAATGCATCGAACAACTGAACTTGAATGTCTACTTGATGTTGAAGAGCATATTCCCCATATTCAAGTTCCGAAATATCTTCGACAAAACCTTGTAAAGCTATTATGCCAATTTCGAAAACACGTGATGTCTGTTGGTCATCATGTATATGTGTGCCTAAAACACGGACATCGCGCAAGGTCATATCTGTAATCGACGGATAACTATCAATAAACTCACAGCTGTTTGCCGGGCAACTCACATCATCTAATTCAGATATTGCTAGAGCATACGGGCTATCAATATCAAGAACGATCGACTGTACTGTCGCGGATTCAGCTTGCTCTAACACAATATCTTCGTAGTCAACCAAATGTCCGTCATCATGATGACAGTGTCCATTGTGACAGAGGCTATATTGTGGTGGTGGATTTTGTGGGTCAAAAGCAGAAAGTAGTGACTCTGAAGCCAATCGGTATGTGATTGTATCGATATCAAAGCTGAGCTCTTCTAAAACAAAGATATCGCCATTTTTGAGTTTAATCGGATATGTCCCTTCTTCAACGACATTCAGCCCTGTTAAACGACCCGAGTCAGCATAGGGGTCAAATGTGACCTGTAGGTTGGGTGATAAAGTGTAATCGGAACGACCGGGCTCAGATAGACACCCACCAAAAAACAATATGATTGACAATGTATGACAAACACAAATCGAAACGAAGGTCTTTCTCATGACACACCTTTGGCGATTTTGAGCTTCGCCAGTTGTTTTAGAATCGACTCAAACCAGTTCACGATATCCTGTTTTTTCTGACCCGGAGGCACCAAAATCAAGGTCGCCTGCCCTATTTGGGCAACGGTTTGAATGATTTTTTTCGGGTAGTACACTTCTGCCAACAACCCATCTGCGCCTTTGTTTTTCAAAAGGAGAGAAACCTTCGCGATGTGCTTTGGACTTGGTGGAATCCCCGGAAATGGCTCAACATTGATCGGATTTTCAATGCCAAAGGTATTGAAGAGGTTCTGAAAACTGAGGTGATAACCGACAACTTTCAAGCCCTTTAATTGAGGTTGGTATTTTTCAATCAACATCGTCAGCCGTGCATCAAGTTCTGACGCACTTTCCTTATAGTAAAGCGCGTGTTCAGGATCGATGGTCGATAAACGCTCTACCAAAAATGGAATAATCGCTCTCATTGAATATGGGTCAAAGTAATAGTGTGGGTTACCACCTGGGTGTAAGTCTCCGAGGGCTCTCGTCACCGGCTGATTGAGTCCCATCGCGATACCTTTCATTTGAATCACAGTTGATGCATCGACATAGCCAACAGTTCCGACATTTATCTTCGTATTGCGGGCATTTTGAATCAAGGATGGCAACCAACCGGCTTCAAGTTGGAGACCAGCAAGCACAAGCATATCCGCTTTATTGAGGTATGGAATAAAACTTGGGCGTGCATCAACATAATGCGGGTCTTGCGTCGGCGTTGCTAAATAACGTGTTTCGACATATTCGCCACCAATGGCATCGACCATCCAGGCGAATTGTGGGACGGTTGCCACAACTTTGACTTTTGCCGATGCCGTTTGCGCAAACCACACAACCATCAACACCATTAACATCTGAATTCTTTTGACGTTAAAAATCATGTGCACCGTGACTCCCTATAACAACTTCAATATTCGCGACAATCCCAAAACCATCGGCCCCGTTTACTCGACGATGCGAGCCTTGAAATCGAAGCCTCGAAAAATGACTCGGATAATAAGTATAAGCTAATGAGGTTCGATATACCTGTGTCTCCCATTCTTCATGTTCTTCATGTGGACGCACTGTTTCGTATCGAAGACCAAGCGACTCACGCAGGTTATACTTCCACTCCAAAGACGTGTACTGACCTTGGTCTCTCAGCAGGCGACCTGGCCGTTGTTGTCTTCTTGAAAAAGTCTCATGTTGGAGCGCAAGGTGAACACGCTGACTAGACGTGACAGGTCGATAACGTATGTAAGCATCAACACCAGCAATCTCCGACATATTATTGGCACCTGTCCCATTTTCACCTGTTTGATAATTGAGACCGAGCAGAATCGACCAGCTGTCATCTAAAGCAAAGAACTGGCCAAGCCGTGCCGTGTGAATAAACTCGCTCAAATCTTTTAGAGAGCGCGCTCCGTCAATAATATATGACGACCCACAACATGCCCCACCAGGCTGGGAGAAGCTATATGTCGCCTCGGCAAACCACGGCAAAGGTATTAAATATGATAACTCAAGTCCAAGACCACGTGCGCCTTCACTTCCAAACAACGTTCCATTCATCATCGGTTGATCGACAAATGACCAACTATGCGGGTGTGTCGGATTTAGTCGACCGATTTGTTGCAAGAACTGCCCTGCCCGCATTTGAAAGCCCCATGGCAAACGTGCTGTAAACAAATATGCCTCTTCGACTTCGACACCAAACAGCGAAAAGACGATGTTGGTACTGTAGTTAAAAAATGGATCGACTGCGTCTTGAATATGCAGCTCGACTTGCTGCAATGTAAATCCTGATTTATTCGGATCGTGAGAACCGGTCTGTAGCGGCGTATCCCCTGTATAATAGCCAAGTGCGACGTCGGTAATAACAGATACATTTGGGATATATCGATTGACAGGGTTCACCATGCGCGGATTGTTTTGGTTATTCAATGTCGTGGTGTTTTGCTGTTGTTGTATCGGTGCTGACGACGATTGGTTTAATGAATCGTTCACAGCTTTTTGAATTTCGTCATTTTCAAAGAGGTTTATAATCGCTGTTTGTTCTTCTTGTGACAACGCTTCTTCTTGTTGCGCCGAAGGCGGTTCATGAACATGGTCATGCTCATCTGTCGGCGTCGGCTGTGCCATGCCTGTCAAAGCATAAGCAAAAATAAGTCCAGCTATCATCCAGCGAATCAACATCCTGTATGGAATATACTTATCCCAGCAGTTTTTGCAAGTGACTTGTAAAAACACCGTAAAATGATGTGTCTTGAGACTGTTTTTAGTGGCTAAATGCCTTATCATATGAATCGATTGGGAGGTTTCATGAATATTCTTGTCTTAAATGCTGGCTCTTCATCATTAAAGGTTGAACTTCTGGAATTTCCGTCAGAGCAGTCTCTACTCAAAAAAACTTTTGAGCGTCTCACTGAAGAATCGCGTTTACACGCTTGGGGAGAGTTAGAAAATGTCTTGAAAGACTTCAAGATCGATGGCGTTGTGCATCGTGTTGTCCATGGTGGTGCACGTTTTCATCAAGCGACAGAAATTAACCCTGAAGTCCTGAAAGCACTTGATGATATTTCAGCCTTAGCCCCACTTCATAATCCGGCCAATATCGCGGGCATCGAGATTGCTCAAAAAATCTGGCCAAATATTAAACACATTGCTGTCTTTGATACTGCTTTTCATCGCTCGATGCCCCGACGCGCAAAGACGTATGCCATAGGTAAAGAACTCGCGAAAGAATACCACATCGAGCGCTATGGTTTTCACGGACCATCTCATGATTATGTCTCAACCCGACTGGCTCAGGTGATGGATACAGACCGGTCGTCTCTTAGAATTATCTCACTGCACCTCGGAAATGGCGCGAGTGCATGCGCCATTGAATATGGGCAGTCTGTCGAAACATCGATGGGCCTTACGCCGCTCGAAGGCCTTGTGATGGGCACACGTTCAGGTGATATTGATTTTGGCGCCGTCGAGTATCTCGCCAAACAAGAAGGCTGGTCTTTTGAAGAAGCCAGCCGATATCTAAATAAGCAAAGTGGTCTTAAAGGCATTTCGGGGCTCACCAACGATATGCGTGAACTTCAAGAAGCTGCGGCAAATGGTCATAAAGATGCCGGCCTCGCATTAAATGTTTTCTCTCATCGTATCAAAAAATACATCGGTGCATATGCTGCGACGATGGGCGGACTTGATGCCATATGTATTACAGGCGGCATCGGTGAAAATAGTGCGTCGATGCGGCAACGAATTTTTCAGCGTCTTGATTT
>JAHDGS010000008.1:12761-33186 GCA_020627505.1 Myxococcota bacterium
CAAGGTGATTATCAGCATAAAGACTATATCGAACTCACCGCGCCACAATCGCGCGTCAAAGTCTTTACGATTCAAACACGTGAAAACCTATCAATGGCACGCCAAGCAGCGGGACTGTTACAGGTCGACTCGACGGAAGGACTACCGCCAATCCCGATTGCAGTGAGTGCACGTCATGTGCATTTAACCGAAGACGCATTTGCGACATTATTTGGTGACGGCAAAACACTCACGCCCTACAAAGACCTCTCTCAACCAGGTCAGTATGCTTGTGAAGAAAAGGTCAATATTATCGGCCCACGCAATCGAATCGATGGTGTTCGTATTCTTGGTCCTCTTAGACCAAAATGCCAAGTTGAGGTCTCACGCACAGATGAGTTTAAGCTTGGTGTCGATGCGCCTGTTCGGCGTTCAGGTCATGTGACAGATTCAGCCCCGATTACACTTGAAGGCCCAAATGGTACTGTTCATCTCAAAGAAGGTTTGATTTGTGCTTGGCGGCATATTCATATGCACCCAGATGATGCATCACGCTACGGTGTCGAGCACGGTGACTTTGTTGAAGTCGATATCATCGGCGGTTCACGCGAACTGACTTTTAAAGATGTCATGGTACGTGTGAAAGACAGTTATCGTTTAGAAATGCATATCGATACCGATGAAGCCAATGCAGCAGAGCTTAGCCCGAAAAGCGAAGGCATGCTTGTGCAGACAGATGGCTCTCAGGCAGCTTTGCGGAAGCAAGCCAAAAGCCATTAATACACAAACAAACAGCGTTGTACGGGTACCAACATATCTGACGACACATGCAGATAATATGTCTCCCCGGGTATAAGATTTGGTGCTGCACGATTTTCAGGAAAGACCTGCACGGCTCTATTTGGCAGATTATCAATGCGGAGCCCTTTATTCAATGGTTGTGCATTAGATGGAACTTGCACACGATAGAGAACACCCTCAGGCATATCAAATGTCGGTGGGGCCGCAGGCGATGTACTGCCCACCTCTAAGACATAAACATAGCGTGCAGGTGAGTCGCCCCAATCGATCACACCGCCTGTCGAGACACCGATTCCCTGTGGGCATGCTTCTGGCTCATAATCTGTAAACGCATACATGAATGCACCAAACTCTGGCGTGTCAGTGAAGTCAGCTCTATCTAATCCGCGTCTATCTAGCTCTGATTCGAAGAAGGCAATCATTCGATCTGGGTCAGTCGACGGCGCGCCTGTTCGGCTACGATCGAATCCATGATTCATCTCGGCATCAAACTCTCCAAACGCTGTTGAGGACACCCACCCTGCCATCATCGCGAGACCCGTATCCGAAAATGTATCAGCCCATAGTGGCCCTGCTTCTGTATCCCATTGACCAACACCCTCTGGCGTACGGCTTTCAGAGTGACAACAGACACAAGCACAACTTTCGACTTCTGATTTTACCCACTCAGATTCTCTTTGATAGTCTTCATCTGTTAAGCGCGAGTCGTCGGCGTTATCAGTGATAGGATATGGGTTCGACCAATACGGTCTTTGGCTCAACACGTCTTCACACACCGCATAATCTGCATAATGCAATCCAGGCTCAGTACATCCTTGTATCGCGACTTGCGTACAGACTTCACCATCTGTCGAAACATCACCCTCTAACGGTTCTTGGCATTGCTCATATGGCAACACATACACACTGTTTCCTGTTCCGACATTGCCATCATCTGTGCCGAGTTCTTCTTCATAGTTCGGAGCATCTCCGCCAAGACAAATATCCTCGGCGATAAATGTTCCGCCTGCAAATGTTTCACAACCTGTTCGCGTTGCAGCACAATCACCTTCGCGTCCTTGACTAACTGTACGTGCTGTTTGATTTGTTGAGACCTCAACAAGGCAGTATCCAAGTCTGTTGTTTTCGGCACAACCTACACCTAGTGTCAACTCACCTGGGCCGCCCAACACGTCATCACATTCTGATTCTATCGAATCGGTCGTCCATCCACTTCCCCAATACTCTACGCATTCTGCTTGGCCACTAAATGGGTTGGTATATCGACAGGCACCAAGAGACATCATATTCTCATCTCCTTCGCTCGTCTCAGGCTCTTCTCCAGTTATCTGTTCTTCATTGCTATCTTCATCAATACCTTCAACACCTGTCTCGGTATTCATATTTTCATCTGCCGTCATCTCTTCTGTCACAACATCCGCTACAGGAATCGGGACAGCATTGTTGTTCTGAGAATCACATGCTGTGCTGATGAATGCAGAAGAAATAAGAATGAGTAATAAAGATCGCATAATGGCTCCAAGTATTGAACATGTTCAAATTAACCTTCCACCCCGGCGCGTCAAGGCAGGTGAACTCGTTCATTTACAAGGTTGATTTCATTCGATAAACTGACAAAGGAACAGCAGCTATGGAAGAACACACAATACAATGCCCTTATTGTTTTGAATACGTCTCATTTCTCGTTGAGTTTGATATGCAAGATAGTTGGGTCAGAGATTGTGAAGTTTGCTGTCGCCCGTGGTTATTATCGATCGATGGCCATCGGCAATTATCCGTTCAGCCGGCGCAATGACTTATTTAAATCATTTCAAGCCAGTTGCCTGGACCTGAGGGCACAATACGATGCGGATTAATACTTGCGTGCGAGTAATAATAATGCCGTTTTATGTGCGACCAGTTTGTGGTGTTCTGGATGGCCTCATATTCGTAAAGTCTTTTGACATAAGCTGACAGATTTTTAAAATCACGAATCATCTGTCTATTGCACTTAAAATGCGTAAAATAGACATCATCAAATCTAAGTAATGTTGGAATGAGACGGATATCGGCCTCGGTCAGTTGTTCACCAACCAGGTATGCGCGACCATCAAGATGAGCTTCGATTTTATCCAGCATTTTAAATAATGGTTGAATCGATAAATCGTAGGCGGCCTGTGTTCTAGCGAAACCACATTTATATACGCCATTATTGATCGTTGGATAGATTTCGTCATTCCAAGCATCGATTTTGCTTCGAAGCGCTTCGGGATAGTAGTCATTTGTATTGCCGGTCAACTTGTTAAATGCGTCGTTGAATATACGAATGATTTGAGACGACTCATTATTCACAACTCGTTGCGTCTTTTTGTCAAACAAAATGGGAACCGTGACCGTCGTTGAAATCTGTGGATCGACCTTTTGATAAACTTCGCGTAAATACTTGAAGTCAAAAATAGAGTCACCGTTTGCGCCATATGTATCTTTTTCAAAAGTCCAGCCCTCATCAAGCATATCTGGATGCACAACATCCACCGATATATGTTGCTCGAGAGACTTTAAACCTCGATAAATAAGCGTTCGATGCGCCCACGGACACGCATAGCTGACATATAAATGATAGCGCCCTGATGCTGGTTGAAAGACTTCATGCGTCTCATTGATTGTATCCAAAAAGCTTCGCGGGACTCTTGCATACGCGCCTTTCTGATCACTTGTGATAACAGATGTTTTGTGCCACTTCCCGTCTATGAGTCGCCCCATTTAGCCCTCCTTCCGATAACTCGATAGACCGCTAAAACGCACGCCTGAGAGGTCACTCATCTCACGTTTCCATGTCGTTAGATCATCTAAACATAGTTCACGCAAATGTTGGTGCCCACATGCTCTCGCCAAAATTTTCATTAACGCTGTCGATGCACCAAAAAACCGAGCCAATCGTTCTGCTGCGTCGTCGACATTAAGCTTTGCACGCAATTCCGGTTTTTGTGTCGCAATACCAGCCGGGCAGTTATTGGTATTACACATTCTTGCACCAACACAGCCGATGGCTTGCATCGCCGAGTTCGATACAGCAATCCCATCTGCCCCAAGCGCAAGTGCTTTCGCAAAGTCTGCCGGGGTCCGAAGTCCACCTGTAATAATCAACGTGACATGGTTATAACCTTTTGTATCTAGATAATGTCGCGCTCGCGCCAGAGCCGGAATGGTCGGCACTGAAATATGATTCCGAAAAATAAGCGGTGCAGCCCCCGTCCCGCCGCCACGACCATCCAGAATGATATAGTCGGCGCTCGCCTGAACGGCAAACTCAATATCTGCTTCGATATGTTGTGCCGATAATTTGAAACCAATCGGAACCCCACCGCTGACTTCTCGAACACGATTGGCGACCGTTTTAAAATCTTCGACACTCTTTAAGTCCGTAAATGTGGCCGGCGAAATAGCATCTTGCCCTTCTTCTAAGCGGCGAACAGTAGCGATCTTTCCTTTCACCTTATTACCTGGAAGGTGGCCTCCTGTACCAGTTTTGGCCCCCTGTCCTCCCTTAAAATGGAAGGCCTGAATATCTTTAAGTTTATCTTCTGAATAACCAAATTTCGCGGACGCAAGCTCATAGAAATATTTTGAGTTGGCCGCTTTCTCTTCAGGTAACATACCACCTTCGCCCGAACATATACCTGTTCCAGCTTTTTCCGCCCCTTTCGAAAGCGCGACTTTTGCTTCTTCAGAGAGTGCGCCAAAACTCATATCTGAAACAAAAATAGGTATATCCAGTCGAAGTGGCTTTCGGGCGTTCTTTCCGATCACCAATTCTGTTCCAATTGGTGCATCATCAAGCAATGGTTTTTTCGCCATCTGCGCTGTTACGAATTGAATATCATCCCATTGTGGCAAGTCCTTGCCCGGTACGCCCATTGCCCCCATCTCTCCGTGGTGCCCTGATTTTTCAAGACCATTTTTGGCGAGCTCGTGAATATAGGCAACATGCGGCTCTTCTGGGGTTGAGGTCGCTGTTTGAATCACATTCAATACACTTGCTCGTCCAATTTGCTCTACGCCAATCGCTTTATGGGAACCATCGCAATATGGTGCATTCTGACTTTGTTTACACATGCATAGATATGCATCTCCAGCGGCTTCAGCTGTAAATTTTTGAGGGGTGAATGCTGTTCCTTTATGGGAACCGTCACAATAGGGTTGGTTCTGTGACTTTCCGCATGCACAGAAGTAGTAGTCCTCTCCTTTGACGAGCTCGACTTTCTTAGGTTTGTTGTCTGCAATAATTGGTCTCATTTTAGCTCCTATAGATGTTGATTTCATAACGCATCTAAAACTTTCGATAAAATGATTTGTTTAGATTTAGGTTATCGATATATTCGATATATGAAATTCTCAGATATCTCTATTGAACAACTTGAAACCTTTGCATCAATTGCCGACACACAGAGTTTTTCAGAAACCGGGAAGCGTTTACACAAAACACAGAGTACTGTCTCATACACATTATCAAAACTTGAGCAGACCATCGGAACATCCCTTTTTATTCGGACAAAACGTAAAGTTAATCTGTCGACATCGGGTGTAAAACTTCTTCCGTATGTCAAAAACATTCTACAGAGTGGCCGTAATTTCATTGAGGCCACACAAGATGATGAAACATTCCGAGAAGACATGATTCATATTGTCGTCGACGCTGTGATGGATATTCGTAGCATATCTCATACATTCCATTTATTTCACCAACACTGTTGTCCGACCAGACTTCAATTGTCGACCCACTTATTAGAAGATGTCTATGACACATTTTTATCTAAGAATGCGCATTTTGCTTTTACGCCTATGGCGAATCTCAACGACGTAGAGTCTCATTCTTTTGGTTCGGTCGAACTCATTCCTATCATTTCGCCACGCCACGATCTCGCTCAAAAAAAACGTATCACCAAAGAAACTCTTTTGAACCAGACACAAATCATTATGCGGACAAATCGAGGAGACCAAGGTATCAAGCATAATATTTTTTCGGAGCGACAATGGAGCACAACAGATTGGCACAGCAAAATCGAACTTATTAAGGCTGGTCTTGGTTTTGGTTTTGCCCCGAAACACATGATCAAAGATGCTCTTGACACAGCAGAACTCATTGAGTTGAACACAAGACATCTTCCCCCTGTCTCAGCTCCAATTTATTTCGTTCGATCTCGCGAGCGTCCGCTTGGTCCGAGTGGTATTTGGCTTTTTGAGAGAATCTTAGAAAAAACTCATCTGCAATAGCCACATGAGAGAGAGCTACGACCTCGATACGTTCACTATGACCATCGCCAGCAACAAGCCACACCCCACCAAGGCCGAGGCTAGCCAACACTGTGACGGCAGTATATATTTTAATTCCTAAGCGCATATTCATTATCAATATCTATCATATACTAGCGGATACTCGCTACGAACGATATTTGTAGATTTGTCGTTTCCACCTGATTGATATGATCAGCATTAACACATCTTATGAACAAAACCTCAATATGCGATGCTCTCTATTGCATTCTGCCACCACAGTCATATCTGAAATATATGCGATATAATCTGAATACCTTGTTTATGCTTTTATGTTTTTTTGCTCAGTCATCTCTACTTATTTCAGTCGGCTGCAGCTCAGATGACGTCGAATCAGGAGATGAAGATGTTGAAGAATCGACTGATGATGATGACTCAGAAGAAGAGGTGATAGAAGAAGCCCCTGTCTACTTGATTGGTGGTGAAGAAGCCGATGCTTTTGTCGAAGCAATCTATACGCCTGCCGTTGCAAACGAAGCAACAGACCTCGCCTTTCACCCTGAGCGAGATGAACTATGGGTGGTCAATCGTGACTTCGAGGTTGATGGTACTTGTTCGGTCTCAAATCCATTTAGTGAGCGCTGCGAAAACCTTGGTGGTTATGTGACGATTATTTTTGAACCCGGAACAGACAATCAGAATGAAATCATTCTTGAAGATGGAAACTCAACTCACTTCATGCGGCGACCGCCAACACTCGCAATGGGTGTTGCTGATACTTTTGCCACATGTGGTGAAGCTGCCACTGGCAATTTTGAAGATGAACCCGTGAACTTTATCGGCCCGACCTTATGGTCTTCCAATCTAAATATTTTTGCAAAAGATCCAGGTGTTGACGAAAATGGAGCGCCCTTAAATGGCTCTCACCTCGATATGCTTCATGGCACGCCATGGTGTATGGGTATCGCGCATCAGCAAGGTAATACGTATTGGGCGTTCAATGGTGATATTGGCGCCATCGACCGTTACGACTTTGCGGCAGACCATGGACCGGGATATCACGATCACAGTGATGGGCGTATTTACCGATTCGCGCCGGGTGAATTTTCTCGTGTCGAAAATGTGCCAAGCCATATGGTTTATAATCACGATGACGACCACCTTTATATCGCCGATACTGGCAGCAGTCGCGTTCGTAAACTTGATGCGACTTCGGGTACGTTTGTGAGTGGCATTTTCCCTCTTTATGAGGAGCTAGCTGATTCTCGTACGTACTCAAATGTCGATATTCAAACAGTGGTCGATGATGATGTACTTGATTTACCCAGCGGACTCGTGATCTATGACGATGTACTCTATGTTGGAGATCATGCCACAGGCGAAATCATCGCGTTCGATTTAGACGGCGAAGAGTTGCATCGCTTCGATACAGGCCTCGGTGCTGATGCCCTCACGGGACTAGAAATAGGACCAAACGGCCAGCTTTGGTTTACCAACATGTTAACGGGTAGCGTCTACCACATCGTCGTCGAATAGGCTTAACTGTCTTTTAGACGCTCACCAAGATAGCGTGCAATCGATAGCATGCCTTGTCGACCAAGCTTGGACAGACTTTCAGCCTTTGCGTTATAGTTCGTGTTCGTATTTACGTCATATACGTAGCGGCGGCCGTTTTCGTCTTCGACATATTCTAATGCACCGACTTGAATATGATTTGATTTAAGAAATGAGGCATACTTTTCTAAATCAGGGTTTTCATACTCATCAAGAATCATAAACTTCTCGTCGCCGCCTGGCGTCGCCGGGCAAAATGCCGCATCGATTTGACAAGAGTCAGCTGGACAGAGTTCAAAGCCTTGCTCTGCATTAATACTGACCGCATACATAAACTCACCGCCAACGAACTCTGCTCTGACGATACGTCCGGTTGCTGGTTTGATGTATTGCTGAATCAACCACAGTCCGTCGATTGACTCACCGAGACTATCATGTGCAATGGCGTGTTCAAGCTCACCGATTGACCGAAACAGTGTCACTCCTGTACCTTTGCCCCCACGGTTGGGTTTGAGAATAAATATCTCTTCACCAAGGCGCCGAGCCGTTTCGACTAAGTTTGATTTATCATGGCATATCAACGTCTTTGGATGAACAATATTGTGACGCTCAAGTTCGATATATTGCTCAGATTTTCGAAGTTCAAGCTGTAAGGCACGACGACCATTGACGACTGTTCGCCCATGTTGCTCTAACCAAGCTAAAAGGCTGGCTGTCATCGCTGGTGCAAAAGCATGGTTGCGCGTATGTGCCGAAGCACTCATACGATTATAAAAAATACCTTTAGGGGGAGGTTGACTTAGATCGAGAACAAACTGATCCACAAACCATTCCTCATAAGGAATTTGAAGCTGCGCAAATGCAGCTCTCAAAGGAAGCAACCAGTCCTCGTTCTCATGAATGACATAAACATTTTTCATACTGACTTTATACCTTAGCTATCATACAAATACGATCTAAATGATGCGTCTCTGACTTGTGCATTCTTTCCGCTAAAAATCAGATCAAAGGTAGATGCGTTATCTGGATGAATATCCAATATAGATGTCGTCACAGGACAGTCTCTCTATGGCGTGAGACTTTCTATTCGAATCGGCGCGTCAGTTGAGCGTTCACCTAAAAAGAACTCATCCATATAATCGCCTGGCTTCAATCCTTCCATAGGAGATAATATGTCGTCTCCGACCTGCGGAACTCGCCCAGAAAGCCATTGCGGCCACATCATGGGCTGACGACGATGGTCATTCTGTGATGAGACAAGTCCAGTTGATAGTGCGTCTAGGCGAAGTCCCGGTACCGGGTGGGCCTGACTGACATGACAAGTTAAACAAAATGGGGTACTGGAGAAGTCAGGACGAGGCATCGTTGCGACAAGATGCTTGTCTTCAATTTCAAAAGTAACACCTCGTCGACAATTGAGTCCATGATTTTTATGTACCGCGTTCCCACAATTTTTATTCAAATATGCTTGAAGCGGAAAATCGTTTCCGCGTCCGACTCCATTTTCGTCGACATCTTCACTATGAAGTAAGTCTATCTGCTCACAACCGTTCGTCTGACTTAATGAACCCATAGCCAGGTTGCAAGCATACTCTTCGAAATAGCCTGTTGTAAAGATCTCTTCTCTCAGTCGGTAGATCCTCAGCTCATCTAAATATCCTTTATATGGCGCATAAGAACTATTGGCAACTCGTTGACTGACTGTAAAGGCTTCTCCCGACTCATTCGCCAAGCTATAGTCTGCCTTAACGATGTCTGTGCCAACAACATTTCCATTGATAAATATGGTCACGACGCCTTCTCCTGAAAAACCATCACAAGAGATACCTAAATGAAAGTAATGCGCCCCAGAAAATGAGTTCTCCGGAAGATGCCCCGATATGTTAACGGATGCTTCCACAACCCCATCAGGCGTAACGAACGACACGATTGACTCTGAAACAACGATCTGAGATCCTGATGCAAACTGATAGAGTGTTTGTGGCGAGTTAGGTCGATGTGGATTAACCCACAACCCCAAATAATAATTAGGCGCATCTTGTGGCATGTTTTCAATTTCGATCCGATCATTTTCTCCGTCAAGGTAAACCCCTTTTCCTAAAACCCCACCTTCAGCAATAGGAGGAACAATCGCCCCACCCTTGAGATATAACCTTGCTTGATGCGCAATCGTTGAAGCATTTTGTAATCGAGGTGTTTCAGCAAAAGCGTAGTTATAAATTCCCTTAAATTCATCTCCTGACCCACTATATGGTTTAAATCCATCTCGCGGATAAGCAATTTTACTGCCGTATTCGTTAGAACCATTGTTTTGATAAGTGATAGGTGAATTCATATGCGCAACAACAAGTGCATCAGGATTCATATATTCATCAAAAACAAGTTCCGCATTTCGGTTTTCAGACGACGAAACCATCCATACAACGTCGAAAGGAGAAAGAGGTGTCATAACATCATAATGATTAAAGACATGTTCTACAGAGTTCATTCTCCTTGAGCCAACAGGCAATACGGTCTTGTTTGAGTATCGATACATTTTAAGATTAAAACGTGTATTCTTATTATATTCTTTGAAGGTGAAATCCGTATGATTCAAACCATTGTCCGGAACCACTTCTTTCCAATTCGTCCAAGAGCCCATGACAATTACACCTGCCGTATTTTGTCTATCGAATTTTGCGTCAGCAGAAAACTGCGCTCCTGAATCAGTCTTATAGAGCTTCAAGCCATCTTTATAACCATGTGTCGAATACAATAAGTTGTTTCCTTTCCTATCAACCCAAGGATATAGCCCTTTAACAGTCTCACCTGGTGCATATAGCTCACCACTACTTTTTCTCATTTGCCGTATCGCAAACCCGTAGCGTGTATTCACATTTGGGTCCAGATATGCTCGAGAAATAGGATAAAAAGTATGCCAGCCTCTCGCATCACACGGACCAACGTCATTATATGAATACATCAAATTTTTCTTTCGAGAGTCATTTACGATCAAAAGCATCCCATCTGCAGTGGTCGTCGGTTCGGCCAAACTATAACTGCGCTCAGTTGATTGCACAGGTAAATCTGAGACTTCACCGTCATAAAATAGAAACGGCTCTGCCGGGTTATGGACCTTTTGCTCATTCAATAATCGGCACCAAGGTTCATTGTGACTTCCACCACACTCTTCAAAGGCCTTGTAGTAAAACTTTTGATAATTTGTTGGTGGCTTTGAGGGATCATCATCATTGACAATCCAGTCACGTCCAGGGGGCACATCTTGCATTATCCGATATCGGACATCGTAATTTTTATATGCCGGTAATTGAAGTATTGGAGTCGTTGTTCTCAAAGAGCTTGAACGTGCATTTGATGACGGCTGATTGAACCTTGGGTAGACCCACACATGTTTAGAGAAATCACCTAATGGTTTTGCATTTTTGCCATCTGGTACAAAAATCGTGATTTTTAGGCTCCGCAATTCTGATGAAGCGGAATTGGAGACTGTCCATAATGTCGTTACATTATAGCAGTCCCCTGCGCGATATGGCTCATCCTCTTCATACTTCGCTTGACAAGCAAAGACGTGGGTTCGATCATCAATACCAGATTCATTACAAATATTGTGAAATGTTCCTCTTCGGTTACCTTCAAACTTCCCTGGTGATTCAGACCAACCATCGTGCTGAATCCTTGGCGTCGGCTCAAGCTCGGCTTGACTCAATCTTGTTGTTGTATCATCTGTGGGATTAATTTGAGTAAATAATCTGATATCGGTAAACTGGTTATAAGCTGGCTGGTCTTTACCACCTATTGTTTGAAAACCATCTGAGAGATTCTCAGGGCGAAAAACCGCAATACCCGTTGCTTTTGAAACCAGACGCCCATCGACTGTCGTGTTGTGCTCTGGTAATAGAGAAGTTCGTTCTGCGGCCAGATATTTTGATGAAGTCGACTGGATCAGATTTTGATCGATATAATTGTCGAGATCAATGCCTCTTAAATCATACTCGGGAGCGATCATTGATCTTTTGATTAGAGGCGCTGGTGGCATCAATTCATTATAACAAGCTGTTTCATCATCATTAAATCCATCATCGCAGGCCTCAACACTCGATTTAGTATCTGCATAGGATATGAATGTATTTGGTTGAGGTCCTCTGATTAAGGTATTTGATGTCTCGAATTCGCAACTCTCTTCAAAGCATTCATCCGATTGACAAGCCAATGTCGTTAGAAATGTAGATATTACAAGCAGCGTTAATAGATATCTCATATCTATATTATACTGTTCGTAGACCTAAAAGAATAAGATCGTCCTGCTACTGCATCATTATTAGTCATATTGCTCTCTCAGCTACTCTGTTTGAGAATCTAGAAGTCAAATTTACAAATTTTCTGGCTAATGTTTAAATTACAACAACCTTGTTTGTTCTTATGAACAAACAAATCAAATGAGTACACACAAGACAATATTTCTTCCGCTTTTCACAAAAAAAGCCCTTCCAAGGGGACTTTTGTCAGTCTACAAGACTATTGGAGCGGCCATATCAAATGAATATGGGAGACTCCGTCTCGTTTCCGCAGAGATTGATAAACAAAAAGGACCACCATGGGTCCTCTTTGAAGTCATTAAGACTAATGGAGCGGGAAACGAGACTCGAACTCGCAACCCCCAGCTTGGAAGGCTGGTGCTCTACCAATTGAGCTATTCCCGCTCAGCAACCCGAATCTAATCACATTTATGACGTCTCGCAAGTTCTTTTATGAATATTATGTATCAGAGTTAATGATACTTGGTGCGGGAGCCGCACGCAGTGCGATTGGGTGAAAAACCGGCGACATGTGCGGCGGTTTTGAGGGGCTGGGACAGCCCCTTTATAAACGTCTCGCAAGTTCTTTTATGAATATTATGTATCAGAGTTAATGATACCTGGTGCGGGAGCCGCACGCAGTGCGATTGGGTGAAAAACCAGCGACATGTGCGGTGGTTGTGAGGGGCCAAGACTGCTCCTAATGTAAAAAAAGCCGGACTCATGTCCGGCTGTGATTATCCCGCCCCAGAGAGACTTTATGGGTTATCATCGACACAAATACTTGCTGTCGCAAAATCAACTGCACCAATCGATGCAAAGTTTGTCGTTTGAACACCTCTAATGACACCATCAGTATCGGGTGTTCCTGAAACACAGGCGACATTCGCTCCCTCACTAACTAAGCAAATTTGATTTAGACCATTGAATGGCTCCAATTGACCGGCAAGCGTCTGTGAACTCGCGACATTATTACCATTTGAAGATGGTGCACTCGCAAAAACAAGTCCTACAATATGCTCATCTCCTGCTATGCTACCACGACCATTGAGCTGAATTACATCTGCTGTATTCGAGTGCTCAAAAGATGCATTAATATTGGGAAAACAGTTGCGATCATCACGAACTTCATCAATTTTTTCATCTTCAGGCAGATATCTATCGTCACCATTCGCGACGTCTGTTAAGCTGTCACCATAGCGCTGCCCATTAATATCTGTGTTTTCTGCGCCACATGCTGTTAAGGCGGTTAAAGTAAGAAATAATGTTGTTATCTTTTTCATAATTCAGATCTCCTAAGATCAAAATATCGGATTGAAACAAACTTCTCAAATAAACGACTGCACACTATATCATTTTGCGACAGCCTACATTTGAATACAAAAAAGCTGCCCTGAGGCAGCCTTTATTGCTTTGTATTGAGACGTTTCGAACTAGCGACGACGTCTTCTGCGTCTCAGCCCCCATAGCGGGAGTAGCATCACAAGGCTGATACCATCTGACGCGGAGCAGTTTATACATCCACTTCCGATAACAAAATACGTCTTCGGATCGACACAGAAGCCTTCAGCATCACCATCAGTCAAACAGATCTGATCCGCACCGCAGTCACTATCATCGAAACACGCCACACGTGAGTCAATACAAGCTTGAGTTGTATCATCAGGGTCACAAGGATCACGTGGATCACTTTCTCCTTCATCGACAACACCATTCATATTCGTGTCTTCACCGCCGATACAAAGTTCATTGCCAGATGTATCCAGAACAGCTTCAGCACCATCGCAATATCCGTCGCCATCAGAATCAGCAGAACGTGGATTTGTACCAGTCGAGTTCTCGATACCATTTGTGATCCCATCACTATCACAGTCGCCTGCAATATCAGTGATATCACAACCATCTTCTAGACAAGCTGCTGTCGTCGCATCAGGATCACAAGGATCAAGCGGATCGGATTCTCCATCACCGATCACCCCGTCACCATTCGCATCTTCTTCACCGTCTAAGTAACCATCACGGTCTGTATCAGGCAGAAGCGGATTCGTTCCAAGTTCAGCCTCTGTGCCATTCGTTAGACCATCATTGTCGCAGTCTGCATTTGGATCATCCAAATCACATCCTGTTCCACACAACTCTTCATCGGTCGAAATCGGATCACATGGGTCAAGAGGATCACTCTCTCCTTCATCAAAAATACCATTGTTATTCAAATCTTCACCTGAGTCACACACAGTCATCACGGATTGTGAACCATCACAAAAACCATCTCTGTCACTATCTGGGTTTGTCGGATCAGTTTCACCATCATCAACAACACCATCTTGATCTGCATTTTCGACACCATCAGGAATACCATCAGCATCCGAATCAGGGTTCTCAGGGTCAGAGCCAATAGCATCTTCGTTACCGTTTGTGACACCGTCACTGTCACAATCAGCTGCCGGATCATTCACGTCACATTGAGATGGGCATCCTGGATCAGTTGATACAGGATCACATGGATCCAATGGATCACTTTCACCTGGATCGACGTTGCCATCATTGTTCAGGTCTTCACCACGGATACAGCCTTCAAAGGTATCATCTGCGAGCACTGTCTCACTGCCATCACAGAAACCATCATGGTCTGAGTCAGCCTTGATTGGACTTGTTTCTTGCGGACCTGTTGTGCCATCTTGATTAGCATCTTCGACACCATCGAGAATTCCGTCACCATCAGTATCAGGATTCTCAGGGTCACTACCATGCATGAACTCTTCTTGATTCGGTAGACCATCGTTATCACAGTCTGCTTCAAGGTCATTCAAGTCACATGTATTGTCACAACTTGCATCAGTGCTGATTGGATTACATGCATCCGTTGGATCCGATTCACCAGACTCAAGTACACAGTTGTTATTCAAGTCTTCACCTCGAACACATGTACCACTCACTGTTAATGAGCCATCACAGAAGCCATCACCATCGCTATCAGGGTCGAGTGGGTCTGTCGCACAGTTAATCTCTAAACAGTCTCGAATACCATCGTTATCGGTATCAGGATCTACCGGAGAAGTACCCGCTTCAGCTTCGTCACCATTTGAGCATCCGTCATTGTCACAATCGGCATTCATATCGTTTACGTCACATGCAGAACCACATTCTGGGCCAACAGAAACTGGGTCACATGGATCAAGCGGGTCAAACTCGCCATCATCTCGAACGCCATCGTTGTTAAAGTCCTCACCAGAGATACAGACACCCGAAATCGCTTCACTCCCGTCACAGAATCCGTCACCATCAGAGTCTGGGTCACATGGATCAGTTTCACCATCTTCTTGCTCACTGCTTCGGTTTGCATCTTCGACACCGTCTAAGATTCCATCACCATCGGTATCCGCTGATTCAGGGTCAGTACAAGAATTATCTTCCTGTCCATTTGTTAGACCGTCATCGTCACAATCAGCATCAGCATCCGACAGATCACACACAGGACCTTCACATCCTGGCCGAGAACCATCTGGGTCACATGGGTCAGTTGGGTCCGATTCATCATCTCCAATTTCACAATCATCATTTAGATTTTCACCTGCGACACAGATACCGGAAACAGTTTGATTACCATCACATAATCCGTCTCCGTCACTATCTGGATTCAGTGACGAGGTACCAAGACAATCTTCATTGCCATTTGATAATCCATCACCATCACAATCTGCATCTGGATCATTGACATCACAATCGCTCGATACACATATTTCGTTTTGACATATACCACCTGTACACCCATTTCCATCGGTGTCACGCGCACAACTTTGCGTCTCAGCAGGCATGGTGTCTGTACAGAATGAAGGGCTCACTGAGGCGCCAGTTTCTTCGTTGACACAATCAACCACCCGTGTCTGAGAACCTGTCTCTCCACATTCACCAACAAAGTCACGACAAGAACTCCACGCTTGTGCCCGCCACACATATGTGGCGTTTTCGTCATCTGGCACACAGACATCGTTGAGGCAGATACCGCCACCGCTTGGGCATGGCGCACCAACGATTTCATGTCGCTTACAAATTACACGATCATCAGGTCTATTGCCAATACAGAAGGAGTCAGGCACTTGAACACGCGTGACCCTGTCGACACATTTCGTACGATGTTCTCGATCGCCATATTCAGCACATTCACCTGCATATTCACATGGACCAAGCAAATCAGTAATCCAAACATAATCAATATCTGTCAAGCAAGTCTCATTCGAACAAATGCCACCTGCACCGCAATCTTGGCCATCTGTATCACGTAAACAAACTTCGTTTGAAACAGGTAGTGTTCCTTGACAGAGAGATGTACTTACAGACTGCCCTGTCGCAATATCAATACAACGTACAGTTCGACTTCGCGTTCCTGTTTCGTCACACGTACCACCGCTAAATCCGCCACATTCTGACCATCCACTCACATCCCACTGATAATCTCGAGGCTCAACACACTGACCATTCAAACATTGTCCGCCAGAACAACTAAAACCATTTGTATTTCGAACACAGTCGGATGCACTCTCTGGTTGTGTTCCTGAACAATTTGAATTCGCAACCTGTTGTCCGGTACTCGTTTCAACACACCAAACATTTCTTAACTGTGTTCCTGTTTCATCACATGCGCTATCAAAATCTGTACAGACGCTCCAGTTCCCAGTTCGCCATGCATATGATGATGTGATACATACACCAGACACACATGAGCCAGTTGCCTGAGCGACACGGCAGACATTTCCATCCGTATCCCTATCACATGCCTGTGTCGATTGCGGAATTGCTCCAGAACAGAACGATTCATGAACTGCAGCCCCCGAATCGGTACGAATACACTGGACACGTCGGAACTGAGTTCCCTCTTCATCACACGTATCATCAAATCCTTGACACTGAGACCAGGATCCTATTTCCCATTCATATACAATCGTTTCTTCACACATACCTTGTGCACAGGTACCGCCCGGACAAGGCAAACCATCTGTATCTCGTAGACATGTTGTTTCCTCTAAAGGTTTTTGCCCCGAGCAGAGATTGTCCGCAACAACATTGTTCGTACCAGATTCACGGCATTCTACCAAACGCGACTGCCGACCCGTCTCATCACAGGCTGAATCAAACCCGTTGCAAGAACTCCAAGCAGAGCTGAACCAGAAATAGGTCGCATTCTCAACACACTGGCCATTGGTACATGTTCCTGAGCCAGCATCACAACTATTTCCATCCGTATCTCTGAAACAGAGTTGAACAGCTGTTGGCTGACTTCCATTACAAAGGCTATTGGAAACTTGCACCCCACTTCCTTCTTCAATACAGCGTACTGTTCGGACTTGCTGGCCAGTTTCACCACATTCCCCAGCAAAGTCTCCACATACCCCCCATGTGCCAACATCCCAAATATAGTTTTCCGGAATTTCACATGAGCCATTTTCACAGACACCGCCGATACATACATCACCATCGGTATCACGCGAACATGCTTGGGTGCTTGATGGTTGGCTTTGTCCAGAACAGAACGAGGCCGGAACAGGCGCGTTTGTATCAGTTCTTACACAGATAATATTTCTGAATTGCAGTCCACTCTCATCACATGTATTACTATACTGACATGCCCCCCATGAACCAGCCTGCCACTCGTAAGTGACTTCAACACATTGACTATTGACGCATGTTCCATTTACTCCACATGAATCTCCATCAGTATCACGAACACAACCCGTACTAGAAGCCGGGGGCGCACCACTACAAAACGAACTTGAGACGATATCTCCTGTCTGATCATTTTGACACCAAACATCTCTGCTTTGCTCTCCAGTTTCATCACATGAATTCGCAAACCCTGCACAGGAACTCCATGAACTTGTTTGCCAGGAGTATGTGTCTTCACCAACACATTCTCCGTTCAAGCATTCTCCTCCTGTACATTGGAGTCCATCTGAATTGCGTTCACAATCTTGCATCGTAGCTGGCGCTGTAGTGGGATCACACAAAGAGCTCGATACTTGTTGGCGCGTCGCCACATCATAACAAAATATTGGTCTTTCCTGGAATCCTTTTTGACCACATTCCCCATCAAATCCTTGACAAGGCCCCCAATCACCTGGTCGCCAGATATATTCTTCTTGATCTTCAATCTGACATACACCATTTACACATACACCAATCTCTCCACCCCCAATAATGTCGATAATATCACCACACGGGTCACCATCTGTATCTCGGACACAAGACTGGCTGGTCACAGGCTTCGGTTGTGAACAATTCGAATCAGCAACAACCTGACCTGTTTGGTCACTGACACATTGAACTGAACGTGATTGCATACCAGTCTCATCACAGACATTTGAGAAACCTGTACATATTCCCCAAGAACCAATATTCCAACTGTAGGTTTGTTGTGATGGAATACATGTGCCAATGGTGCATGTGCCTGGCTGGTTACTATCAGTAGTACAAACATCGCCGTCTGTATCCCTACTACATGTTTGCGTCTCAACCGGGTCTGGGTTTGGACAACGCCAATCAGCTACCACTTGACCTGTTGACTGATCAACACATTGGACAGAACGAGACTGTGTACCTGTCTCATCGCATTCATCAACGAAACCTGAGCACGTACTCCAGTCACCAATATCCCACTGATAGTCGGCCACCACCTCACATTGCCCGCTCCAACATGTACTCCAGTTATTATTTTCATCGATACAACTATCTCCATCAGTTTCGTAAAAACACCACTGTGAATCATCAGGTTCACTCCAATTACCATGCTCCGCACGACACTGACTTTTAGAAATCTCAGGATGAGAACCATCGTTTGTACCGTTATCTGGCACTAGCTGACACTCAACATCTCTATATTCTGTTCCATTCTGGAAACATTCCGGGTCAAAATTGTCTTTAAAACATTGTCCCCAATCACCAGTCCACCATTGCGGTGTTGCCGGAATTGGACACTCGCCGTCTTCACACGCAGAGGACTCTCCATTTGATGCAGTACAGGGATCACCATCTGTATTTATCGTGCAAGATTGTTCACTATTTGGCATCGGTCCTGAGCAATTCGAGATATCAACTTCACCAACAATATTATCGTTCTTATCCTTTTCGACACAATGTACTTTTCTTGTTTGGGTACCTGTTTCATCACACGGCGGATTTTCAACAATACAATCCCCCCACTCTAAAGAAGCCCACAAAAAAGTATTATTTGCAGCAAACTCAGTCTGACTGGTCTGCTCAAAGCCAATAACTTCTAATTCATCTGCGCCACAGCCCGTTACAAAAGCACCAAGAAGCCAACAACAAGACATAACACCAAAACGTTTTAACAAATGCGACATACGATCACCTCTAAATAAAAAACTTTAATAAAAGGTAGCACTCAATTAACGCGTTTGCATGCTTAGCCAGTCAAAAAAACCGGCAACCGTCTTTCTTTGGGACACTTTGATGATAAATGTCATATTAGCGACTGAAATGTCGTCGCCATAGAAACCACATAAAACCACCATTCATGACACGATAGATAAACTGACAAATCCATATATCTGTCAATGTCCCCCCCATCACGGGACCAATCAGATATGCCAGCGGCAGAAAAAAAAGCCATTGTAGTCCCACACTGATGAGCGCGACACGTTTCGATTCGCCAACACCAAAAAGGGCATTCATATAAACCAAGCCAACGGCATCTCCCAATAGAACGAAGAGTGTAATTTGTAGCGCAGCTGTTCCTGCGGCACGAACGTGTAACTCGCTCGTAAATACAGCGAGAATCGACTCTGGAAATATCAATAGAATCACCCCAAGCACACACATAACCACCAATGCAACCTGAACGACCTCATGTCCCCAACGTTCTGCATCTTCTGGATCTTGACGACCCACTGCCTGACCCACCAGTGTTGTCGCCGCCATCCCGAGGCCAATGCACGGCAAAATACCGACAAGCATGACATTCACAACAATATTTGCGGCAGCTAAGTCCGTTGTACTGATTTGTCCAATGATCCAATATAATGTCGTCAAACCACCGGCAAAAAGTGTCTGCTGTATGCCAAATGGAATTGAAACGGATAGTAAAGAGCGAAAGTCAATCCGCGACGGCATATGCTTCAGGTAGCCTTCTTCCCGTGCCAGACCACGCGTCTGAATCATGTAAAGAATCACCCCGAGCCATAAAGATCCTGTTGTGCCAATGGCGGCCCCGCGCACACCATACGTATCAAGTCCAAAAACGCCGAAGATAAAAACATAGCTTGTCACCAAATTGACGACATGCATCACCACTAGGGTTCGCATATAAACGTGTGGTCGGTTCGTCGCATTCCAGTATCCGCGATACGACATGAGCAAACCGATCGGGACAAGCCCAATCGCTCGAATCTTAAGATAAGCGCCACCCAGTTGAATCACATTAGGATCTTGATTGACAATTCGAAACACATATTCGGCACCAAAGAATAGCGCAATACTAAGCGGGATACCAAGGGCCAGGCTCACCAATAACCCAGCATGTAATGCCCCCG